>JBHAEB010000081.1:0-11263 GCA_041855345.1 Arachnia sp. | reverse complement strand
CAGCCTCAGTCGCAGAAACCCGAGTCCACCCACCATCAACCAGATCCTGAGCAAAACTCTCCGGGAACTGCATATCCGCACCAACAACCACAGCACGAGCAGTGAAAGTCACCTTCCCACCAGCAACCACCGGCTGCTGCACGTCATAACGCACACCCTCAGTGGCAGCAAACTCCCAACTCGGAGCCGACGGTACAGTAGCACCCACAGGACACACCCCAGCATCCACAGTCGGCAACACCGGAGAAACCGTCTTCGCACAATCGGCAACCGGGAGTTCGCCCCTGAAGGATGCGGTGCCATCATTCTTCCGTTCCCAGCCGTCGGGCAAGTTACGGTCGATGCTATAGCCAGGTCGCGGGGCGGCAAGAATGTCGAAGACATACCTGCCATTTTCGAGAGTCGGCTGCTTCGTGATGTTGTACGTAATACCAGTGGGTGCTGCCTTGAGGGTGATAGTCGGCTCGGTTGGCGTGTAGGTACCCACCGGGCAGACGCTGGCGGTCACATCGACGGGGACGTCGTCGACCTGAACTGTCTGGAAGCACGCCACAGACGGCAGTGTCGAGGTCCAGGTGGCCTTGGTATCAGACACCCGAGTCCAGTCGTTGGCGAGGTTCTGCGCGAATTCATAGCCAGCCTCGGTGGTCGCCACTGCGTAGAAGGTCACGTTGGTACCGTCATCAGTGATCGGGCGGTTCGGATCGACCTCGTACCGAACCCCAGGCGTGGTGGGGAAGGTCAGTGAGGGGTTCGTCTTGCCGAAAGGGGCCTCACAACGGCCAGCATCTGCTGTGGGCAACGCAGGATCAGAGATGACATTGACCGCAGTATTGGTCAAGGAAACATCAACTGGTGTGGTGCTGCTGATAGTCACCTCAGCGCTATTGGAGGAGGCACCCCCGTCGACGACACCAGTGCCGGCAAAGACAGGATCTTTGAAGGCGACATTGGCCACAGTGGGCATGGTGCCCTCAGTCAACGTGACGACGGATCCGCCAGGGATATTACTGATCCGGGTTTCACTACCGTCACCCTTGACCTCCACGGTTCCGGTGCGCACCTGGCCCTTATAGGTGTATTGGTAGGTCACCGGATACACCGACGCGCTGGGCACTGCTGCCGTGGCGCCAGCCACATTCTTCACCAGCCGGATATGGCCGACGTAATCGCCGGATCCAGTACCACTGCCAGAAGCATCACGGGTCGCGGTAGCGGTCACCACGGTGTCATTGACACTGGCGGTATTCGGGAACTCGGCACCTACCAAGATCTCTTCGGCGACGCGAAGCTCAAATTCGAAGATGTAGAGGGTATTGCCATCGAATACCGCACTGTTGTCGTAGGTCATCGAAATGGTGTTCGCGGCAGCATCGACATTAATTTGAGCCGGAAGAACTGTCCGACACTCTGGCAAAAAGTCCTTATTGAAGCAGCGAGTGGTCATGGGGACGGCAAGCAGCTGGGGCGTCCCATCCACCACGCTCAGGGTCGATCCCACCACACCGAAGGAATCCTGGACCGTCAAGGTAGTGCCCTGCAAAGCAGAGCCGGGGATCCGGAAACGCCACCGCACCCGATCCAGTGGGTCACCCACCAGATAACCGAATTTTTCAATGTCAGTGGGCAGGAAGGAAGCAAACCCGATATTGGGCTGCCCGTTGGGTAGCGGCACACTCACCGGCGTGTTGCCGTTAATGGTGAACTCGAAGGCATTGGTCGCATGCTCGTCCGCAACCGTCAGGTTCAGGTTGAACCCGCCGCCAACGTTATTCTTTCCCTCAACGTTGCTGTTGAGTTCACATCTCATCTCAGTCTGGCTGACCGTGCAGGTACCAAAGGAGACCCCTGCGTTCTCCCCCACACCGTCTAGCTCGAAGGTGCCGACGATCCCCTCCAAGTTGGTCGGCAACGTCAACGTGAAGTAGTCACCGGCGTGCCCTTTGAGATCTTCAACCCGCCACTCCCCGGAAAGGGTAATGCGGTCCCAGACCACGATCGTCTCGGAGCTGCCGTCAGTGCGGCTCAGCCGCATAGAGCCGACATTAAAAGGTTGAATCTGATCGGCCGCATGCGCGGTTCCCAAATTCTGCAACAGTGCTGTCAAACCCAGCACTAAGGCCGCAATCACCGTCGTGACGCGGCGAGCTATACCACGCGTCGTTGGTTTCACTACCATTCCCCTATGTGAGATATCCATGCAGCCAGGGATACCGAGGCCCCCCCAGCCATACGACTAAAAGAGACTATCCCATTCCCTGAATTTCGTCTATATTTTCACCATTCCCGCTAGCGAGAAGTGCGCGACAGGGAATAACTCCTAGTCAGACCGCGAAAGCGCTTCCATGCCTACTGGGCAAGGAGAACTAGGGGTATTCATAACCTGGCGACAGAAGCTCATGGCGCCGCAGCTTTTCACCGGAGCGACTAACTAAATTCTTGGCCAAAGGTGAGCCCGTTCGCTGGCCCTAACCCCAAAGAAACTGGCCTTATCGTGGCTGCCAGCGCTGTAGCGTCGGCGTATCACGATAAGGCCAGTGAACCCGATGTGGTGGGTTTACCCGGGGTAGCGGCTATCCGATGTGGAAATAGCGGGCCACCAACTCATCGACCTTGGTGGGATCCGCCTCAAGCTCTTGCCGCAGCTGCTCGTCACCCATCGACCGCAACTGCCCCGCCCAGGCATCAATTAATCCAGGTGGGAAGACCCCCATTGCCTCATAGGAAGCGCGCTGATTCAACAGATGAGAAGCCGCCGCGACGCAGGAATCCGGTAGCTGATCGAGCCCTTCCAGCTGGGATGCGTCCCCAGCCACATAACGCTGATTCGCGTATTCCAGCATCCCCGGTTGAGTCAGACCCAGCCGTGCCGCGACGGTGATCCCAGCCAGCAACAGGTGGATATTGGCTGACCCATCCGGGCTGCGCAACTCAACCGTCTGGGAATCATCAGGCAGATCCCCACTGGCCGGTTCAAGGGGATTAGCATGGCGAAGCATCCGATCATCCATGTGCTGCCACCCCAGCGGCACCCGAACCAGCACTGAACGGTTGCGATCGCCCCAGCAGATCGAGGTTGGCGCCTCTTGGTGGGGCACTAACCGCAGGAACGACGAGGGCACGGTATTGCCGAAGGCAGTCAGTGAAGCCGCGTGAGTGAGATAGCCGCCGATCACCTTTCGGGCGGTATCGGTCAGCCCCGAGCCCTGGGCGAATTGGTTCACCCCATCTTTGACCACTCTGGTGTGGAAATGCATGCCGGACCCGGCTTGGCCCACCGCGATCTTCGGGGAGAAGGACACCTCGATGCCTAAGGAATGGGCAACCTTGCGAACCACCCATTTCGCCAAGGCCATCTGGTCGCCAGCCCGGGTGACGTCGGTGGGAGCAAACTCAATCTCCTGCTGGACCATCTGTCGATCCCCAGCGATGAAATTCCCCACCTCGGCGTGGGCGTATTTGACCGAGCAGCCCATCTGGGCCAGATACCGCAACGATATGGTGCGCACCTCCTCCCATTTCCCGAAGGGAGCGGCCTCGTGGTAACCCCGCTGTTCCTCGACGGGGAACCGGTGATCAACCTCGGAGAAGAGGTAGTACTCCAGTTCGCCCAGCGCCTCCATTCGGCACCCGGTTTCTGCTTCCAGGGCCGATTGGGCTTTAGCCAGGATGTGTTGCGGGGAGCTGGCCAACGGATTGCCCTCGACGTCATAGAAGCCGCAGAGAATATCGAGGGTTGGGATTTCCTCGAAGGGATTAAGGAAGGCGTTGCGGAATTGCGGGACGACGTACAGGTCGGAGCTAGATGCATCGACGAACTCGAACAGTGAGGAGCCGTCAACACGCTCCCCCATGGTGAGCACCCGGTCAAGGTGTGCCAGCGATTGCACCGCAAAGTTCAGGGTCTTCAGCCGCCCATCCCCGCCGATATAGCGCAGGTTGAGCATGGCAATGTCGTTGTCGATGACAAATCGAATGATGTCGGCCTTGGTGAATTCGTCGGCGGGTTTACCCAGCGCACGAACCAAGGGGTTGGGGTTGGCGGTCATGGTGTCGGTGTGCAGCATGCGCGGCTCCTCGGTGAAGTGAACGACTCACCGGGCTCATCAGTGAGTCACCTTCGTCATTCTGCCAGGAGCTGGGCGATCTTCAGAAGTTCGTTGCGCTCAGCCACATCACTGGCGATCGGCAAGGTGAAGTAGGTCAGGCGACGATCCGAGCGAAGCACATCGGCGACTGGGGCCAACACGGCGGCCTTCGGGATCGGGTCGCGAAGCTTGGCTACCTCGGCAACCAGCGACAGCACCTCTCGATGTTCCCCAGGGGTATACAGGGCAGCCGCCACGATGCCAGCCAGTAGTTCCGGTTCCGCAGGCCACCGCCCCTCCAGATGGATAACTGCGCTGGCTGCGATCGCCCGGCTGGCCTGCCACTCGCCTCGACCATTCACCGCGATATCGCGCAGCAGATCCCGAAGCTGGTGCTGCTGCTCACCGTTGACCTTGAGGGCCCGGATCCAGCCGATGGCCAGTTGCGCCGCATCAGTCGAGGCTCGGCTGGCGGAATCAAGTACCTCAAGAAGTTTGGGCCACAGTTCATCCATCCCGGCTGATCCCCCAGCTGCCAGCCGCGCCAAGGCGATGACGCATTCCTCGCCGAGGCTGACCCCGGTGTCGGCGACAAAACGTCGCGCCCAGGCCACAAAGACCGGATCCCTATCTTGCGGGTAGCAGCGCAGTACCTCTGCCTCGAGGTAGGGCAGTTCCTCGGCCAAGACCGCATGCCAGTCGGCTGCCTGCCCTGACAGTTTCGCTAATGCCAGCCGAGTGCGTGGATCCTCCTGGGACAGTGGCCGCAGTAGATCGCTATCAGCCGGGTCTGCCCAGCCGGCTAAGACCTGCGCTACAGCTCCCGGCAATCGTTCCAACCACAGCAGCACCCCAGCCCGTGCCGCCTTGGATGCCTCGCTGCCCCAGTTCGCCAACCACCACAGCAGCGCCTCAACCCCATCGGAGGGGCTATACACCGATTCCTCCCGCAGCAGACTTCCCACATTCTGGGCCAGCCGCCAGGAACCCGCTACTGGGGCCCGCCCAAAGGCGTAGCCCAGCCGGGCCAGGCTGGTGGGCCCAGACACCATGACATGGACCGCACGAGGATTGGTATCAAGGACTACATCAAGATGGCTCTCCCAGCGAGGATCGGCCGCGGCGGCCAGGGCGGCAGCGATGTCGGCCCGGACATCGACATCCTCGCGGGGTCTGGGAACGTGAAAGCCGATCATGTGCATGGCATCGAGGGTCGCGGGGCTGGGCGCTAATTGCTGCACCAGCGCAGCAGCCAAGGTCGCGGGCACCTCACCCCTGGCGATCTTCGCCAGTAGCTCGGACTCTGCCACCGGGGTCAGCGACCGGGAGACCGTGATCACATCGAGTAGTCCCCTCGCCCCTGCTTCTCCGGGCAGGCGTCGATAGAGTTCCAAGGCCCCTAATGGGTTGCGTGTGGTGAGTTTTTCCCAGGGCAAATGGGAGGCGACATTGACGACCTGGTCGAGGTTTTCCCAATGCCGCACCAGGACATCGACGTCTGCTGGGGTCTGCACCCCGCCCAACAATCTCATCCAGGCCCCTACTGCGGCGAAACGCCAATCGGCTGGCATGGAACGAGGCTGTTTCCCACCTCGGACCAGAGCCCGAAAGGCCGCTAGCGCCACCGGGTAGGCCCTGGCTTGGCAGGATTCAAGGGCAGCCTGCTGGGCGGGACCAAGATGCCCGACGATGCCCTGAAGGTCGATGGCATGTACGGCAAGCTCATCATGGGAGTCGATCAGCGGCAATACCGTGGTTTGCACCCGTTCCAGGCTTTGATGGGCAGCCCTGTAGATCGGCGATTCCAGTGGCAGCATCGCCACGGTGTAGCCGAAGTCCTCTAGTAGTGGGAAAGCGTGCTGTGGTTGCGCGGCACCTGCGACCACCATGGCAGCTACCACCTCCATAGCTGGCAGGGTGGCGGAGTAGACAACATCGCGATGCAACAGCGTCAATCCGAGTTGCTCACATGCGACGTCAGCCTCCTCGGGGTCGCTCAACGCCAGCAGATCTGCCGGGGTGGTCGTGGCTGGGGCAAAGGCCTGTTTCAGCTGGTCCCAGGGGGTTTGAGAGAGCAACTCACGCCAGTGCCGGCTCATCACAGTCCTTCCGCTTGGCTGGTCGTTAGTTATGCAGCCGGAACGTAGGTTACTGGGTGATGGCGCTAGGCCGTAATACGGCTAGCAACGGCCGCGGAGACACAGTTATGGGGCTCGAGATCTCGAGCCCCATAACGTGTTAAGCGATCGGTTCTAACTGTCAGCCCTCGATAACTCAAACTCCTGCATCACATGACCAGTACTCATGGTTGGCATAGCAGCGAGGAAGCGAGTCAACAGAGTCACCGCGATTGCGGGGCGTGGTGGATCGGCCCCGCAATCTGTTACCCAAGTGCTAGCTACCGGTCTTAGGCAAACCAGGCTTCTTGGGTGCCGGCTTGACCGGAGCTGGCTTGCTCGGGGCCGGTGCGGACTTGCTCGGTGCCGGAGCCGACTTGCTCGGCGCCGGGGTGGTTGGCGTCGGGGTGGCTGGCGTTGAGGCCACCGTGCAAGTTGGCTGAGTCACGGTGGCGGAGAAGGTCACCACACCGTTAACGACAGACCAGCCAGCGGGCAGGTTCGCGGTGTCTAGAACATGATTGCCCTTAGCCGTTGCGGTCACCGTCACAGTGACCTGGTCGCCGTTGGTGACCACGACTGGTTCGCTGTAGTCGACCTCGTCGGTATCCACCGCACCAGAGACCACTACCGGTGAAGGGGAAGTAGCTCCGGGCTGGCATACTCCAGGAGTCACAGTGACTGGCGCCACCGTGGACTTCACCACACCTGATCCGGTTCCAGCACCCGAGGTGCGTTTGGTGGCAGTAGCGCTGAACTCCTCACCATTGACGGTGGCTTTATTGGTCCAGGTGGTGCCTTCAGCGATGTCGCGATCAGCTTTGAAGGTCAACTCCACCACATAGATCCGGTCAGCAGCGAAGCCTGAAGAGGCCTTCATCATCACGCTCACTTTGTCAGCGTCGTCATCGACAGCCACCGTGGCCGAGGGATCGGAGGTGGCATTGAGTTCGGTATAGCAGCCTGGGTTGGAATGAAGGTTCCAGCATGCTGGAGTAGCCCCCACCGAATACACCAGCGGATAGCCGGGCGCCATGGTCAAGGAGACGTCATCGACATCATAGGAATCGGTCACGGTCACGGTATTGAGGCTGGCCAGTTTAGAACCGGGAACCACCACCCGCCATTTGACCTGGGTGGGATCATCCATAAACCAGCCGTCCTTGAATACGGTGGTGGGCACATACGGGCTGTAGCCGACGCCGATTTGGCCATCAGGTAGACCGACCTCGATCTTGCCATCACTCATCGTCGTGAACACAAGCTTCTCTGCTGAGAAGGTCTTGACGATCTGGGCGTCGATCCACAGCGAACCGCCGACGTCGTATCTGTTCTCGACATTGGCGTTGAGGGTGCACACGAGCTCCTGCTGCTGCACGACGCAACTGCCGTAGCTGATATCGGCGCCGTCTTTATCCTTGAGGTCATAGACGCCGACGGTTCCCTCAAGCTCGCTGGGAAGGCCTAGTTTGAAGGTATCGCCAGCCTTGCCGCTGAGATCCGGAATCCGCCAGTCAGCCTCGATCTTGACCATGTTCCATAGGTACAAGGTGCCATGCGAACTGGCTTTTGTGATTTTCACGCTACCGGGAACGATGGCATTCACTTCCGCAGCTTGTGCCACCTGTATCCCGTTGAAAAACCCCACAAGCATCGCGAGCACAATCGCCGCAAATGCTCGCATCGATTTGGTCTGGTTGCCCATCTCCACTCCCATTTCACCGATGGATAGTCTTATGACGGGCGCAGCGTAACATTCAGTCAGAGAGTCAGTCACCTTAATTCCGGGGGGCTGACCGAAAGGATGACACAACTCGCTACCAGCTCGATTTCACTATGCCTGGAAGTTCTCCCCGATGGGCCATGGCGCGAAACCTCACCCGCGACAGCCCTGCTATCCGCAGATATCCTCGCGGCCTGCCATCGACGGCATCCCGATTACGCAGCCGAACAGCAGAGCCATCGCGAGGCATCGCCGACAGCCTTCGTACCGCTCGAAATCGCTCGTCGGCCTCGACCTTAGGGTCTGCGATGATCGCTTTGAGCGCCGCTCGTTTACCAGCCTCCCGTTTCACCATTTCGGCTCGACGACGGTTGGCCACGATCTTTGACCGCTTCGCCATTACCGCGCCTCCTTGAACTCCACATGGGCACGGATGACGGGATCATATTTACGCAAGCTGAGCCGGTCAGGATCGTTGCGACGATTTTTACGGGTGACATAGATATACCCAGTTCCTGCGGTGGAGCGCAGCTTCACCAAAGGCCGCAGATCATTCTTCTTCGCCATTTTAGAACTTCCTTCCTTTGGCCTTGAGTTCTGCCACCACGGCCTCGATACCTCTAGCGTCGATGACCTTCATGCCCCGAGCCGAAACCCTGAGCGTGATGGCGCGTCCCAGCGATGGCACGTAGTAGCGCTTAGATTGCAGATTGAGATTGAACCGACGATTGGTCTTCTTCTTCGACCAAGGGACGCGATGACCGAAGCCCGGGACTGCTCCGGTGACCTGACAATGACGCGACATGGGACTCCATAAGTTGTGTAATCCAAGGGGGTTAACGATAATGCTTCCCGCTAGCTTTGCCAACTGGGAGAAACGATGAAACCTGGTATCCACCCCGACTACCGCCCGGTGGTCTTCCGTGACATCTCGACGCAGACCATGTACCTGATCCGCTCCACGATCACCTCGACCCAGACCATCGACTGGAGCGATGGCAACACCTACCCCCTAGTGGATGTGGAAATCAGCGCCGACAGCCACCCCTTCTACACCGGCAAGGCCCGCAAGGTGAGCATCACTGGCCGGGTAGAGAAGTTCCAGCAGCGCTACGGGAAGACCTCATGACCACAAACCTCATCCTGATCGCCGGCTGTGATGAGGTGGCGCGCGGCAGTGCGACCAGCTCGCTGCTGTGCGATCTGCCCGATTGTTTGGTCATCCAGTATGACCTCAACGCCGAGGGCGAGTTATGGCGTCGCGGCTGGGATGGCTTCGGGCTGGTCACTAGCCACAGCCTCACCCTCGGGCACAGCTGTGTCTCCTGCGCAGCCAGTCAGGATCTGGTCCCAGCCTTGATCGAGGCATTGGAGCAGCGTTGGTGGACCACGATCGTGGTGTCGCTGCCGTTGACCGCCGCCCCAGAGTCGGTGGCTTGGCAGATCAGCGAAGCCATCCGCACCGGTGATCTCGATGCCAAACTCTGTGCTGTGCTCGCGGTGGCTGAGGAAACCACCTTGGTGGCCGATATCTTCGGCGACGACCTGCTGGCAGACCGGGGCCTTCACCTGTCTGAGTTCGATGATCGGGCCATGGGTGAGGCCATCTGCGCTCAGCTCGATTTCGCCGATGTCATCGCTACCCTGGGCACCCCCGACCAGATGACTGCCGCAGTTCTCGAACACCTCACTGGCGACCGGCCGCGGCGTGAGATCCATAGCCTTGACGCTGGCGAGTTGATCACCCGATCCCACGACTTCAAGGCCGCTCAAACACGAACCGACCCGACCGGAGATCACCATCATCGAAGTGCCGATTGCTGCGGGGTGTGGACCCTCGTGTTGACCAGCGACCGGCCATTGCATCCGGGACGGCTCTACGCCCAAGTTGAACTGATTGGAGCTGGTCGGCTCCGCAGCAAGGGCCTTACCTGGGTGCCTTCCCGGCCCGAAATGGTGGTGGCCTGGGATGGCGCTGGTGGCCAACTGAGCATCGGCGACGCCGGTGTGTGGGCTGGCGACAAGACTCGCCACACCCGGCTGGTGATCACAGGCATTGATGAGGCAGACCGCGGACGCGTCGAACGCGCCTTCAACGACATCTTGCTCACCGATTGGGAACTGAGTCTGCTTGATGGCTGGGATTGCGACGATGGTCTCGATCTGTGGCTTGGGACCGCGGACTGACCGATTTGGTGGCAGTTGATAGGTTAGACGTGCACAGTTGCTCATCAAACCACTGCTTCCGCATAGCCTAAGAGCTATCTCTCCCAGCCCACTGTGACCGCTGTCACCGGCGGCATCGGTTGGCTGGCATTGCTGGATACAGCATTCGAGAGAAGACCCCATGAGCTCAGCCCTCTGGGGTAGCTGAGGGTGGTATTGAACAGCGACGACGGCCCTGATGACCACGACCACAAGGACCCCATGGCACCTGTTTCGACCTATGATCTGCATGACCGTACCGCTGTCGTCACCGGCGCGAGTGGAGCCATCGGCTCTGCGATCGTGCGCACCTTGGTTGCTTCCGGTGTGCGCACTGCCCTGCTGGCCCGCACCAAACGGCGACTAGAGAAACTCCAGCGCAGACTTCCCGATACCGCACCTACGTTGGTATGCCCCACCGATGTCACCAGCGCCTTCGATATCGTCGAAGCCCGCGAAAAGATCCACGATGTTTTCGGCCCAGTGGATCTCGTCGTCGCAGCGGCGGGTGTGCGTCGGGCTGCTCCCTTCGAGGAGGCCATCCCGGCTGACTGGAACGCCATGGAGGCTACCAATGTGCGCGGGGTGTTGCAGACGGTGCAGATCTTCAGTTCTGATGCCATGGCAGCTGCTGCCCGCGGGCAGCGCGCCGATATCGTGCTGCTGAGCACCTCCCCTGCGCGGGAACGCCAGAAGGCCTATTCGGTGTTCTCCTCATTCGGGGCCTCAATTCGTCAATTCTCCAAGCATCTGCGCGCCGAATACGGTCCTCGTGGGGTGCGGGTCCATCACATCGCTTCCCTGTTCACTGCTGGCAGCTTCTTTGCAGCAAGCAATATCGGTTCCGACCGTTCCACCAGTCTGCACCACGACATACTGCCCGCAGATATGGGAGAGGTCAACACCGTTGACACCGAACGCATCGCTGACGAGGTGGGATTCATGACCTCGCTGCCAGCCCATGTCAATATGGCAGCCGCCAGCATTCTGCCGTTGAGGAACCGTTGATGAAACACATCCTGAGGTTCCGGGCAGCCCTACACAGCTTCGCGGCCAAACAGACATCAGGGGCGATCCTGTTACTAGCAGCCACCGCGGTGGCACTGCTGTGGGCCAATCTCGGCGGCGAT
>JBHAEB010000080.1:0-9363 GCA_041855345.1 Arachnia sp. | reverse complement strand
TGAGACCCTGCCTGCGGCTCCGGCATCGAACCAGCCCAGTGGCAGCGCCGAAACTCGGGCCCCGATTTTGGCGATGACATTGCCACAGATGTCAAAGACCGAGATCCGGATGGCTGCCACCATGGCTCCTGCGAACACCACAACTGAGGCACATCCCAGCCCGATCAGCAGCCATAATGCGGGCGCTGCCGAGGCTGGATCTGAGGAAAGGAAACCCCGCAGGAACCAAATCAGCGCCCCGAAGGCTAAACCTTGCAAGATCGCAGCGACGACATAACTGGCGATCAGCAGGTACACGCTGCTTGGGCGATCCAGGTAGGTGCGAAAACGTTCAAGCATGTTGGCCTCCCAGATTGTCATGTTGGAGCGCCCACAAGGTGGCATAGCGGCCACCCAAAGAGATGAGATCGTCATGGTTTCCGCATTCGACGATCCGACCATCCTCGATAACCGCGATCTGATCAGCTGCCCGCACCGTTGCCAACCGGTGGGCGATCACCACAACAGTCCGGTCTGCTGCCAAGCCAGAGATCGCACGTTGAATCTCCAACTCCGAATGAGGATCGGCCTGAGCGGTGGCCTCATCCAGGATCAGGATTGGCGGAGCAGCCAGGAAAGCTCGCGCGATGGCCAGCCGCTGCTTCTCACCCCCAGACAGCACTGCTGTGTCCTGTCCCAGCACCGTGTCATAGTCATCGGGTAGGGCCATGATCCGATCATGGATATGGGCCCGGCGCGCGGCTTCGACGATGTCCTCGCGGCTGGCATCGGGACGACCGAGGGCGATGTTATGGGCGACGGTGTCCCTGGCCACCATGGCTTCCTGGAAGACCAGCGCCATCGATCCCATGAGCTGTTGGTCAGTCAACTGTCGAATATCGACCCCGCCGACACGGATCTGCCCGGAGTCGACGTCCCAGAACCGAGCAATGAGCCGTGCGAGGGTGGACTTGCCTCCACCCGAGGGGCCTACCAGCGCCGTCACGGTCCCGGGATGGCAGGTCAAGGTGATGTGGTTGATCACTGGCCGATCGGCTTCGTAACCGAAACTGACATCGTCGAACTCAATCAGCCCTGGGTCACTGCTGGGCGGCGATTCTTGTTCTGGGGCTGGTAACTCCTCAGTGGTCAGGATTTTGAGGGTCGATTCGGCTGCCTGTTTCGCGGCATACAGGTGCTGAAAGATCTGCATGACCGTCAATAGCCCCTCGGGAATTCCCACCCACACCAGCGCGAAAGCCACCACTGTCAACGGCGCAATCCAGCCCTGGGTAACGAACCAGAAGCCCAGGCCTAAGGTCAGCACCAGCAGAGCTGCGGGTTGGGCTAGGGCCGCCATGATCGCCATCGATCTGCCCGACTTCGCATTCCACCGCATGGTGACCTCCGCGTGCCGACGGGAGGCCTTGTCGTAGCGACCGAAGACATCCTCGGTCATCGCGAAGTTCTTCACCTCTTTGATGCCGTCAACCATCTCTGTGGTGACTGCCGAGAGCTCGCTTTGGGCAGCGGAGTAGTCGTTGAAGACCTCTTTCATCCCGCCCACTCCCCGAGCCGCAGCCAGGACCAGCAACAGCACCCACACTCCGATCAGGAGCCCAGCAAATCGCGCATCCAGCCACAGGAGATAACCGAACCCCACAACCAGGGTGCCGAGGGAGTTCATGAGATCGCCCGATAGGTGAGCGACCAAGGAGTGGATCTGCTCGGTGTCCGAGACGACAGCGCGATTGATGGTTCCCGAGGACCGTTCGGTGAACCATCCCAAGGGCAGCCGAGGCTGCTTATCAACCAGTCGCAATCGCAGTTCGTGACGCAGATCAGCCTCTGCCCGGTGGGTCCATCCCAGCGCTCCGGTGTAGGTGATTCCGTGGAGCAGCATCGCGACGACCGCCACCACCAACCACGTCCATAATGTGGCGGCGGGCGACCCGCTGAGCACCCCTCGACCGATCTCTACCAGTGCGATATAGGGGACAAGTTTGAGGGCCGAGCCGACGAAGGCCAACACCCCAGCCCCAATCATCGCGGTATGTGCTGGCCTAACCAACTGCCATATCGTGGTGGGCGGCGAGGATGCGTCGGGGAGGTGCGAGGTCAATCCCATATCAGGTAAGCCTAACCTGGGGTGTCGGCGCCGTGATGGCACCCCTCTGGTTATGGAATTCACTGGCCCGAGCCCTCGGTGTTGGCCCTATCGTCGCTTGCTGGCCCTACAACACTGGCATCCACAATGAGGCCAGCGCACCCGACCCGCGCCAGGGAGCAGATGCGCGGATCAGGGTGTCTACGGAGCGAAAGTCGGCGCACCAAACCCACGCCAGGCAGCAGACACGAGGATCAGGGTGCCTGCGGAGCAAACGTCGGCGCACCAAACCCACGCCAGGCAGCAGGACTAGGCCGCATCAAGGCTAGGAGCCGTTAATGGCGCACCTGGCGCACCGAAGGTCAGGAGCTGACCGGCATCCACCCTCATAACCATATGCAGACCGACGCGCGTAGGGAGTCAGGGTTTTTAGCCATTGTCTCCCTTCCTGGGCGGCGTGCAGACCGACGCGCGTAGGGAGTCAGGTAAACAACCCCCGGACTCCGAAGAATCCGGGGCTCAGACCGACCCTCGAGGCAGTCAGGTAGCACTGGGCGCGAGCATTGGTACAGCAGTGGATCCCGACCGATGCACGATAGGGAGCAGGGATTGAACTTCTCGCTGCCCCTCCACCCAGGTGCGCCAGAGGTCAGACCTAGGAACTGGTCGACGCCGATGCGTTAGCCCGCAACCAGTTGGCCGCCAGATCCGTCCAGGAGCGTGCATTCTCAGGGAGATAGTCCTGGTCGGCGTTGCTCAATTCCTCTGCGACCCCAAGACCGTGCCGTCCACGTTGGAACATATGGAATTCCACGGGCACCCCGGCTGCCATCAGCGCCGTCGCGAACTGAACTGATTGTTCGGCTGGCACAGTCTTGTCCTCTGCCGTGGTCCACACGAATGCGGGCGGGGTGCGATCATCAACCGCTGAGATGCAATCAACACAGGCAGCCGTTCGTAACACTTCGGGGTCGGCTCCGGCCCAAGACACATTGAAGGCCCCGTAACTGGTGACCAGGTAGTCAGGGCGCGAGCTGTAGTTCATCAGGTCCTCTCGACCCGTAACTTCGTATTCGGCCCGCTCGGCAGCTATCAGATCCTCTCGGTGCCAGTGGGTACCCAGCAGGGCAGCGACGTGGGCACCTGCGGAAAAACCCATCAGCGCAACCTGGTTGGGATCGATCCCATACTCGGCTGCATGGGCCCGAACCCAGCGGACCGCTTGGGCGGCGTCGACAGCAGGGTTGGGATAGGCGGCATGGTCGCGTAGGGAGTAACGCAGCACAAAAATATTGAAGCCTCGACGGAGAAAGGCCACCGCTACCGGATCCGATTCCCGCTGAGACAACATCTGATAGCCACCGCCGGGAGCCACGATGATGGCAGGGCGGGGATCTTCGAGCGGGGTGGGCTGCTCCTCCGGCGACGGCAGATCAAACAAGATCCCTTCCAGGGTGGCTGAGCGTTCCTCATTCAGGTCGACGGTGAAGTGGCGCATATCTCGATCCTAGACCGCACCGCCGTAACCCGATCCAGCGGAACCCGATCGCAGCCCAGGGCGCTCACCTGTCGGCAGACTCTCGGAATCGACAGACCACGACTCCCCCGCCGGCTCCACTCGGTCGTCTGGGCCACGACCACCAACCCAATGCAATCTCATGGCTGAACGCATAACTGCTCCTAGCTGGACGCTTAACTGGCGCCAACTCAGATCGATAGCCGGAGGTATCTGGCCGAAAGTACGACAATGGGTCTAACGAAACTTCGGCGCCCTTGCGAGTCCCTCAAGACACTCAAGCCAGCAGCAAATATTCCATAATTCCCCTCCGGTAAATCACCATTGACTAGGTGATATGTACGATCGGCCAAACCGAGATTTATCCCTTCGTAGCCAGCGCGCTAACCATCGACTAGGCTCCGGTTAATTACGGACTGTTGCGTGGTGAGTCACCAGACAGTCTGAGGACCGGAGGGAAGAATGAAATCAATGACCAACCGCGCCCGTCGCGGCTGGCTGGCCGTGCTCACTGCGGCCGCCGTCGCTGTATCGGGCATGGTGGCCGGGATCGCAAGCCCCGCCGCCGCCGATGAGAACAGCAAGATCGTGCTGACTGATGCCAAGTTCACTCATGTGACCGACCGCAGCGCACCAGTCACTGGCCGCAACGAGGTCTGGGTTCAGGACTACCTCGAGTTCAGCGTCAACTACGACGCGACTGCCGCCGATCCCAAGCCTGGAGACTCCTTCTACGTCGCACTGCCCTCGCAGTTGACGCTGCGCGACACAGCTGCATTGAAGGACCTCAAGACCGAGGACGGCACCGTCGCAGGTCAATGCAAACTAGTCAACGCCACGACCGCGGGCTCTCCCAATGTGTTGACCTGTACCTTCAATGACGCGATCAAGGACAAGATCGACGTGAAGGGTTCCATCAAGGCGAACCTGTATGTGAAGGATGTCACCACGGCCAACACCGTCGATGTGGATCTCAACGGCAAGTCCAGCCCGGTCATCCTGCCCTATGACAAGCCCATCGCTCCACGTCCGGTCAAGGACTGGGCGCCTCGCACCAAGCCAGCGAAGTATTCCTCCGGGGTGGGCTCACAGTCGAAGGGCATCAACTGGCATATCGCTGCCTCCGGTCAGTGGATCAACGCGAACCACCCCGATGGCAAGGTCGTCATCCAGGACAACCTCACCCCTGGTGTCTTGCTGCCTCATTCTGACAAGTCCCGCTACACCGTGAGCGAACTGTGCCAGGACCCCAACAAGACCTCCTCCTACACCACGGTGGTCAAAGCCGATGCCAATGGTAAGAGCATTGATGGCTTTACCTTGACGCTGACGGTAGCCAACACCCAGGACCTCACCCTTGAGGCGTCGGGACCGTGGAAGGCGAATTGCGAATATGTCTTCAGCGTCCCCACCGTTTTTGCCAGTGGTTTGACCATCGACAAGAACTACGACTACACCAACTCTGCCAAGTTCACCTTGACCACGGCTGATCCAGTGACCGCAAGCCGCACCTATGCCGAGACCTTCCAGGGCACCATCCAGTACCGCGACGGGTTCGGCGGCTTCAAGCTGACCAAGCTGGTTCAAGGTGATGACGCGGCCGCCTATGCCAACCACGAGTACACCTTCGCCTACACCTGCTCCGATAAGCAGTCAGGCGAGGTCAAGGTCTCCCAAGCCGGTGGCGTGGTCGTTGTGGATAAGCAATTCCCCAATGGCACAACCTGCACCATCACCGAGACCAACTACGCGCGGGCCGGCTATGAGTGGGCGGGTACCGAAACCCAGCAGGTGACCATCAAGGCTGGTGAAACCGCCCAGTTGAACTTCGTCAACACCTACACCAAGCAGCCCACCGTGGTGAAGCTGGTGGATCCCTCCATCGTTGAGGGCACGTGCCCCGTCGGCGCCACCGAGCCCACCAAGCCGACTGTCACCACCCCGACGGTCGAGGGCCTGACCTACGGTGAACCCGTCATCACCACTGAGGGATCCAAGATCACCGTGACTGTCACCGTGACAGTCGCCGATGGCTACACCGTCGCTGAGGTCCCAGCTGGCTGGACGAAGAACAGCAACGGCACCTTCACCTACACCAAGGAGTTGACGGCCCCAAGTTGCCCGACTGCGTCGGCCTCCCCGACGGTCAACCCGGCACCGACTGTGTCGGTGAGCCCGGTTCCGACTGTCACCCCCAGCCCAACCAAGGCACCGGCACCGTCGAAGGCACCCACCGCTAAGCCGACGCCGGTGAAGACCAAGCCGGCACCGCCGAAGACCGGCAGCTAACCCTCAGGCTGGTTTCGCCTCGCATGGCTTACTCACAGTAGGAGCCGATCGAATCGACCAGCGACTCAAGGTGGGGTCGGGAGCACTCGCTTCCGACCCCACCTTTGTTTTGTCCCCGACATAGCCGATCCTGACCAATCTCCACCAACCCCACGACACCGGAATGCGGGAAAGACACCACAGGAAATGGTCTGAATGGCGGGAATCAATCAACTCCGGCTGCCAACGATTGCACGTCAACAGCCGGAGATACGATCCCGAAGAATCAGGATTGGGATAGCTCAGCAGTAATGGTTCGCGCCGCGATGATGGCCTTACTGCTGCCCTTTCTAGAAGCCAGGGAGGCCACATTGGGCAATGGTTCACGCTGATCGGATGGCACTTCCGGCAACAGGGTCGCCACTAATTCCAAAACCGCGCTGGTGCTGGCAGGGATCTTGGGCTGGGCACTGAGTTCATCCGCGATCCTGGCCAGCAGCGGCCACACGATGGCCAGCCCTCCGGCCTCGGCGACCGGCTTGAGGACGGCAACGATCCGGGCCCCTTCCAAAGGCCACAGCTGCCGCCATTCGGCCTCCCACGCGCCGGTTAGGTCCTCTGCCCGCAGCCGTCCCTGATCCCAGGCGGTGAGCAGGGCCTCAGCGATGGCTGGGCGTCGTTTCGACTCACACGACGAGGCCACGGCCAGAGCTGCGAAGCCGAGGATCGGCCCGAACGGGTCCGCTGCACGCGCCGCACGCAAGAACATCGTGGCGGGTTGGTCCCACTCCCCGACATAGCCATCCCGCTCGATGCTCAGGGCCCGCAGGATGTTGGCGGCCGGGCGGGCAGGATGAACAGGCAATATATCCAGAACGCTGTGGTCTTCGTCCGCGTCGCTGGCCTCAGCGACGAAGGTGCTGACCCAAGCCCCCTCAATTCCCAACAGCTGCGCCTCCGCAGGAGTCTCACCACTGACCTCGATGTCCAAACCCTGCTCTGCTGATGGCGACAACGACAACACCGCTGGCGCGACGGGAGTATCTCGCCAGTGGATCAGCACCTCATCCAAGCCGACGTTAACCCCGTCGATGGGCGCGACGAAGCCGCTGAAATCTGAAGGCGCTGTCAACCGGTCCAGCCTGCCCAATGTCAGCATCAGGTCGACAGGCCCCAGGGGAACATCGCAGCTTCGATACGCCTCGACCCGCTGAGTGAAGGCCTCCCAACTCACACGCTTGCCCTCGTGAGTCGGGGTGGACAACAGCTCCGGGATCGTTCCCAGTCGGCGTGCTGTCTCAACCATCCAATCCCTCACCAGGCTCGACAGCGGCGGGGCGTCAAACTCCTCGACGACTCCCTGCTGAGCTAGCCGCCACAGCGACCGGGTAGTGAGGTTGTTGCGATTCTCCTGCTCGTGACCATGCCACTGCCGGATCATCGGCATAACGAATTCGGTTCCCGACCGGTGGCTGGTGGTCACCACCGTGGCCAGCGCCGTCTCGGCGGTGTCGTGATGGTCACGAATGTCGAAGGTGACCGCTTCCATCACATCCGCCAACTCTTCGACGGTCGCCACAGCCTCGATCTGCGGAAGCACCGCCCGTTCCAGCGATGGCTCCCGCCACAGCCCCTGCAGGGTCGGCTCCGCTGTCGAGGCGCCCCACTGTTCGATCACCTGCCGCGCCAGTTTCGCTGTTGCCGCATCGGGTGCGGCAGCCAGTTCCGCGACCGTGTCGCGAAGCTCCACCGATGGATCCTTTAATGCCGTCAAGGATTTCAAGATCTCGCGCTTGAGGGACTTCTCCTGGCGAGCCAGCACCACCAGCGCCAGGGCGTCCAGGTCGGCGGGAGCCAGTTCCGGCCGCAGTAACTCGGCCACCGCCAGCTTGATGAAACCCGCATCCGCCGATGGCAAGGCCGCCAGCACCCGGGATCGCTGCCCCCATAACAGCGGCTCCAAATTCAGCGCCGACAACCACCCGCAGGCATTGCGCTGGGCGACGGAGCGGTCGCCGCGCTCAAAGACCTGCAACAGCGCCCCCAGACAGGCCTCGTCGTCTACCGGTTCCACCCGCCGCAACCGACCTAATCCGGTGGCAACCTTGCGCCAATAGCCGTCACGATCCCCGATCGCGTTGCCGATCGCCTCGGGAATCGCACACATGGCCAGGAAATGCTGCTGCCAGCGTCGCCGCGGCGCCGGGAAGGCCAGGCCCGAATCTTGGTTCATCCACTCTCCCCAGAATCCTGGACTGGTGGGCAACTCTAGGTGGAAGGCCTCGACGATGGCATCGATGAAGCGCACATTGAAGCTGTCGACGCCGCGCTTGACCAGCCCAGCCACCACAGCCTGCGCCCGCTCCGCCGTCGCCAACCCTGCCAGGAAGGATTCAAGGTATTCGGGGCTATCGGCTACGTAGTCAGAGTTCCAATACCCGACGAGTTTCAACAGTGCCGCCACTGGCACCTCTAGGTGTGAGGCCATCACCAGAAGGTTCGACGAATCCTGCGGATCTGGGTAGGTTCCCAGCGCGCGGCGGCCATGCTGGGCGATGGCCTGGGCGGCTCGGGTCCGGTCCTCGGGAGTCAGCTCTTCTAGGCAGGCCATGACCTGAGGCAGGTCCTTGTCTGCCAGCTGTGTGCGCACCCACTGCCGGTCCCACTGAGTCATGGCGTCTCCTTAGCTTGTTGCGTCGTTGAGTTGGTCGGCGATGCTGCGCGCCAACAAGATCGCTTTGCTGCTGCCGCTGCGCTTGGCCAGGGCCGTGACCTTCGGTAACGGACCACGGTGGCTAGCCGGGACCTCGGGGAGGAACCGCGCCACGGCTTCCAGAGCAGCTGAGGCAGCCGTCGCGATCCTATCTTCGCCCGCCAATTCTTCGGCGACGGCCCCCAGGAGCGGCCACACCAGCGCCAAGCCCCCGGCCTCACCAATAGAGCGGGCGAAGGCCACCACCTTGCCGGGTGCCAACGGCCATCCCTTTCGCCATTCGGAGCGCCAAGCACCGACCAGTTCATCGCTGGTGATCCGGCCCTGCTCCCAGGCAGTAAGCACCTCCGCCGCCAGGACCTCCCGATCCTTCGGGGTGCCATCACTGACATGCGACAGCACGGTGAAACTCGTCACCGCTTCAACGGAATTGGCCACGCACAGCAGGGCTTGCAGATCGTCAATAGGGGGCGGGTAATAGCCCTCGTTGCCCCTCAGCACCTGGGCGGCGGCCCGAGCCGGATGGTTCGGCAGCGCCACACTCTCCCAGCCACAAAAGTCTCCTTTGACCAGCAGTGGCTGATCCCAGGCCGTGTGAATCCCGAGCATCGGGTGCGTCACCGGTTCGTCGCCAGCGAGTTCGAGTTGGGGGCGAATCCCCACGCCACCAGCGTAGTTTGTCTCTGCTGGTGGCGGCAGCAAGGTCAACCTCGCAGGCTCGGGGGCATTGTCGATCCAGTGCCGCAGCACATCAGTCAGGCTTAGCTCCACCTGATTGAT
>JBHAEB010000079.1:0-10228 GCA_041855345.1 Arachnia sp. | reverse complement strand
GGCAATTGAGCCGATCGTCGGCCATCTCTCTGGCAAGCTGTCGACCATGACCCACGCCCACATCGCCGGTTCCCTTCATGCCGATGCGGTCCACGCCGGCCCCCAGTGGCTCAGCCTGCCCGCCGATATCAATGAACTTCGGCCCGCCCTATGGCCGACCGGAGCCCACCGCGACGACCGTGGCCACATCATCGTCTCCGGGGTGAGCCTGCCAGAGCTGGCTGCCGAATTCGGCACCCCCGCCTATGTCCTGGACGAGGCTGATTTTCGAACCCGGGCCCGAGCCTTTCGAGACAGCTTTGCAGGATGGCAGGTCTATTACGCAGGCAAGGCCCTACTGACCCGCAGTATCGCCCGGTGGGTAGCCGAGGAGGGATTGGGTCTCGATGTCACCACCATGGGGGAGATGCACATCGCCCTGGCTGGTGGGATGCCAGCCGAGCGACTCGGGTTCCACGGCAACAACAAATCAGCTGAGGAGATCCGTTTCGCCTTGGCATCAGGTGTCGGCCGCATCATCGTCGATTCCTTCAACGAGATCGACCGGATCGAGGCTGCCTGCGTGGAACTCAACACCACCGCACGGGTGCTGGTTCGGGTCACCACGGGTGTGGAAGCCCATACCCACGAATACATCGCAACCGCCCATGAGGACCAGAAATTTGGGTTGTCGATCTTGGGTGGACACGCCTTGGCGGGTCTGGTGCGATGCCACAGCTCACCCCATCTGGAGTTGCGTGGCATCCACAGCCATATCGGTTCCCAGATCTTCGAAACCCATGGTTTCGAGGTAGCCATCCGACGGACCCTGCAATTGGCCCACCAGTTCCGCACCGCCACCGGTGTGGAACTGGCCGAGCTGGATCTGGGCGGCGGTTTTGGTATCGCCTATACCGAAGCCGATAGCCCCAAGTCGACCGCTGATCTAGCGGCTGCCTTCGAGGAAATCCTCGACCATGAATGCCGTGGCTTCCAGCTCAAACGCCCCAAGCTGAGTATCGAGCCGGGAAGGGCGATCTGCGGGCCAGCCGGTGTCGCGGTCTACGAGGTCGGCACCGTCAAAGTTGTCGAATTGGATAACGGTCGCTCCCGCACCTATGTCTCGGTCGACGGGGGGATGAGCGACAACATTAGGCCAGCGTTGTACGCGGCCGAATACTCCTGCGCACTGGCCAACCGGACCTCCTCAGCGGAGCCGATGCTGGCCCGGGTGGTAGGCAAACACTGCGAAGGTGGCGACATCCTGATTCGCGATGTTTTCTTGCCCCGTGACATCGCGCCGGGGGATCTCATCGCGGTTCCGGGATCTGGCGCCTATTGCCGGTCCATGGCGAGTAACTACAATCAGCTTCCGAAACCGCCGCTCCTGGCGGTTCATGCGGGGAAGGTCGCGACGTTGTTGCGACGTGAAACGTTGGACGATCTGATGCGACTGGATGTAGGGGAGTGACAATGGCAGAGGACAACGCGCCGTTGAAGGTAGCGCTGCTGGGAGCAGGGGTGGTGGGTTCCCAAGTGGCCCGGATCATCACCAACGAAGCTGAATCCCTTCGGCAGCGCATCGGTCGTCCGCTAGAGCTTGTCGGGATCGGGGTGCGTCGTCTAGACGTGGAACGCCCCGGAATTGACCCAGCCCTGTTCACCACCGATTCCCGTCCGCTGGTGACCCGAGGCGACCTCGACCTAGTGATCGAGGTTATTGGCGGGATAGAACCTGCCCGCAGCTTGCTCATTGATGCGATGAATGCTGGAGCCTCGGTTATTACGGCCAATAAGGCGTTGCTGGCTGATGATCTGAGTCAACTAGGGGATGTGGCCCAAGCCAATGGTGTCGACCTGTACTACGAGGCCGCCGTCGCTGGTGCGATTCCCATCATCCGGCCACTGCGTGAGTCCCTGGTTGGTGACGAGATCCGGGCAGTCATGGGGATCGTCAACGGCACCACGAATTACATCCTTGACCAGATGACCACCAATCATCTCGACTTTGATGTGGCCCTGCGCCAGGCCCAAGAACTGGGATTCGCCGAGGCCGATCCGACCGCTGATATTGAGGGCCATGACGCGGCCGCCAAGGCCGCCATCTTGGCTGGCTTGGCCTTCCACACCGAGGTCCAGCGGCCTGAAGTCTTCTGCGAAGGAATAACCCAGGTCACCAGCCGAGACATCGAAGCCGCCGACCAGATGGGTTGCGTGGTCAAGCTGCTGGCTGTGGCCAAACTCAGCGAGGATGACCGCGTGATCGTCAAGGTGCATCCCACCATGGTCCCCAAGACCCACCCCTTGGCTTCGGTCTCTGGGGCCTTCAACGCGATCTTTGTCGAATCCGTGGAAGCCGGCCAATTGATGTTCCTGGGGCAAGGTGCTGGTGGCGCGCCCACCGCGTCGGCAGTCATGGGTGACGTGGTGACAGTGGCTCGAAACCGGGTCCGAGGCACAGCCTCCCATCTGGGCACTGGCTACACCAAACGTGAGGTCGCCCCCATCGGCGATGCCACTGGGCGCTACTACATCCGATTCCAGGTGGAAGACAAGCCAGGTGTGTTGGCGAAATGTGCAACGATCTTCGGCAACCACGATGTCTCCCTCCAGACCTGCCAGCAGTCCTATCTGGAAGGCATCGGTCGCACCGATGGTTTCACCGCCAGCCTGAATTTCATGACCCACGAGGCTCGGGAGTCTGACCTGCAGGCAGTCATTTCGGACCTGCGCGAGGCTCCCTTCATCAGTGAAACTATCGACTACATGCGTATCGAGGGCCAGTGAAACTCCGGGTCCGAGTTCCTGCCACCACCGCCAACCTAGGCTCCGGGTTTGACTGCGTGGGGCTGGCGGTTGATTGGTACGACGAGCTGACCCTGGAATTGGGCGGTCAGGGCATCACCATTGAGGTGACCGGAGAGGGGGCCGCGGAGGTTCCTCGCGACGAATCCCACCTCGTGATCGCCACGGTGCTGCACGCCCTGCGAGAGTGGGGGGTGCCTGCGCCGTCCGGTATGACACTCACCGCCCACAATACGATTCCGCACTCCAGAGGGTTAGGATCCTCGGCTGCCGCTATTGCTGCGGGATGCGCCTTGGCCCACGGCATTGCCTTCCCCGACCGTGACCTGGATCTCGTCGAACTGACGCGCATTGCCAGCCTGTTGGAGGGGCACCCCGACAACGCAGGTGCTGCAGTGTGGGGTGGCGCGATTCTCGCATGGATCGATGATGACACCGTTGAGTTAATCCGGTTGAAGCCAGCCGAGGGAATCAGCACCCAGGTCTACATCCCCGACTTTGAGGTGCGCACCGCAGGAGCTCGTGCGGTATTACCCGAAACTGTTCCTCGCGCGGATGCGGTTTCCCAAGCGATCGTGGCAGCGTCCTTGCCGTTGGCATTGGAGCAGCGACCCGATTTGCTGCTGGCAGCCACCCGCGATCGGCTGCACCAGCCCTACCGGGCAGAACTCATGAAGCCCTCCTGGGAGTTGATGCTCCAGTTGCGCAGCCGCGGAGTTCCAGCCACCATCTCCGGCGCAGGACCAACTGTTTTCGCCCTTGGCCTGCCAGAGCAGCTCGCATTGGCTGAAACGGTTTCTCACCAGGGATTTCAGCGCCATGATCTGAAGCTCGGTGGCGGAATTGAGTTGGGCAGGTTAACCTCCTGAACTGCAATATTGCGGAGTTGTTTTCAACTACCCGGAAAAACGTGGTAGCCTGCTGTCTGGCCAGATACCGGCGCCGGTGAGAGCTTCCACACACCGCGAGACGCGCCATGGCACCAGCACTCTAACCGGCTTTTCGCTACGCCGGTTCTTTTAAAGCTATGGAAAGGCTTTCCGTGACCGAATCCGGTTTCACCTCCCTGGGCGATCTCAAGCTCCCCGAGCTGAAGAAGATGGCCGCCGGGATGGGTATCAAGGGCACCTCTGCCATGCGTAAGGGCGAGTTGATCGCTGCCATTTCTGGCGCCCCCGCCCCGCTGACTGAGACCCCCGCGCGTAAGTCGCGCTCCAAGACTGACCTGAATACAGAATCCAAGGTCGAGACCAAGGCTGAGCCTGTTGCGGCTGCCGAAACGGTTGTTGCTCCCGAAAAAGTTGCTGCTGCAGAGTCGGCCCCAACGACACCAGAGGCGCCGCAGCGTGACAGCGACAGCCCCACGCGCAGCCGCCGTCGCCGGGAACGCAACAAGGAGCGTGACCGGGCTTCCCAGGAGGCCACCAACGAGGAGGTGGGGGAGCGCCTAGCAGCTGCTCTCGGAACCCCCACCAGCTCAGCTACGCCCAACCTCCCTCAGAACAGTTCCGGATCTAGCGGCCGGTTTGAGGAGGACAACGAGTCCTCGCGACGCGGGCGTCGTCGCCGCAATCGAGACCGGCAGAATCGACGTGGCCGTGGTCCGGCAGGGATGGACCGCTACGAGAATGAGCCAACGCTCAGCGACGATGATGTGCTCGTAGCTATCTCCGGCATCGTCGATATTCTCGACAACTACGCCTTCGTGCGCACCACCGGATATTTGCCAGGCCCCAACGATGCCTATCTGCCAATGGCGATGGTGCGCAGGTTCGGACTGCGACGCGGCGATGTCATTGTCGGCGCCATTCGTACCCCACGCGAAGGTGAGCGCAAGGAGAAATACAACCCGCTGGTGCGGATCGACTCCATCAATGGTGACGATCCGGAAAAGGCCAAGCAACGCCCCGAGTTCGCGAAATTGACCCCGCTCTATCCCCAGGAGAAGTTGCGGCTAGAAACGGTCAATACCCAGCTGACTGGGCGTGTCATTGACCTGGTAGCCCCCATTGGGAAGGGGCAGCGTGGTCTCATCGTCTCCCCGCCAAAGGCTGGCAAGACGATGGTGATGCAGGCCATTGCCAACGCGATCGCCGCTAACAACCCTGAGGTGCACCTCATGGTTGTGCTCGTCGATGAGCGTCCCGAGGAGGTCACCGATTTCCAGCGGACTGTCTCCGGTGAGGTCATCGCCTCCACCTTCGACCGCCCCGCGGAGGATCACACGGTGGTCGCGGAATTGGCTATCGAACGAGCTAAGCGGTTGGTGGAACTGGGCCATGATGTGGTGGTGCTCCTAGACGGCATCACCCGGCTGGGGCGGGCTTACAACCTGGCGGCTCCGGCTTCTGGCCGGATCCTCTCGGGTGGTGTTGACTCGGCAGCGCTGTACCCGCCCAAGAAATTCTTTGGTGCCGCTCGGAATATCGAAAACGGTGGTTCGCTGACGATCCTGGCAACTGCACTCATCGAAACTGGCTCGCGTATGGATGAGGTCATCTTTGAGGAGTTCAAGGGGACCGGAAATATGGAATTGCGGCTGGCCCGCCAGCTCGCGGACAAGCGCATTTTCCCAGCCATCGATGTGGACGCATCTGGTACCCGACGCGAGGATCTGCTGTTGGGCCGCGACGAACTCAACATCATCTGGAAGCTGCGTCGTGCCCTATCGGGGCTGGATGACCAGGCTGCGCTGGAGACGCTTTTGGCTCGGATGCGGAAAACCCAGAACAATCACGAGTTCCTGCTATCGGTGCTGAAAACCACTCCAGCCCAGGAGGGCTAGTAGTAGGGGATTGCGCGGTGTGCCGCTACCCGGGTAGCGGCACCGGCCACATCGGCGGGTGTTTACCCCGTGACATCGAGTGGCAGCATCAACACTACGAGACGTTTGGAAACACGCGGGCACGGTGGCAGAATTGTCGGCTGTGCCGGTTCACGCCATTGGCGACCCGGAGAAAACACATCCATTAGGAGAAACCATGAAGCAGGGTATTCACCCCGACTACGTCGTTACCCAGGTCAACTGCACCTGCGGTAACTCGTTTACCACCAAATCCACCGCCTCGCGGGGCTCGCTCCATGCCGATGTCTGCTCCGAGTGCCACCCCTTCTACACCGGTAAGCAGAAGATCCTCGACACCGGCGGCCGGGTGGCTCGCTTCGAGCGGATGTACGCGAAGAAGAAGTAACGCTTGTTTGAGTCCGCGACGCCGCTGGTCGCTGAATTCGACCGGCTAGAGGCCCAGTTGACCGATCCGGCCACTCACGCCGACCCGGTGCTGATGCGCCGGGTCGGTCGGCGTTACGCCGCGCTCCGGCCCATCGTCGAAGCCCTCGCGCAACATGCCCAACTCACAGCAGATCGTGATGCTGCGTTGGAGCTAGCCGAACTGGATCCGGCTTTCGGTGAGGAAGCCGAGTCCTTAGCCGAGCACCTTGCTACCGTGACCGCTCGACTGACCCGGCTCTTGGCGCCCCGAGATCCTAACGACGACGCTGACGCCATCATGGAGATCAAATCCGGTGAAGGGGGAGAGGAATCTGCTCTCTTCGCAGGTGATCTGCTGCGGATGTATCAGCGATATGCCGAGCAGGTGGGGTGGAGTATCGAGGTGCTCGATGCTCAAGGTACCGATCTCGGCGGTTTTAAATCCGTGACTGTGGCGGTCAAAGGGACCAGCGTTGATGGGGTTGGACCCTATGGTCGGCTGAAGTTTGAAGGTGGGGTGCACCGGGTCCAGCGGGTGCCCGTCACCGAAACCCAAGGCCGAATTCACACCTCAGCGGCTGGTGTATTGGTATCCCCCGATGTCGCGCCTGAGGAGATTCAGATCAACGACGCAGATCTGCGTATCGATGTGTTCCGATCCTCTGGTCCTGGTGGTCAGGGAGTCAACACCACCGATTCCGCGGTGCGGATCACCCACATTCCCAGTGGCGTGGTGGTGAGTTGCCAGAATGAACGCTCCCAGCTGCAAAACCGGGAGCAGGCGATGCGGATGTTGCGTTCCCGGCTGGTTGCTATTCAGGAGGCGGAAGCGGCTGAAGCTGCCTCGGCCGCTCGGAAATCCCAGGTGCGTACCGTCGACCGTTCAGAGCGAATCCGCACCTACAACTTCCCGGAGAATCGTTTCGCCGATCATCGGATTGGATTCAAAGCCCACAACCTCGACCTGGTGCTGGCGGGGGCACTAGCTCCAGTATTGGACGCCTTAGCAGAGGCTGACTTGGCTGAGCGGCTTGCCGGGGCCTCCCAGTGAGGGCATGGGACCTGATCCTCGAAGTGACCGAGATCCTGGCTGAGGGCCAGGTCATCAGCCCCAATGCCGAGACCCGGTGGCTGATCAGCCATGCCCTGGACTGCGATCAAAGTTCGCTGGTGCTGCGCGAGGTCTCAGCCCCTGAACACGGCCACATCATGGATCTCGTGGCGCGTCGATTAGCGGGGGAGCCAGTCCAACACATCACTGGCTATGCGCCCTTCCGCTATGAACAGGTTGCGGTCGGTCCTGGGGTCTTCATCCCGCGGCCAGAGACCGAGCTGCTGGTCGATCATGTTCTGAACTATCTGGCGCAGCTACCCGCGGGGCCACGACGCGTCGTCGAGTTATGTGCCGGATCAGGGGCGATTACCCGAAGCCTCGCCAAGGAGCGAGGGGGCCTCGAACTGTATGCCGTCGAAATCTCTGAACAAGCCTGGCCATGGCTGCAACGCAACCTCGACGGCTTGGGAGTCGATACCCGGCTGGGGGATATGGCAACAGCATTCACGCACCTGGATGGCACTGTCGATGTGGTGGTGGCCAACCCACCCTATGTCCCAGCCGGATTCCGCCCTCAGCTGAGACCAGAGGTCTTGCGGGACCCGCAGATCGCGGTCTTCAGCGGAGCTGATGGGTTGGATGCGATGCGTGTAGTTCACCAGGTTGGGCTGCGGCTGCTGCGGGATGGCGGATTGTTGGCGGTCGAGCATGATGACTCGCATGCGCCCGAAGTGCTGACTTTACTGAGCCAGGGGTTCAACCCAGTGACCAGTCATCGCGACCTGACGGGGTGTGCCCGCCATTGTCTGGCTATTCGTGGCAGGATGGCTGGGTGAGTGAAACCGCATCGAGGCTGCTGTCCCTGTTCGACGATACTGAAACAGCACTCGAGACCGCTCGAGAGGCCGTTGTCGCCGGCCAGTGTGTCGTGCTGCCCACCGACACCGTCTACGGCATCGGCGCACATGCATTCAACGCCGAGGCCGTAGCGCGGTTGCTGGCAGCCAAACAGCGAGGCCGCGACATGCCCTCGCCGGTACTGATCGCCGAGTCCTCGATGCTGCGTTCCCTAGCCGAGGAGATCCCCCAAGCTGCCGCTCAACTCATTGACCGGTTTTGGCCGGGGGCGTTGACGATCATCCTTCAAGCTCAGCGACGACTACCCCTCGACCTGGGTGATGCTGCCGGGACCATCGCGGTACGGCTGCCCGATCATGACCAGGCCCGGGCACTATTGCGACGGACTGGGCCGCTCGCAGTCAGCTCCGCCAACACCTCAGGGCAGCCTGCTGCCACCACGGCCCACCAGGCCCAACAGATGCTCGGGGATAGCGTCGCGGTCTACCTCGACGCTGGGGAGGCGCCGGGTGGGCAGCCCTCAACGATTGTCGACTTCACGGTGACCGATACCGGGCGGGTTCTGCGTGCCGGGGCCATTCCTGTGACGAGTCTGCGGGAGGTCGTTCCCGACATTCAGGCCGACTGATGCGCGAATATCTGCTGGTGATGTTGGTGGCTGCGGCCGCCACCTACCTGCTGGCTGCTCCAGTTCGGCAACTGGCGCTGCGCTGGAAGGTGATGGCGATGGTCCGAACCCGGGATGTCCACACCACACCAAAACCCTATTTCGGCGGTCTGGCGATGTTGGGAGGTTTCGCGGTCGCGTTAGCACTCGCAGTGCAGATGCCCTTCCTGTCACGTTTCGCAAGTGTCGGTCACGATGCCATCGCAGTGCTGGTCGCTGGAAGTGTGCTTACCCTGGTCGGGGTTCTTGACGACATGTTCGACCTCAACGCCTTGGTGAAACTCGGCGGTCAGGTCTTAGCTGCCGGTATCGCCGTTCTAGGGGGAGTGCGTATCTTCTGGATCCCCCTACCCAATGCAGTGGTGATCATCGACGACGCCTCGAGCATCATTATCTCGGTGGTCTTCATCGCTATCTGCGTCAATGCCGTGAACTTCGTTGATGGTCTTGATGGGTTGGCTGCCGGGGTGGTGGCTGTGGGGGCGGGGGCGTTCTTCGCCTACTCCTATGTGTTGGCCTATGAACAGGATCTGGTGCGCGCCACCACCGCGTCGCTGCTGACGGTGGTGACTCTGGGGATCTGTCTTGGTTTCCTCGCCCACAATTATCAACCAGCCCGGATGTTCATGGGTGATGCCGGCTCGATGCTGTTGGGTTTCCTCATGGCGATGAGCGCCATCTCCTTCACCGGCCAGGTTGATCCGAGCGCATTGAGTTCAAACCCCGATGATGTGCTGCCAGCGATGCTGCCGATTCTGTTGCCCTTCGCGACCCTCGCGCTGCCGTTGGCCGATCTGATTCTCTCCACCCTGCGGCGGGTGGCTGCGGGGCGGAACCCCTTTGAAGCGGACAAACTGCACCTCCACCACCGGATGATGGCCAGGGGCCATTCGCAGGCCCATACCGTGCTCATCCTGTGCGCTTGGAGTGCAGTCATCGCTGGCGGTTTGGTCAGTATGGTCCTACTCAACCATCCTGGGACCTGGTGGACCTTAGCTGCCTTCTCCCTCGCCCTGCTGCTATGCACGCTGTACCCGCGCCGACGACGAACAACCAGCGATGATGGCTGAGCGTCGGGTCACTGGGGCAACTCGCCGCGCCAAACAGATGATGATCGGTGGACTAGCCCTGGGCCATATTGCCGGACTCACGGTTCTGGGGTTGGCGCTGGCTAGCGGCTCTGGGCCAGCCCTGGTAGGGGCAGTCCTGGGATTTGCCGCAGTGGTGATTTTTAGCGCCATCGGTCAAGCCGTTGAGGTGGTGGCTTGCGAACTCGACCCGGTCGTTGGCCTAGGCGTGGTGCTTGCCAGCTACGCCATCCGGGTTACCGGAATCGGTGCAGGTATTTGGTGGATTACGACCCATCCGAGACTAGGCCCGGCCACCGACACCCGCTGGTTGGCCGCCGCGGTCATCACCACGGTGCTGGCCTGGACAACTGGCGTTGTACTCGTTGCGATGCGTCAGCGGGTCCCGATCTACGACATTCATGACCATTGATCACACCTTGTTGCCAGAGGTGAACCAGGAAAGAATTTCCGCTAGGCTCTGCCACAACATGGGCACCACACCTGAATCCAAAGACAAGCACGCGCAGCGAGGCGGGACCGAGGATGGCATGGTCGTGCTCAGTTACATCCTGGCTGGTCTGCTC
>JBHAEB010000078.1:0-3935 GCA_041855345.1 Arachnia sp. | reverse complement strand
CAAAGGATGCTGGGCTGATCAGGGTGGGTTTACTTCAGGACAAGGTTGTCGTGATCACGGGTGTCGGCCCCGGCCTGGGAACGACGTTGGCTCGGCGCTGCGCCGAGGAAGGTGCCGACCTGGTGTTGGCGGCTCGGTCGGCGCCACGACTCAACGCGATCGCCAATGACGTAGCCAAAATCGGTCGGCGCGCGATCGCCGTGCCCACCGATATCACCGTAGACAAAGACGTCGAGACACTCGCCCAACAAGCACTGTCCGCTTACGGCAAGGTCGACGGCCTGGTCAACAACGCCTTCATGTATCCATCCATGCAGCCCTTCGCCGGAACCACTTTCACTCATATCCGCGAATCCCTGGAGCTGACAGTCCTCGGCGTGCTGCGCACCATCCAGGCATTCACTCCCCCTCTCACCGAATCGCGGGTGTCGATTGTGAACCTCAGTTCGATGGTCATCCGACACTCCGATCCGCTGTACGGCCCCTACAAACTGGCGAAGTCGGCGCTGCTGGCCATGTCTCAGTCCCTATCAAGCGAGCTTGGTGACAGCGGGATTCGCGTGAATTCAGTTGCTCCTGGCTATATTTGGGGCCAGGTGCTCAAGGATTACTTCCAACAACAGGCAGATGCCTCGGGAGTGACCCTGGATACCATCTACGCCGCCGCAGCAGAGTCTTCGGATCTCAAACGGCTGGTGACCGAGGACGATGTCGCCTCGGCAATTCTCTTTCTGATCAGCGACCTGGCCAATGGCATCACCGGCCAGACCATTGATGTCAACTGCGGGGAGTACAAAGCATGACCATGACGACCGAAGTCGGAACTGCCGAAGCGCTGTGCGAGCAGGCCATCGAGATTGCCGGTCACAGTGACTTCGGCGACACCACCGACAACCTCACCGAGGCATTGCACGTGCTTCTCGAAAGCTATTCACGCGAAGCGGATTTCACGCCACTTGGGGCGAACATGACGCGGCACTACCTTCGTTCAGGGTTGGTAGCGCGCCTCTTAAGCGAGGCAGCCTGGAAACGCCACCCCGGCCACTCGGATGTCGAAATCACGCAACCCATTTTCGTGACTGGTTTGCCCCGAACCGGAACCACAGCGCTGCACCGCCTGCTCGGGGCCGACCCCAACCATCAGGGACTGGAGCTCTGGCTGGCTGAGTACCCACAACCTCGACCACCGCGGGATCAATGGGAGACCATTCCCGAGTATCGAGCACTCAAGGAGTACTACACAAAGGCCCATCAAGAGAACCCCGAGTTCCTGGGCCTGCACTACATCGCTGAAGACGTCTTGGAGGAATGCTGGCAGCTTCTTCGCCAGTCGCTGCATTCTGTGTCCTACGAATCCCTGGCCCACATCCCCAGCTACACACGCTGGTTGGCTACCCAAGACTGGACGCCGTCTTTTCGGCGGCATCGCAAGAACCTGCAATTGATCGGGCTCAACGAACCGCACAAGCGTTGGGTGCTCAAGAATCCGAGCCATCTGTTCTCCCTCGATGCGATCATGGCCGTCTACCCAGATGCCTTAATCGTGCAATGCCACCGCCCGCCCGAAACCTTGCTGGCATCGATGTGAACCGCCCCAGGTTTGATGCCGCTGCTGTTTGAGTCCGGAAGGATGAACAGCATGCCCAAGAAGATCGATCCTGCGTTGCGTGACCGTGCGGTGCGGTTGGTGACCGAACATCAGCAGGAGTACTCGTCGTTGACCGCGGCCTCCGAGGCGGTCGCGCGCCAACTCGGCGTGGGCAAGGAATCGGTGCGTCGCTGGGTGGTCCAAGCCCAGATTGATGGCGGACAACGCCCGGGTGTAACCAGCGAAGAAAACGACGAAATCAAACGCCTGAAGGCTGAAAACCGAAGGCTCCGTGAGGATGTCGCGATTCTGAAAGCGGCAACGACTTTCTTCGCGGGGGAACTCGACCCCCGCAACCGTTGATCGCCGCTTTCATCGACGATCAACGCGCCGCCGGGCACGCGGTCGAGTCGATCTGCCGGGTCCTGCACGAGCAGGGCTGCCAGATCGCCGCGCGCACCTACCGGTCCTGGAAACAACCGGGCCGGACCGTAGCGGCCCGCACCATCACCGACGCCCAGGTCATCGACGCTATCCACGAGGTCGCCTGGACGACTAACGCTGCCGGGCAGAAGGTCCTGGCGCCCGAGGGGCTCTACGGGCGGCGCAAAATGACCGCCCTCATCCGCCGTACCGCCGTGGCTGACGCATCCGCCGGGTCAGTGGACCGCGCCATGCGCACATTGGGTTTACAGGGCATCCGCCGGTCCAAGACGGTGCGCACCACCATCGCGGACGCCGGCGGCTCTCGAGCACCGGATCTGCTCAACCGCAACTTCTGTGCCGATGCCCCGAACCGGGTGTGGGTCACCGACTTCACCTACGTGCGCAGCTGGGCCGGATTCGTCTACGTGGCGTTCATCGTGGACGTGTTCGCCCAGCGGATCGTGGCCTGGCACGCCTCCACGTCCAAGGCCACAGATCTGGTCATGACCCCATTACGCATGGCGGTATGGCAACGCGACCACGAAGGCCACCCCACCACGGCCGGCGCACTGATCCATCACAGCGACGCGGGCAGCCAGTACACCTCAATCAAATTCACCGAACACCTTGAACTGGAAGGGATTTCACCATCAATCGGCAGCGTGGGAGACGCCTATGACAATGCGTTGATGGAAACCATCAACGGCCTGTACAAGACCGAATGCATCCGCACTACCGTGTTCCAGCCGGGCCCCTTCCGCACCGTCGCCGACGTCGAGTACGCGACAGCGGCCTGGGTCGAGTGGTACAACAACCGACGGCTGCACTCAACCCTGGGCATGGTCACCCCAGTCGAGTACGAGCAAGCCCACTACGACGCCCTCAACCGAGAGCGTCAACCCGTATAGCAACGGCGGAGAACCTGGGACGGTTCAAGCTAGCACTCGCGTTCTCCGTCGAAGGCGATGACATCAGAGATGCCTCGGAGCGTGCCCTGACGAGCATCCAACACGTACCTGGCATCGGAAAGATCGAGGTGCGGCAATGGTGACGGCCGATCGTAAAAAAGTTGCCCTCTACCAGCATCAAATCAGCAACGATGAATTTGAGCGACTGGCCGACTACCACCGGTGTCGCAGGTTCGAATCCTGCCGGGGGCACTTTTCGCGGAGTCGTCCGCCGAGCGTGGGGCTTACCGTGACCCGCCTCGGCGTGTCGTCTCCTCAACCCCCACGCTCGACGTAGGGCGCTACCCCGGTAGGTAGATCAGCCTGGCCAGGACCACCGTGATCACCATGGTCAGCACCAGCAGGGGCACGCCGACTTTCGCGTAGTCGGAGAACTTGTACCCGCCGGGCTCCATGACCAGCATGTTGGTCGGCGACGACACCGGCGTGACAAACGCGGCGGAACAGGCAATGGCCACCGTCATCGCGAAGCCTTGCGGCGAGACGTGCAACGCCTGGGCCGCTTCGATGGCCACCGGTGCGATGAGCACTGCCGTCGCCGAGTTCGAGATGAACAGCGCGACCACAGCGGTCACCAGGAACACCACCGCGAGCATGCCGGTCGGCCCCAGGTCACCCAGAGTGTCGACCAAGTGATCAGCGATCAGCGTCGTCGTCCCGGTTTTGGCCAACGCGGTGGCCAACGGCAACATGCCGGCGATCAATACCAGCGTGTTCCAGCTGATCAACCGGTAGATGCTGTCGACGCGCACACACCAGGCACCGAGCATGGCCAGTGCCGCGAGCAGGGCGGCGTCGGCGCCGGGCAGCCAGCCGAACGCCATGCACGTGACCATCGCGACGAGGATGACCACCGCAGCGCGTGCGCGGCCCGGTGCGACCAACCGCTGCTCGTATTCGGCGGGCAGGTTCAGCAGGATGAAGTTCCGGCGAGAATCGCTGAGCCGCTCGAT
>JBHAEB010000077.1:0-15163 GCA_041855345.1 Arachnia sp. | reverse complement strand
TATCGGATTCGGCAGCCGCCAACGACTGGCCCATCGCCCGCGACGTCGTGGACTATCTGGGTGAGGAACTCCCCGACGAGGATGAGGAGTCCGTACCGCTGGGTGACCTGGAGATGTTCTCGGCCAATGGGTTGCGGGCCTTCGAATTGGAGGCCATCGCCACCGACTATGACGAGGACTCCGACGAGTTGCTCATGCAGATCGCTAAACGCCTCAAGATCGCTGACGTCTTCGAACGCGCTGTCGAGGCCTTCGACGATTAAGCAGTGGCCGGGCGTTTCGAACCCGCGATGCGGGACGCCATCACGGCTGCAGCCCTGGCTGAGAGCTGGGGTGATGTGCCAGTGGGCGCGATCATTCTGGGAGCCGACGGCGAACTCGTGGCTAGCGGCGCCAATGAGCGTGAACTCACCGGCGACCCGACCGCCCACGCCGAAATCGTCGCGATCCGCCGGGCTGCAGAGCGGCTGGGACGGTGGCGGCTGACCGGGTGCACCCTGGTGGTCACCCTGGAACCGTGCACCATGTGTGCGGGGGCTATCGTCGCTGCCAAGATCGACCATGTGGTCTTTGGGGCCTTCGACGACAAAGCCGGCGCGATTGCCTCCCTCTTCGATGTGGTGCGCGATCCCAGACTCAACCACCGGCCCCGGGTGACCTCAGGGGTATTGGCCGCGACCTGCGCCAACCAGCTGGCGGATTTTTTCACCCGCCGTCGACCAGGGAGCCAACCCCGTCCCGATACGCCATGATGGCGGGGCCCACGAAAGGAAGATCATGTCAGCCCCGACAACGAGCTATCACCTGCGTCCACAGCAGGGTTGGTTGAATGACCCCAATGGTGTCACGAAGGTGGCGGGCCGCTGGCATGTGTTTTACCAACACAACCCGCACTCGCCGACCCATGGCGCCATCTGCTGGGGCCATGCCGTCAGCGATGACCTAGCCCATTGGGAGCAACTACCCATCGCCTTCGGCCCAACTCCCAACGGTCCTGACGCCTATGGCTGCTGGTCTGGGGTCTACTATCCCGGTTTGGACCGGCCCGCAGTGGTCTATTCGGGGGTGGCTGATGCCTCGGAGGAATCCACCATCTGTCTGCGCTGGGGCAGCGAGGATCTGCTGACCTGGGGGGAACCGATCGTGGTGGGAACCACCCCCGTCGAGGTCAAGGTGATGCGCGATCCCTTCCTCTTCGAATATGACGGCGCTGAGCTGGCCATCCTCGGCGCTGGTTTAGCTGACGGCACCCCAGCCGTGCTGCTCTTTGACCGCTCAGATCCGCTGAACTGGTGTTATCGCGGAATGCTGTTGGCCGGCGATGACGCGATTTCGGCGGTCGCTGCTGCTGATGTGTGGGAATGCCCGCAGCTATTCCAGGTGGGTGAGAATTGGGTGCTGCTGCTGTCTTGCCTGTATCGCGGCACTCTAGGTGCCATGGTGGCGGCGGTGGGACGACTGGAGCCAGGCCCGGTCTTCGTCACCGAGCAGGCGCAACTCTTCGACCTCGGCACCGACCTTTATGCGGCCCAGGTGAGCCTGGCCGATGGCCAGCCGTTGGTGATCGGCTGGGTTCGGCAAAGCGGCCAGGACCCGCAGCTGCGCGACCATGCCGGCTGCCTCAGCCTGCCTCGTCGCCTCACCATCCGCGACAGCCTCAGCAGTGTCGTCGATCCACAGGCCGCCGCTGCTCTGGTGAGTAGCTGGCAGCCGCTGACGCCCGGGGTGGTGTCGCTGGCAGATCGACGCTGGGTGGTCAGCCTCGGCGAGGAACCGGCACTGCTGGAGCATCCGGAATTGGGTCAGGTCACCGTCCCTGGCCACAGCCAGTTGTGGATTGACGGGGCAGTGCTGGAATTCTTCCCCCGCGACGGGATCCCCGCCACCTGGCGCAATGATCAGCCTTGGCGTCTTCACCTCAGCGGAGCCGCCCAGGTTGGCGAGATTGGACCGCGCGTACCATAACCAGTGACCCGGTTGTTCGGGTTAGCTATCTTTTAGCGCATCACGAACCTCCATCAGGGCGAAACCCAGGAGGTTAAGGCCACGCCACTGATGGGGGTTCGCGATACGGTCATCGTCGGTGGCCAGCCCCACTCCCCAGACCCGGTCGACGGGGCTGGCCTCGACGAGCACCCGTGACCCGGTGTTCACAAGGAACTCCTTCAGGTCGGGGTGCTGGCTAAATTTGGCGAGATTACCGGCCACAACCAGCTGGCTGCGATGCTCTCGCCAACGTTGTTCATCGAATCCTCGGACCTGACGGCCCAGTTTCTTGGCCCGATCTGGGTGCGAGGCCGCTACGATCCGGCTAGCAGCCTCCTGGTCGCCGAATAGCTGTGCCTTGCCCGCCATCATCCAATGCTCCGCGGTGGCGTAGGTGACGCCGTCGACGGTGAATGGGCTGGACCACCACTGGCTCAGGCAGCTCGCTGACAATTGACCGCTAGCCGAAGGCCGGTGTCCCCAGAAATACAGGTACTTCAGCCGTTTCTTGGCGCGGATCTGGGCCAGCACCCAGGTCAGGTCATACATCGGGTAACTCCAGATATCAGAACTGGATATCGTCGGCGATACCGGGCCCAGAGGAGGCCTTGATCTTCGCCGCGATCTCCTGTTTCTTGGCTTCTTGTAGGGTCAGCAGTGTACTGACATTGCGCAGGTCCATACCCCAGGTGACGCCGGCGCTAGCGACTTGAGCGACGGTGACGCCGTAGTTGGTCTCCAGGTACCCCCCCGCGTCCAGGCCGGCCTCGGTCGCGGCCGCCATGGCGGCGGCACACTCGATGTAGAACTCTCGATCGCTGGCCAGCCGCGACGCATTTGATGAGGCACCACCTGCCTGGGGAGCGTCGAACTTCGGATGCGGCTGCGACATGAGGGTGCCGTATTTCATCCCAACAGACATCGGGTAGTCCTGAACCCGCTGGGTCCACTGTGCCGAAGCCTGATCCCATTGCGGACGCTCCACACCCAAGATCTGGGCGACGGTATCGGCGCTCATGCCCTGATGGATCTTCGCTGAGGCCGCCACCCAGTCGTGCAGGCTGACCCCGAGGATCGGTTGCAATTCAGGGCCATCCTGGTTGCTGAGATTGGCGCGCATTGCCTCAATCGGGGCGAAGGCCGCATCCTCGGCCATCTTCGCGGCCGTCCCAGCCGGGTCGACGTAGAAACCGAGCAGGGCATTGTTCATGAGGGTGTGGATCTGCACCACCTGGCCGATGGCATTGGTGGCCTCATTGGTGGCGTCCTGACCGGCGATGCGGACCCCGAAGTAGCTACGCACATCCTCGGCCATGGCTTCGAGGGCCTGGAAGATATCGGCATTAGCCAGCACCAAGTGGCGGCCACCCCTGAAATCACCGAGCCGAGCCTGGGCCACGTCCGCATCGCGGATGGCCGCCTCCCACTGGGAGAGGGCCTGTTGGGCTTGGGGCAGATTGCCCTGTTCGAGGAGACTGACTGGGGCGATGTGGCCGTCCCTGACCGAGGCCCAGGTATTGTACCAGGTGTCGGCATATTGCACGGCGGCTGGTTCCAGATTCGCTGGTGGCAATGGCCGTGACAGGTCACGGGCGTCGTCGTGATCCAGCATCAGTTCGAGGCTGTAGGGGAAGGCGTGATGGATCCAGTCCACCTGCTGTACGCCACGCACCGCGTCGGAAACGTTGCTGACCGCTTCCTTAGCCTTCTTGAAGAATTTTCCTAACATCAGTTGCCTTTCATCGTGTCTTTCGTGGTCATGAGCTTGGGGTCATCGGGTGCTGGGGTGATCATGTCTGCTACTTGAACCGCCCACACCATGGCCGTTGAGGGGATGAAGGTGGCGTTGGCGCCACAGCCCTGACAGGGCAGATAGACCGCGACGCCGAATAGGCCAGGGACCGGCACCGGGGCACCGCACTGGGAGCAGCTGAATCGGGAGGCCGCGGCCCGCCAATCGGCGACACCGGCATCCCATTTGGCTTGGGCGTCGAGATGGTCGGAGGAGTTGAAAACCTGATCCACTAGGGATTCCAGCGACTCCTCCCAGGACTCCATGCGCTCAGTGAGCTGCTCATAGAGCCTCTCTGTGGCTGGATCGTCGATGTCTTGGAAGAGGCGGAACTGCTCGTCGAAGACCGCATTGCCCTTGTCGATGAGACCTTGAATCTGCGATCCGATACCGGCCTGCAAGCTATAGGAGGCGGTCTCGGTGGCGCTATCTCCGGATGTACGCATCTCAGCGACGGCGGCCTTGGCTTCCTCGGCCACCTGGTTTGCGCGTTCGGTTAGCCGATCGAGGAAGGCCTCCAACCGAGGAATCATCGCCTGGAGCTGGTCACTTGCCTGGCTCATCGGGTGCCCTCCTCCCGACGTGCATAGTCGCTTGCCAGGGCGGAGACGAAGACATGCCCGCAGTAACGGCAGTCCGCTATCCCATCGGATTGAGAGCGGGGAGCGCCACAATCTGGGCAGGTGCGTGTGGTCACCCCAGCCTGCTCCTCCTCATGGACCACGGCGGATTTGGGGGCAGCCATGGCCTGGCGTCGCATCCGTTCAACGAAGGACTCGGCCATCACAGCTCCTCCAGGATCTGGGCCTTCTTGGCGGCAAACTCTTCCTCCGAGATCAGCCCAGCATCAGCCAGCTGCTTGAGCTTGCCCAGCCTGGTGGCGACATCCTCGACAGCTGGGGCGGGGGCGGCAGGCTGAGCGACGGGTTGCTGGACTTGGCCCATCACCATTCCCATGGCCATCCCGTCTTGGACCCCGCGACCCACTGCAGTGCTGGTATCAGCCGTAGCCAAAGCGGTGTTGAAGGCCTGGAACCGGGACATATCGCCCACCATGTTCATCCCAGTGACCTTGTCGTAGTACTGGTTCACCTCGTCGGGGAGGGTGACCGAGGTGATGGTGAACTGCGTGACCTCGACGCCCAGGTTTTGGAATAGCGGAGCGATCGCGGGGGCTAGCCGAAGATTGACGGCAGTGAGGTTGGCGGCGACGTCGACCACCGAGATTTGTTGGGTGGCCAGCACCTCGGCGAAGTTGGCGGCGATGGAGTCACGCAATTGGGCTTCAAGATCGCGGATGCTCAGCACCGGGTAGGCGCCGGCGTACTCGCGGAAGAAGCGCGGGATATCGGTGATCCGGACACTGTAGGAGCCGAAGGCCCGGACCCTGACCTGCCCAAATCGCGGGTCGAGCATCATCACTGGAGCCGGGGTGCCCCACTTGAGGTCGACGAACTGGCGGGTCGCGACGTAGAAGATGTCGTAGACGTGGGGGGAGGCGAAGCCGTACTTCCAGCCCTGGAGGTTGGACAGGATCGGGATGTTTTGGGTCGGCAGGGTGTGGGTGCCAGGGGCGTAAACCCCCGATGCCTGACCGCGGGACAGCAGCAGCGCTGCCTGGTTCTCCCGGACGATCAACTGCGCCCCAGATTTGATGCGCCCATCAGGGTCGGGATAGCGCCACAGCACCAGTTGCGGGTCCGGGTCCAGACACTCAACGATCTCAATCCATGGCAGGCCCATCATCACTCCTTGCTCCATTGGGCGGTTGCTGAACGCGGACGACTCTAACCATGAAAGATCGGGGTAATGCAGGCGTTCTTGCCCTCCGAATGGTCAAAAGGGCCAATATGGGTTGACCAACCCATGGGGAGTCCAACCCGCAGCCTCGGGCAGCTCCGGAATGCTCACAAACCGGACAACGCGGGTGCGCAGTTTGTGGCTGGGGCGCCCAGCCTAGGCCGATGGTGGGTTCACAACATCGGGGATTTGGCTGGACGCGGGGTTCCGAGATACCCTCGACGGCGGTGACGTGTCTGAGCGGCCGAAAGAGCTCGCCTCGAAAGCGAGTGTGGTGCAAGCCACCGTGGGTTCAAATCCCACCGTCACCGCTACCACCCCTGGGTAACACCCAGGGGTATGTTTTACCGCAGTGCTAGGGTGCGGCTGTGACAAGGACGTACAACGCACTACCTGCTGATTTAGAGCTACCTGCCATCGCCGGCATCGATGATTCACTACGGCAGCGCGCCCTCACCTGGGGCTGGGAGGAGATCCTCATGGGTCAGGCCGACCCGGAGTTGGTGTTCCTCGATATGTGGGCAGCCGTTGACGGTCACTGCGATCCCGATCTTGACCAACTCCGAGACTGGGCTAGACGCCTGATCCAGGCGCGACGCACCCAGCTGGCCGCCATCACCGTCGACGGCAAACTTCCCACCATGCCGATCGAACGGGCCTTCGCAGAGATCGAGACCCATCGGATCCAGACCTTATTGGATTTCAACGATTGCTGCCCCCACACCGGGGATATGACCCCAGTTGAGGACTGGATCGGCGGCTTGAGCCTGAATATCTCTCGGGAATTAATGAAAACCGGATGTGGTTGGTTGTTCTATGTCACCAACTGGCCCCATTTCTACACCGAAGAGGAATTCAGCGCCTTTGGTCGCAAACGTCTACGCTCCATCGTCGCCGCCAAGGAGGCTGAGGCCGCAGAGATCATTGGCCCGATCCTCACCGCTCACGGCCTGGGATTCGGCTATAAACCCCGCGAGGAGATGTATGTCAGCGGTGTGGAGATGGTCATTCCGCTGAACCAGTGATGCGGCTACTGCGCCAGATCCCAGATCCAATGTCGACCCGCTACCCAGCCAGTGAAGGGCACGATGCGGTGCCCGGCTGCGGCTCGGCCAAGATCAGCCACCAAGGATCGAACCGGATCGACGGCAGCGACCGGTAGCCCAGCCAGGTGCTGGATCGCGGCCTGTGGGGATTCAGTCATCGCGACGAAGAACACCGCCTGGCGCCAGGCATAGGCGGCATCCTTGACGGTGGCCTTGCCCCGCTCCTGAGTCTTCGACAGGGTCAGCAACTCCCCACACCTGGCCAGGGCCCGCTCTGCCAGCGGCAGCCAGCCACCCTCCGGCTGCACCCGCTCGGCTAGGGCCGCCAGATTGTGGGTGGTCCACAGCTGCTGCCGCTCGATCATCCGCCCGTTATCGACGATGACCTGACCCGAGGCTGGCACTGCACACAGCCGACCAAAACCGGCGGTGTCCTCGTCCCGCAACCGATTAACTGCCAGATAATCCAACCCGAAATAGGACTCATAAACACTGCCATGCAATAACTGCGAGGCCTGCTTGGCCGCCACGACGAAATGGGGGCGGAATCGTCCAGTGAAAATATCGGCCGCGATCTCCTCAGTGAGTACCACCTGAATCCCGGCAGCCCGGAATTGTTGCCGCAACTCGCGGATCAAGGCATTCGGCAGGATCGTTCCAGGGAACAATTCCAAGGCCATCGTCGCCACCCGAAGTGCCAGTTCACCAGTGTCGGTAGCTGGTGAACCAGTCGCATTCGCCTGGGCAGCCCTGACCCACGGCAACTCGTCGAAACGAATCTGGGACTGCAAATCGGTTAACAACAAGGTGCGACGACGTCGAAAAGCCACATAAGTCGCTGCCATGAGCCGTCCTAACGCGGGATCCCGGTAGGGCCGAGCCACCTCCAAGGCGGTGAGTTGGGGCAGCAACTCGGCCAGCGCCTCCGCGGAGGGAACCAACCCCAAGGCCACCAACTCCGGCAAGGTCCCGGCCTGCCCCAACCGGATGCGACGCTGCACCGAATCCGGCAACGGGGTGCCCGCCACCACCCGACCCTGGGCCTCAACTGCCGTGATCGGAGTAAGCAACGGATCAACCTCACCGAAACCCTCGTTGGGTCGCTGCTGGGCCACCCGATCAGCAACCACCTGTCCGATTTCGGCATAGCCAGCAAGGGCTGCAATCCGCGATTGTTCCTGTCTGAGCCCCTCGGCAGGCGGTTTTAGACAGGACAGCACGTGACTCACCCGCGACGACGGCCACCGTCCGACTCGCCAATTCGTCGCGACGATCCGGGCACTGGCGATCAGGATGGGAAGGTTCTCTTTTTCACTGCGATATTTCCGACAGTAAGGGGCCTGCCGCAGCGCATGATCATAGGCTGCGACCAGCTCGCGGGCGGCGGTGACGTCCTGGGCGCTGAAGGTCACCTGATCTCGTCGCTCAACCCAAAAATCCCGAGCCCGATCCAGCAGCGGCAGCCATACCGTCAACGCCTCCCGCTGGGCCTCAACCTGGCGTTGTGGTTTCATCGCGGTGAGTGAGGCCGCCACCTGCTTAGCGCTATATCGATATACCTGACCAGGTTTCAGCTGGGACTGGGTGCCTGGGCCTGGCGAGAATTTCAACCGATCAGCGTAGGGGGTGATCTCCGCCAATAAGGCACTGGCTGCGGCGGCATGACCGGCCCGGATGAGGGCCGCAACAACCAGCAAGGCCGCACTTTCTGGGACTGCGACGGAATAATCCCCGGTATCGAGAATTGTCAGTAATTCCGCAATCCCCTCGTCGCTGAGATAGGAGGCGAATAGCGCCTGCCGGGTAGCAGGAATCTTGAGGTGCTGGGCTCGGCTCTTTTCGGTGTCGCTGAGTGGACCAGCAGCCATCGCCTTACCGGTAGCGAAACCACCCCGAATCACCCGGGGCGTCACCCATCCTGGGTAGTTCTTCAGTGGGCTACGAGACCCGACAGTGACGGTGCCCGTTGAGGCGGCGGTGGCCAGCTGCAGCCACTCTGCTAGCCGATCCGCAGCCCGCTTTCGGGTGGGTTCATCGTCGTGATGGCGGGCGGTGTTCAGTGCACGCAACAACTGATCCCACACATAGCCCACGCGATCACCTCCAGCCGACGTGGCAGGTGCTGCCCCTGCGCCCTCCGGGTCCCTAGCCCGGTGTTCTCCTGCTGAACTACACGTCGTAGACGAGCAGTTTAACCCTCCGGGGAGGGCGACGCGCTGGGGCTAGGGGGCAGGCAGATCGTGCCCGATTCCACCGGGACGCTCTCCAACCCGGCTTCACTCATTCCCCGGAAATCGGTGCCCACCAGGACATCGATGGTGCCGTCGATGCGCGCATCAGTTTCCAGGGTTGGCTCGTTGAGATAGCTGCCCACCAAGGTGGCGGCCTCCACATTGTTGCTGCCACTACGAACGATCGTGTTGGTGATTCGCTCATCGGTATTGGTGATTTTGATGACGTTGAAGCCGCGCTCCTTCAGATCCTCCCCAACCCGGGTGGCCAGACCGCTACTAAAACCGCCATTGAGGACCCGAACCGAGGCGTTTCCTGGCGCTAGGGCAGTCATCGCGGTGGTGGCGCACGGGGTTGGTTCCGGGGTGGGCAGTGGAGCGGTCAATGCGCGCCAACCCCAGGAGGCCCCCCACACTAAGAACCCCAGCAACCCAAGCAACAACACGGGGGTGGCAACCAGCCGGAAGATGCGCAACGTAGGGCCTCACTCTCAGGGCAGTTCAAGCACGCGTGCGTGCATGGTCTGGCGCTGCTGCAGTGCAGCACGCAGGGCACGATGAAGTCCGTCCTCTAGATAAAGCTCGCCGCGCCAGGACACAACATGGGCGAACAGATCACCGTAGAAGGTGGAGTCCTCCTCGAGCAGAGCCTCCAGATCCAAGGTGCGTTTCGTGGTGACGAGTTCATCGAGTCTCACCTGATGCGGTGCGATGGCGGCCCACTGTTTTTGCACATAACCGTGGTCCGGGTAGGGGCGAGCCTCGCCAACACGCTTAAAAATCACGGGAATAGTCTAGCCAAGCCGTCGGGAAGTGCACCGTCGTCGTGTAGCTCTGTGCTAGGGGGCGTAAAGATGGCAGGCTAGAGCCGTGAGCGAATTGGTTGAGAAGATTCAAGCCGGTTACGGGTTCGAAGGTGAGGCTGTGCAACTGGGGGTGCTCATGGACACCGAGCCAGTCGTCGAGGCACCCATCCGGATCCCGACGGCGATGTTCAACCGGCACGGCTTAGTCGCTGGGGCTACCGGCACCGGTAAGACGAAGACCTTGCAGTTGATGGCTGAGGCCCTCAGCAAGGCGGGGGTCCCGGTCTTCGCGGCTGATATCAAAGGCGACCTGTCCGGTATGGCCTCTCCCGGTGTGGCCAATGAGAAATTGCAGGCCAGGGTTGAGGCCCAAGGGCAGCCATGGACTCCCCAAGCCGCGCCTTGCGAGTTCCTCGCCCTTGGTGGTCAGGGCATCGGGGTGCCGGTTCGGGCGACGGTGACCTCCTTCGGGCCGATCCTGCTCTCGAAGGTGCTGGGCCTCAATGAGGTGCAGGAAAGCTCGCTGGGCTTGGTGTTCTACTACGCAGACCGGAACCGGTTGCCGCTGCTCGACCTCAAGGACCTCGTCGCCTTGCTGAAATTCCTCACCTCTGAGGAGGGCAAGAATGATCTCAAGGACATCGGTGGGGTGTCCTCAGCTACTGCGGGGGTCATCCTGCGTAACCTCGTCACTTTGTCTGAGCAGGGAGGCGACGTTTTCTTTGGGGAACCCGAGTTTGAGCCCGCCGAGCTGCTGAAGGTCACCGCCGATGGTCGCGGTGTGGTGACCCTGCTGGAATTGCCCGATCTGGCCTCGCGCCCAGAGATGTTTTCCACCTTCTTGATGTGGCTGCTGGCTGATCTGTTCAGCTCCCTACCTGAGGTCGGCGACGCGGAAAAGCCCAAGCTGGTGTTCTTCTTTGACGAGGCTCATCTGCTGTTCAAGGGCGCATCGAAGGCCTTCCTCGACTCCATCACCCAGACTGTGCGGCTGATCCGCTCCAAGGGTGTGGGTGTGTTCTTCGTCACCCAAACCCCCAAGGATGTGCCAGAGGATGTGCTGGCCCAGTTGGGTAGCCGGGTCCAGCATCAGTTGCGCGCCCACACCCCCAATGATGCGAAGGCTTTGAAGGCGACGGTGTCGACCTATCCCAAGTCCGATTACGACTTGGAGGAGGCGTTGCAGTCGCTGGGTATCGGTGAGGCCATCGTGACGGTCATGAACCCCAAGGGTGCGCCAACCCCCGTCGCGTGGACCCGGCTGTGGGCCCCGGAAACGGCGATGCAACCCACCGATGCCGCTGTCATGCAGTCGATGGTGGCGGCGAGCCCACTGATGGCGACCTACGGGACCGCGGTGGATCGCGAGTCTGCCTATGAGATCCTTACCGCCAAGCTGGAGGCCGGGGCCAAAGCAGCCGAAACCGAGCGGGAGGCTGCCAAACCTGAGCGTGAAAGTTCGCGTCGTGGTCCGACAGTGGCCGAGCAGGCGGGCAAGGCCGTCGGTCAGGTCGCTAGCCGCGGGTTGATGCAGATCCTGCGTACCGCGACCCGAGAGATCGTTCGCGGACTCTTTGGTACTGGTCGACGGCGATAGCTAGCCATTGTGGTGGACCCGCTAGTGGCCCTCCAATGCCCTATTCTGCCGTTGAGGTGATCTCGATGCGGAAGTTGGAATGGGGCCTAATGGTGGGTCTCCTAGCGTTGGCGCTGGGTCTAGGGCTCTGGCATACAGTGACGCGGACCCCATCGCGCCCAGCAACCCAAGAGGCCATTGTTGATCTGGTGTGGGAAACCTTCGAGGATCAAGAAGGTGTCTACGCCGTTGAGACTGAAGTCAGCTCGGGCGATCATGGTGCGGTCATCACCACGGTACACATCGAAGTGGAGGATAGGAGTGCCAGCACCCCTGATTTTATCGATGGTGGTGAAGTGGCGGAGTTGTTGGAACAGGTAGGCACCACACTGGCGCCCCGTTTAAAGGAGATGGATCTCGACGGCCTCGAGGTCGCGGTGAAGTGGGAGCGGGAGAGTGCAATATTCGTTGCGACCTATCCACTTAGCGACCTCATCGAGCCCGAGTTCTTTGCCTTTTATTCCCCCCAACGCCAACAGTTGCGGGCAGCGAGCTGGTATCCCGACTGGAACATCTCCGTACAGATAGATCGTGACGGCTTCCTGGTGACCCATGCAGGAACTGGGCGACATCGCGAGACTTTAGGTGAGGTTGTCGGCTCATCCGAGGGATTCAATCGGGAAACCTGGACTCAGGCTGGGTGGCAGATCACCATGGCCGTCAATGAAGCAAACCGATATTTCCTTCCTGAACTGTTGAGCATCGCCGATTCGCTACCTGAAGCACCCGAAGGCGCGGCAGTAGCCATGAGCTACGCTCCACTGCATCCACAGGCAGGGATAGACGATAGCGGCTGGAACCCTCACGAGTTGCTCTTCACCGGTTTGAGTGAGGCTGAGATGAGCGATGCTGATGTCGCCAATCTAGTGGGGACAATCGATACTCTCTGCTCAGCTAACAAGAGAAAGGACCAACTTGACCAGGTGTGGCTGTCCTGGACGACTGAGGCGCGCACCGACTCGTCGCTGAGATATTCCTGCGGTGATAGCGGTTTGGTCGTGCCCGATGCAACCAGGGGTGACTTCGATGCAGAGCGTTCCACCGCGATCTTGGAGCAAGGGAGGCAGTCATGACCAAGCTTCGGCCCGGGTTCACGCTGCTGCTGGTTGCGCTCGTGGTGGCGTCGTGTGTTCTGCTGCTGTGGATTGGACGCGCCGCTCCCAAGAGTGATGAACGCCGTGAGTTGACCACCATGATCGCCGTCGCCCGGCAAGCCATGGTGGGAAGGGATCTCGTGACCGACTACTCCATCAACGTGGCCGGCATCGAATCCGTTGAGATTGAAGCCACCCTACGCGATGACACCACTGGTGATGAGGTCGCGGCGTTGCTGGAGGATCTTGCTGCAGGGTTTTCGTCGGCTGGAGTCGAAGATAACGGCCAGAGCCTTAGGATCCAGTTTGAGTGGACCCTAAACGCAACAGCCATGTCTGTGACTACGAGGGCATCCTCCCCGGAAGGAAATCAGGGATTCTCCTTCGCCGAGGACTTACGCACCCGCTTGACCGTCGCAACATCGATGGCAGGTGTGGCCACTAAGGCGACTTTGGATAGTGAATCTCTGCTTATCGATTACGGCACGGTAGATCAGGTTCCCGCCCAGCTCAGCAGCCTCAAAGACGCGGAATCTGGGTTCCCAGCAGAATCCCGACGGGGTGGGGTGACCGAAGGGGGCGAACCCATCAACGGTATTGGGGAGGTGCTCAACTACCAGAACTGGTGGATTAGGTGTCTTAATGCGTGGTGCGGTTCGGCCTCTGAATTAGAGGATTTCATCGCTGCGTTACCCCCTTCGACCGGACAGTCACTGTGGGTCTTCCACGACCCCTATGGCGGGCTGCAAGCTGATGGGCAAACCTGGACCCACATTAGTTCCCTTGACCCCGACGGCGAACCCCGGGATGCGACCTTAACCCAGGACAACGCCGGCGGTTTCGTCGCCGCGTTGGACCGGCTGTGTACGGATCCCGCCCCCCAACGGGTCGACCACGGCTATTTACTGACCGCAGGCCATGCGTACTACAACTCGGTGACAGTCGCCTACCTGTGCACGGCGGACGGGCTCCAGGTCTTCCCTGATAGCAACGAATCCGAACTCGCTGAGGAGCTGCTTGCTGCTGCCCGTCAGGCGAGCGAGGAGTGACCGCCTGCTTTTGTGCGACTTACGGGGTTTCTCGCGGCGTTTCGGGCGGATGAATCGCAGAAAAGCAGGTTGGGCGGGGGTTGGCTGAGGGCGGGGGGGTTAGCGTCCGGTGCCGGCGTAGACCACAGCCTCTTCCTCGGCATCTAGGCCGAAGGCGGCGTGGGCCCCGCGGACCGCACGATCCACCTCGTCGGCACCAACTACCACGGAGATGCGGATCTCGGAGGTGGAGATCATCTGCAGGTTGACGCCCTCAGCGGCCAAGGCCTGGAAGAAGGTGGCGGTCACGCCGGGGTGGGACCGCATTCCCACGCCGACGATGGAGACCTTGCCGATCTGATCGTCGTAGAGGACCTCGTCGAAGCCCACCTGTGCCTTGACCGATTCCAGCGCCCGGATGGCGGTCTTGCCCTCGCTCATGGGCAGGGTGAAAGAGATATCGGTCTTCTCATCCGAGAGCCGGGAGACATTCTGGACGATCATGTCGATATTGATGTCCGCATCGGCGATGGCCTGGAAGATAGCGGCAGCCTCGCCCACCTGGTCTGGAACGCCAATGATGGTGATCTTGGCTTCGCTGCGGTCGTGGGCCACGCCGGTGATAATGGCTTCTTCCATGGTTGATCCCTCCTTGACCTCTTCCTGGGGCTTGACCCAGGTGCCGGGCTTGTCGTTGAAAGACGAACGGACGTGCACCTTCACGTTTTCGCGTCGCGCGTACTCCACGCAGCGCAGGTGCAGGATTTTGGCGCCGGAGGCGGCCAGTTCCATCATCTCCTCATAGCCGATCTCGGAGATCCGACGGGCGCTGGGCACGATCCGAGGATCAGCAGTGAAGACGCCATCCACGTCGGTGTAGATCTCACAGTGGTCGGCCCCCAGCGCCGCGGCCAAGGCAACAGCGGTGGTGTCCGAGGCGCCACGACCCAGCGTCGTGACATCTTTGGTGGATTGGGCCACGCCCTGGAAGCCGGCCACGATCGCGACATTGCCCTGCCTGACGGCCTCCTCGACGCGGCCCGGGGTCAGTTTGATGATTCGGGCGTTGCCGTGGGTGGGGGTGGTGAGCACGCCCGCCTGGGAGCCGGTGTAGGAGACCGCATCGACGCCGAGGTCGGCCAGCGCCATGGCCAACAGGGCAGCGGATTGACGTTCACCAGTGGTGAGCAGCATGTCCAATTCGCGCGATTTGGGGCGGGGACTGACCTTGAGGGCCAGATCCATCAGCTCGTCGGTGGTATCCCCCATCGCCGAGATGACGATGATCACCTCATGCCCCTCGGCTCGCGTCCGCGCGATCCGGCGGGCCACGCGTTTGATGGACTCGGCGTCCGCGACGGAGCTGCCGCCGAATTTCTGAACGATACGTCCCACGAAGACCTCCTTTGCCAGAGGAAGGCTACCTGAGATAACTGCCCGGATCGTACGGCAGCTCAATCGTGAACACCTGGGCGCAATGCGGCTGTCGGTGGAATGGATGACACGCACAGCCATTGAAACGATCAAAGACTTTGATTGATTTGGCTGCGCGGGGGTCCGTTACGGGATTCCTAGTTCGCCTTCCGCGTTGCCATCCAGGTCAAACCAGCCATCCTCCCAGGTCTGGGTGGCGGCAGCGGTGGTGTTGCCGACGGGGCGCCCGACAGCTGCATACTTCTCATAGGCGCGAGCCAAATAGGTTTTGACCGTGCTCAACGAGATAGGCGGCACGAATTGGCGACCG
>JBHAEB010000076.1:0-7689 GCA_041855345.1 Arachnia sp. | reverse complement strand
GGCATCATCATCGTCGGTGCCATGACCCAGTTGGCCCATCCTGACTGGGTGGTCAAGATCATCGCCTTTATCGCGGTGCTCATCGCCTCTATCAATGTCTTCGGCGGGTTCACTGTGACCCACCGCATGCTGAATATGTTCCGGAAGGGCTGATCTGCGGTGGAAAACGTCACCTATCTTGAGAATTTCATTAACGCCACCTATATCGCGGCCGGACTGATGTTCATCTTCGCATTGGCTGGGTTGAGCAAACACGAGACCGCGAAGAAGGGCAACGCCTTCGGCATCCTAGGGATGGCCTTCGCGTTGGTGGCCACCAATTTCGTCATTGCCTATACCGACTTGTCGAACAACACTCCACAGTGGGGGGCAGCTGTGCTGCTTTACGCAGCCCTGGCTATCGGTGCGGTGATCGGTATCTGGAAGGCCCGTAAGGTTGAGATGACGGGTATGCCCGAACTGATCGCCTTGCTGCACAGTTTCGTTGGGGCCGCAGCGGTGCTGGTGGGTTTCAATGTGCATCTAGCCAGCCCCCATGCCGATGCGCTGCACGCCACTGAAGTGGCCCTTGGTGTATTTATTGGCGCTGTGACCTTCACCGGATCGCTGGTTGCCTGGGGCAAACTCAATGGCCGGATGGCTTCCAAACCCCTGACCCTTCCTGGCCGACACTGGCTGAACCTGGGGATGGTTGTGGCCATGGTCGGCCTGGGCTGGTGGTATGTCGTCTCCTTGTCACTGATCCCGCTGATCTTGGTGACCATCATCTCCTTGGTACTGGGCTTCCACCTGGTCGCTGCTATTGGCGGTGCTGATATGCCGGTCGTGGTGTCGATGCTCAACTCCTACTCCGGCTGGGCTGCCGCCTTCAGCGGGTTCATGCTCGACATGACGGTGCTCATCATTACAGGTGCCCTGGTCGGTGCCTCCGGCGCCATCTTGTCCTACATCATGTGCCGAGCCATGAACCGCTCCTTCATTTCGGTGATCCTTGGTGGCTTTGGTGACGCCCCCGTTGCCGAAGCTGGCGAGATGGGGGAGTATCGGGAGGCTTCCACCGGTGATGTCGCCTCCATGTTGGCCCAGGCCAAGTCTGTGGTCATCGCCCCTGGATATGGCATGGCGGTGGCTCAGGCGCAGTATCCCGTGGCTGAACTCACCTCCCGACTGCGGGAGCGAGGCATTGATGTGCGTTTCGCCATCCACCCGGTGGCTGGTCGGCTGCCTGGGCACATGAATGTGCTGCTAGCTGAAGCCAAGGTGCCCTATGACATCGTGCTAGAGATGGATGAGATCAACGACGACTTCGCTGAGACCGATGTCGTTTTGGTGATCGGCGCCAACGACACTGTCAATCCGGCGGCTAATGAGCCTGGTTCTCCCATTTCGGGTATGCCGGTGTTGAAGGTTTGGGAGGCCCAGAGCGTCGTGGTCTTCAAACGTTCGATGAGTGCGGGCTACGCCGGGGTTCAGAACCCCTTGTTCTTTAACGAGAACTCGGTGATGTGTTTCGGCGACGCGAAGGCCACGGTCCAGTCGATCCTGGCCGACCTCCCCGTGACCGCGAACTGACACTATGAACCACGGGCCGGGCCCCCTGCGGGGAGCCCGGCCCGTGCCATAAGGGCCACAGGTCATCGCAATGATTGGGAGGAAGACGGATGGATTACGACGTGGCGTGTGACGGCCCACTTTGGCAAGTAGTGGCCGCTTGGCGTGAGGCTGATCCTGACGGCTCGGCAACAGCCATGGTGCTGCGAGAAACGTTCGACCAGATCTATGACGGTGTCCACACGGGGCGCTACCGCTGGGAGCAGCTGAACAAGACGGAGAAGACACACTTTGGCACGCTGATCGAACTCAACCTCCGCCGCCGATTCCGCGAGACCATTGCTGACGGTGACTTGCTGGATTTCGCTATCGTCGGCCACGAGATCGATTGCAAGTATTCGCAGCGGCTCGCCGCTTGGATGATCCCACCGGAGGCTCGAGGCCAGCTGCTACTGGGGCTGCATGCGGACGATGGTCGGGCGATCTGGAGCCTTGGCGTGGTTCGTGCCCACCACGACCTTCTGAGCGCTGGGACAAACCGGGACGCTAAAACCACGTTGAATAGCGCAGGTCGCTCGACCATCGTTTGGGTGTGGCAGAACGAACCGTTGCCCGCAAACGTTCTGCTATCCGCCGACCAGGCGGTGGTCGCCGAGATTATGTCCAAGAGCAGCGGCCAGCAGCGGGTCAACGAGTTATTCCGGCGACTGGTGAATCGCAGGATTAGTCGTAGCACCGTAGCGACTGTCGCTCAACAAGCGGACTACATGAAGCGGGTGAGGGATAACGGTGGCGCGAGATCGCAGCTGCGCGCCGAGGGAATCATCATCCTGGGTGGGGATTACAAAGCCCAGGTGGCGATTGCCGAGGTACTCGGGGCGCAGGTGCCCCGGCCTGGCGAGTTCGTGAGCCTGCGTGTGGCCCCGGCGACACCGGGGGCGCCCTGCGCAGCCAGGGTTGCTGAGAGCTGGTGGCGGCTAGCCATGAGGGGGACGACGTGGTGGTTGCTCCCCGCCTGCCTAGCTCACGAGCCTGAGCTGGGTGGCGCGCACGGGTTGGCTGGACTGGTCAGCGGTGATGGCCTGCCGAATCTGCAACCCGACGGCGCGTGCAACGGGCGGCGGGAATGCGTTACCAACCTGGCGGTAGGCAGCGGTCTTTCGCCCGGCAAACTTCCACTCGGGTGGGAATCCTTGGATGAGGGCGGCCATGCGCACGGTGAGTTTGGGGTTTAGATCCGCCGGGTCTGTCGCGGTTGGCGGCGCATCGGCCACACCCTTGCCGTTGACGCCCAGCTGGGCCCAGCCTGCCCGAGCTCGGGTTGGGCCTAAATCCGGCCCCCCGTGCTTCTTCGAACCACCCACCAGGGTCGGGCCGATCCCGTTAGCCCCGGCCACCCATCGGCTTGCCCCAGGCCAGCCGTCCCGAGCCATCTCGTGCCGGAGCACTTCCCCCACTGTCGGTGGGGTGCCGACCGGCATGGGCCAGGTGAAGTGGGCGTGATGCTCGGGCTTCAGCGCAACGAGGATAAACCGAGGGCGCAATTGAGCCACGCCGAACTCGCTGGAGTTCAGCAGCTGCCATTCGACGACATAACCGAGCTCCTCGAGGGTGTCGATAATCCAACGGCGATAAGGAGCAAACTTCGCGGTGGCTAGTCCCCGCACGTTTTCGAGCATGACAGCCTTAGGGTCTGACTCAGCGACGATGCGCAGCGCTGCCGGAAACAGGTCACGTTCGTCGGCGGCGCCAAGCTGCTGTCCGGCGATTGAGAACGGGGGACAGGGCACGCCGCCGGCGATCAGATCTACGCGTCCTTGGTGAGGCGTGCCAGAGTAATCGCGAACATCTTGTTCCAGCACGTCCCACTGCGGTCGATTCATGCGCAAGGTGGCGCATGCATCGCCATCCCACTCCACGGCTGCTAGATGGGTGAACCCTGCCTGCTCGAGGCCCAGGGCCTGGCCGCCAGCCCCGGCGCAGATCTCAATGCATGTTACCTCGCCCATACCCACCTCCGTCGAACTGTCGTTCGATAATTGTGCCACATGGTGCAGCCTTGAGCAAGGTTACTCCCTGACCGGGTGGGTCTTTGCGACGCGGTGTGGTGCTTCCTGGGGGCCGGGAAGTGCCCTTAAGTGGGTGACTGTCGCCATGTATCAAGGTGCCGACGGGACAACCAATGTCGCTCAAGGAGCAGACATCAGTATCACCCATCCGCGACACGGTGCCCCAGCCTCTAGCGTTCGGGACCATCGCTGGCTTTCACTCACCTTCCTGGTCTTCGATCTAGCCATGATCATCCTGGATGCCGCCACCGTCGGGCTGGCCCTGCCAGCCATCGTCGGGGACCTCGGCTGAAGCTTGGTCAGGGTCGAGTGGGTCAACGCGCTGTACTTGGTCATGTGGGCCGCGCTGCTAATCAGTTTCGGCAGCTGGGCGTCCTGATCCTCCCCGCGTGCTGTTTCTTGTCGGCGTGTGACCTTTGCTGGTAGCTCGATCCTCGCTGCCGCAGCCGACGGCGGGAGTGCCCTCATCCTGGCGCGCACCGCCGGGGGAAACTACTGGGTTCGGATGGCATCCAAGGCGCTGAGTTTCATCGCGCGATGCGCTGGTAGCAGGCCCGCGAGGGTACCGATGAGGGTGGCGAAGCCGATAGCGGACAGTGCCAACCACAGCGGTGTCTGCACTAGCGGGGTGGCTGGGTCCATGCCCATGCCACCTGAGCCAAGGGACTGCGAGACCCATTGGCTGACGGCGCTGCCGAGGGGATAACTGACCAAGACCCCTAACACTCCGCCGATGAACCCAATCCCGGCGGCTTCCAGCAGGAACAGTGACCGGATATCACCCAGGGCGGCACCGAGTACCTTCATCACCCCAATCTCCCGGGTGCGCTCGTAGACACTCATCATCATGGTGTTGGCGATGCCGATGGCTGCCACTAGCAGTGAGATGGCGCCGATGCCGCCGAAAACGGCCAGGGTCAGCTGGGTCTGTTCCTCCATCTGATCCATCCATTCGACGGCTGCCAACGCTTCGTATTGCAGATCCTTGAGCAGCTGGAACAGTTCCTTGGCTTCCTCGATCGTTTCGGTTTCGATAACGAACTCGGAGTAGAGGAAGGTGCCCTTAGGTTTCCCCTCGGAGGTGGCGTCCTGGTTGGGTAAGGCCTTGCCGGGGTAGACCTTCTTCAGGGCCTTCACCAGGGCATCCAGATCAGCTAGGACCAGGTCGCTGGTAGAGCTGTACTGCCCTGCTTCACCAGCCAATTGACCCACGACTGAGGCATTGATCTTCTTCAGCGGCGTTTTCGTTGAGGAATCGTTGCCGTCAGTTTTGCCCCCGGGCATCATTTCGCCAAAAGCCTCGGTGTCGAAGTTAAGCTTCAACGTCTGACCTGCCAATGTGCCGCCATCAGGGGTGTACATCCCCGCCGGTCCCCAGAAATGTTCCTTGACCATGTGACCAGTGACCAACTGCAACTGACTGCCACCAGGAGTGATGGTGGTTCCTGAGGCGATATCTGTCTGCTGCTTAGCCAGGGCATCGGCTGACACCCCCCGGATATTGATATAGGACTCGTAGCCATCCACCGTCGCCAGGGCTGGGACGCTGTAGACCGGATACACCATGGCGTTGGGCGCCAGCATCTTCAGGTCATTGAGCATGGTATCGTCCATGCGTTTCTGCGTCCGCCCGCTGGTATCGACCGGTGGGGACATGATGACGATCTGTCGTAGATTCGCATGTTTCTCGATACTGTCGAACTGAGCCTTGGCCATGCCTAGGCCCACCGCCACCATCACCACGACCGCAGTGGTGCCAATCAATACCCCTAGCACCGTGAGGCAGGTCCGGAACTTCCGCTGCCACAATGACGCGAATGCCGTGGTCAGCAGGTCGCCAATTCGCATGGTCGGATCACGCCCGCGGGGCTAAGACGTCGTCGTCAAGTAGGCCAATATCATCTGCCTGTTCCTTCGCCGCCCGTTTCTTGGCCAGAACCTTCAAGATGACGATCAAGGCGATCAGCGCTAGGAGCACCCCGCCAGCTGCCCAATACATCCACGCTTCGATAACGAAGCCGGTCTCTTTCTGCTCAGGATCTTCAAGCATGCCGGGATCGAACTCAGACATGTCAACCGGGGGCAGGGCGAATAGCTCGATGGTTTTCTCTAGGGTCGTGACATTGCCGGATGCATCCTCATAGCTGATCACCGCAGTAATAGGTTCGGTGTTTTCCTCAATCGCTAGCAAGGCTAGTTCAACATTGGCTGCGGCCCCGGGCTCAACTGAACCGATGAACTGGGTCTTCGGCTCAACGCCCTGGCCTTCAGCTACGGCGATTGAGGCGTTGAACAGCTTGGTCTTGCCCATGTTGTTGAGGCTGAAGTTAATGGTGGCCTCCGTGCCGACAGTTACCTGTTCAGGTGAGACAGTGAAGCTGCTGGTATCAGCCCGAGAAGGTTGCTGAATATTGACCGATATCGTCTCGGTAGTGCTAAACGCGTTGGCTTCGGTGTCCTCGTAATCGATTTGCATCGTCATCGAGTAGGGGCGATTTTCCAAGGACGGTAGCGTGCGGAAGATGAGGTCTCGCGACGCTGTGCCTTCGGCCTTGATCGTGGGAATGTACAGCGACGATGACCCGGCATCCGGCAGGAAAGCGCCATCGCCCTGGCTCAGAGTCACCTTGATGTTGTTCACCCGGGTTCGCGTCGAGGTATTGACCAGAGTGAAGGTCAAGGTGAAGGTTTCGCCGGCGGTAACTGTTGCCGGATCCGTGGTCAGTGCCTGCAGCATCAGCCGGGGCACTGAGACCCCAGCAGGCCCAGAAGTGTTGCTCAAGGTGTCCGTGTTACCCGTACCTGGGGTGGTGCTGGTCCCGGGGCTGCTGGCATTGCTGGAGGGGGAGGCGCTGCTTTCGGTTTGACCGGGAGCGGTGGCAGCCAGATTCACCTCCGTTGGGGTTACGGCCGACAGCCCATGGGCACCGGTAGGCAGGACTAGGCCGAGGGAAGCGACGAGCATTCCGAGAAGGAAGCGGAGGAATCTCATGACAGCTCCTGGGTGTCTTCGTGGGCGGAGTGGGTGATGTTGGCGATGCGGCCATCGGTGATCGCGACGATAGTGTCGGCGTAGCTAGCCAGATGAGGGTCGTGGGTGACCATGAGCCAGGTTTGGTTGAACCGGCGGATCACTCGACGAAATAGCAGCAGCGTCTGCTCGGCTGTTTTGGAGTCGAGGTTGCCAGTGGGTTCATCAGCGAATACCAGCTTGGGGTTGACCGCCATAGCCCGAGCGATGCCCACTCGTTGCTGCTGTCCTCCCGATAGCTGAGTCGGCCGGTGATGGAGATGATCCCCCAACCCTAAAGCCACCAACATGCGTTTAGCGATGGTATTGCGTCGGGTCTTTGGTATTCCCCGGAAGGACAGCGGCAAGGCCACATTCTGCAGCGCAGTCAAGGTGGACATGAGGTTGAAGGACTGGAATATGAAACCAACTTGTTCGCGACGGTATGTCACCAATTTGGTTTCCGAAAAATTATGGAGAGGCTGCCCGTCGACCCAGATCTGACCGGCGGTGGGCTTTTCCAGACCGCCGATCATATTGAGCAGGGTGGACTTGCCTGAGCCCGAGGTTCCTACAACCGCGACGAAGCGGCCGCGAGGGATTTCCAGGTTGACTCGATTCAGCGCGACAACGCGTGATTCCCCCACCCGGTAGACCTTGCTCAGGTCCTTAGTGATTACCAGCGGCTGTGCCGGTACATCGGCGGCCGACATGCCACCTCCCTTCCTCGGGAGCGACGTTAGTTGTGTTGGCGGTAGCCTGGCAAGGGTTTAGCCATTACCTCAGACCCTGGTCTGATGGATTGGTACTCAAGGTTGCACGATCGAGACGATGAAGCCATTCACGTACCGCCCAGGTGGCCAGCACATCATCCTCGTTGTACTCCAAAACCCGAGTTCGCGCGGCATCCCGGGCCTCTGGCGAGGGATCAGTAGTGGCCGTGGCGAACCACAGCTGGGAATTCAACCCACCTGGTTCCTCATCTCGCCAAGAAAATCCGGCACCCTTGGTAGCCACAACTTTGAGCCCCAGCCCATCGACGCCGACGAAATTGTCCTT
>JBHAEB010000075.1:0-9627 GCA_041855345.1 Arachnia sp. | reverse complement strand
GGCATGAGCCATGGTGACAGACCTAGCAGATCCAGGCGGTCGGTTTCGCGGCCCTACACAATCAACCGCAATCGGATCACCTATGCCGAATCTTGCATGAATGCTAGTTCATGGTGGCTACCCCCTCGTAGTCCAGGACGCTAACAGCTACCGTGGAAACGCCTCTTCAGATAGCAAACGATCATCTCTGATCGTGGCGGAGCCTTGAGACCGCCGCACGAGAATTCAGGACCGCTATGACTCACCACATCACCGACCCCCCTCACCCTCGACTGCGGGATCGCCTTACCCAACCGGGTGCTGATGGCACCCATGACGACGTTGAACGGCAGCCACGACGGCATCAGCAGCGACGGAATACGCGGCCTGATCGACGCCTTCGCCGCCACTGCGCGCCGAGGGTGCCGTGAGGCTAAGCCGTTTTGAGGGCCCCGATGTTGACAGCGCGACCGTCTAGGTAGGTGATGCCCGCCAACTCTTCGGGGCTGAGGTTGGCCAGGAAGACGTAATACTCGTTTGGGTACCCGCCAGCGAACTCCACGTGGGGCAGACGCAGCTGCGAGGGATGGGTGACCTGCAGGCACCACGCCCCATCGCCCCAGTGTCGGGTTAGGACAAAGACCTCGCCGTGGTAAAGGACCTTAACTTCCATGCTTGTCTTCCACACCCTCGGGTAGTTGGCAATGTGTTCAATGGGTGCCCCTCAGCGTAGCCCGAACCTGCGTTGGGTGGCCTCGACCCTTGGGGGCTGGGCCGATATCGTGTTGCCCATGACGATGGATGTGAACGCGATCCCCGAAGGCCTGGAGATTCCGGTTGAGCTGCTGGATGCGCCCGCCGAGACCCGCAGGGAGGTACTTGAGTCGATTTGGTTCGGGGTGGTGCGCGGCATCTCAGATTTGGAGACCTACAGAGGCTGCACCGACGACGTGAGCTCTCTCACCGAGGAGCAGGAGCGCGTCATCGTGGAGTACGTGCTGGCTGCGCGGCGCGCCCAGCAGGCCACGTTCACCGAGATTCCCGAACCGAGGCTGGATCGTGCCTTTGCTGCCCTGCGTAAAGCCCGAATCATTGCCGAACGGAACTTCGCGTGCTGCGGCACCTGCGGCGAGTTTGAGATCGGCACCGAGCAGGCCGACGAGATCGATCAGTGGCTGGGGTATGTCTTCTACCACCGCCAAGACATTGAATCCCTAATCCCGGATGGCCAGGTGCGTCTGAGTTACGGCATCTTCTGGCCCGCGCACATAACTGAAAATGAGCTCACCGCCAAGTCTAAGGATCAACGGGAAAAGCTCTACGACACACTGACCATCAACCTCATGAACGAGGTGGTTATTCCCATTCTGAAGGGCCACGGCATCGGCGTGGAATGGAATCAGCAGATGAACCGCCGGATCCAGCTCACCGGGATTGCCCCATACTTCCCGATCGACTAATTTGGTGGTGTTAGCCGCTGAGAGTTTGCGTAGAGTTCCTCGTTGAGCTGATGCGCCATTACTGGATCAGCCGTGACTATTTTGCGTTGACCGATCGTCAGCCCTTGTTGCTACTCGGGAAGTACACGGGATCTCCCGATCAAAGCCGTTGATAGTTCACAACACCGCGGCTGTTAGCTGGGGTGTGTCGCCTGCGCCTGGTTCCGGCGCGCCCGCTGCCATCCCCACCACGCCAAGGCCGCGATGGTTAAGACATAACAGCAGCTGTAGGCGACCATTTTCGTGATTGTAAGTGTGCTTCCGAGCCGGATAAGACGCTCTGATAAATACGGGTAGCTCTGCAAAATCAGGTAAATGGTGAGATTTTCTGCGTAGTCGAAAATAGCAGCTGTAACCGGAAAAAGTGTCACCCGCCGCCAATTCGGCAGCAGTGTCCGCAGCGTCAATCCGAAAGCTAAGCTAACGCTAGCAGGAAAGATGCTATCGATTAACAATTGTGGAAAAAGGTAATAGGCGCGTCCAGACTCTCCGAGGGCCTCCAATAGCACGCGCACTTCAGCAACTCCATAGCCGGTGCGCATGTCCAATGGCGCCAAACCACCTGCCAGCGAACTCAACTGCGGCAGGACCACAATCGCCATCAACGAGTACAATCCCAGACACAAGATCATCGCAAGGGCTATAACCCAGCCACGTGAACGCACTATGGCGCGGCCCTTTCCCTGAAGGGCTCGTCCTGCTTTACGTCGGCGATCTGCGAACGAGGGATTGGTGTCCATGCTCATGGAGGTTAACAAACTCCCCTTCCTGGAGCTGGCGGCAGCTGGCCGTGGTATAGGACCTTAACTTCCATGCTTGTCTTCCACACCCTCGGGTAGTTGGCAATGTGTTCAATGGGCGCCTCCAGCGTAGTTCGAACCTGCGTTGGGTGGCCCCTCAGCAGATGGATACCTGGATCGTGCTTACTGGCGTCGCGCCATATTGCCCGATCGACTAGGTGCCGGCTGGACAGTTCCGAGGCCGGATCCCAGCGCAAGCGCTTCGGTAGAGTTCCGCGCATGAGCTGGAAGACCGCGCTGAGTAGGGTTGATTGGAGCCAACTGACGCATGCCTACGGCGCCGCTGACGATGTGCCCGAGCTACTCGAGCTCCTCACCGAGGAGGACGACGCGGAGTGTGCCGCGGACAACATTTGGGCCTCGGTGCTGCATCAGGGCAGCCTCTATCCCGCCACCGCGCCCACCGTCGAGGTACTCGCCCTTCAGCTCGTGGCTCGGGTGCTGCCCGAACCGGAGCTTGCCTGGCAGCTCCTCTACGGAACCGTCGAGGCACTACCCCAGGAAGGAGACGAGGATCACGGCACCGAACAGGCGTTGCGCAACGCCGCCGCGACCCTGCGACCACTGCTCGACGATCCCGATCAGGCTGGCTGCGCAGCCTGGATCATCTCCTTGGTCGACCCGCTAGCCCCCGCTGACCGGCAGCGCATCGAAGCCCTGGCCAGCAAGCGGCCGGTGACCGACGCCGCGATCCTGGCCGTCGCGGCCCTGACCCGACACGGCATCGCCTGCGACACCACGACCCCAGAGCTGGCCCTCAGCGTCGCCATTACCCGGCTCATCCTGCGTCAAGAGACTCAAAGCGACATTGAGCTGGTCGGCACCAACCTGGAGCAAGCGCGCCAAGTGTTCGATCTTGTCCCGCGATTCGCCAACGAGACTCTGATCGGCTGGCTCGTCGAGGAAAACCCGCGAGCGATCCCCAAGGTCGTCGCGCTAGCCGAACCGGATCCAGAGCTGACCCGCCGCCTGGTATCGGCGATGAGATCCAGCCGGGGCGCCACCACCCCCGACAACCTCGCCCTGGCCGTGGACCGCATCTTCCAGCTACCGCCAGAACAAGCGGTCCCGCTGCTGATCAGTCTTCCCCAAACCCCGCAAACTCGCGACGCCCTGCATGCTGCGGCTGAAGCAGCACCCCCAGAGCACCTCCAGTGCGTGGCCGAGGCTGCCTATCGGCTGGCCACGGCCGTTGATCCGCGCTGGGAACTGCACCTGATCGGGTGTTAGAGGCCCGCGAAACGGACGTTTACGTGCACATCTCCGACAGGGGGTCCACGACGCTATCCAACGCACTTAGCAAAATTAATGCCGTCCCTTCTCAAGGCCTCCGTCGAATGATCGGCCAGGTGATCATGGCCGCGCGCACCGACCAGCCCGACATCCTCGGCGGCCTGCTGAGGTGGGTCGGGTCGTGGCCGCAAGAGTTGGCGGCTGAGCTGCACGAGCAGATCGTCGCCGTTGCTCCCCTAGCCCCCATCCAAGCCGCCATCGCCATCTGCCGAATTGGAGATGTGGGCGACGCCCCGGTGCTGCACGGGCTTCGCGCCGAGCACGAGGTGCGCCTCCACTTGGCCCGGCTCACCGGCGAGCTGGATGATTGGCTAGACGCCCTGCGCTGGGGGGCACGAATAAGATCCGAGATCTTGGCGGAGTTCCCCGAGCCGAGGCACCCAGACTTTCTGGCCTGGTGCCAAGCGGTGCTTGGCGAAGAAATCGACGGATCATTTCCGGGGCGTACGGACCAAGTGGTTGCGCTAGACCACCTCGTCGCAGCCGATGCGCTCCCCATTGATCGGGCCTGGCCCAGACTTGCCGAATTGATCGAGCAGCCCGGAACGGTCGACACTGCCGCGGCCCTGGCCATCAAATGGGTCAACACGGGTCGGCTCACCCCAGAGGCCCACGCCACCCTCGACCAACTGTTGGAAGACTGCACCCGCAACAATTACCCCGAAACACCTTGGTACCAAACCAAGCACCGATTGGCCGCGGCCGTCGCCTGGCGAGACCTTCGGGGCCACTGGCCCGCCGAGCCGGAACTTGCTGCCGAGATCATCACCGAATCCATGACTGTCGCATCTTTCTATTCCCCAGAGGCACTGACACTGGCCCGAAAGCTCGACGGCCCTGCCCGCCGCAGCCACACTGACCGCCCTCCTTCACCAAGACGAACGCTTCCGCGTTTCGGGCTTCCCGATCGAAGGCGACGAAGCAGCCTGCCTTGCCATTCGTGAGACGTTAGCCTGCATGACTTGAGCCAGGCATAAGGAGGCTGCTCGGAGGGGACAAACACAGCCGATGAGGAGCTGGGTGTGAGCGTGTGTGAAGCTTCGCACTCGGATTCGATATGGCGGCATACGGGCTGGTAGCGGGAGCGGCCTCAGACAGTAGCCGTCGGTTCGTGCTGACCGAATGCGGTGACCATCAAGACAAGCCGTACTCGATCGCAAGGGGCAAGGAAACTTGAGACCGCAGAGACTAGCGTTGGAGAGGCGCTGACTGGTGGCGACTTCGAGTTCGTCATCCCGGAGCGCCTTGCCGCGGTGATGCTGCTTCGTCGTGTGCATAACACCTCGTCAGTTGCGGGACGTGGAGCTTCTCCAGCTTGCCGGTGGCCTGGGTCTTGATGCTCTCGCCGTCGAAGTCACGAAGGCGCAGCGAGCCGCGACTCGCAGTGGTAACGATGGGAGATATCCCACGCCACCCGGGTCTGCCGGTACATGCTGCTGTGACTCGATCTTGGTGAAGCACCTCGGCGCCTCCTATGACCATCGCTTCATTACCGTGGGGCATGTTTGCCCCAGACCCCGGTCGGGGATAGCCAATGGCTGGAGCACGGCTCAGGCGGTGATCAGCGGCGCTGTTGCCCCTGCTTCCTGAAGGCGCGGTAGGCCAGCGCCACGAAACCGATGAAGGCCAGCACAATCAGGACCAGCGTCGTGATCTCGCCCCGCTTCACCACGACTTCTTCGTACTCCTGGAACGGCTCATTATCGGAGTCCGGCGCAAACACGTAATCTTCGACGATGCCTCTGGGGGAGAGATTTCCGGTGAACAATGTGACGTACACCGAGTCGTCGGCTGGGAAACTCAGCGTCGGGTACAGGATGCTCTTGTGCAGCTCGCCTGCGAATCGCAGTTTCATGATCCCGTTCGCTTGGCCCTGGGTAATGCGCATCTTGTGGTCGCTGACCAGGTAGAGGCGCAGTGACTGATCGGTCGTCGCGTGGCGGGACAGCAGGATCGGGTAGATCACCTCGTCGGTAGCGAAATCCATGCGCAGGGATGGCAGGTCGTCGGTCAACTCCCCGGACTCTGGTGAAAGCTTCACCGCCACGATGTTGAAGTCCAGGTCCAGGTAGTGGCCGAAGGTGGCATCCAAGTCACTGCGCTCCTGATAGCCGTGCTCCACCAGCCAGTGGTTCACCTGCTGGGGATCGGTGCCGGTTAGCGTGGTGACATCGAAGGGGCCGATGCGCTGCACATTGACAACATGCACCCCGGGAGCAGCAGCCTCGGGGGCGGACATGCCCTCGGGAAATAGCCAGGGCAGACGCGGCCACCAGTCCTCCACGACGCGGATCTGCGGTTTGGTTGCCTCGTAGAGCGACTCGAAGTCCGCCGAACCCAACGACACTTGCGTGCCGCGCGGCACCGGCATCACCCACGCCGCATCTTCCGCGGAACCCTGCAAGGTCAGGCGCATGTCGATCGACTCGACCCCGTCGAAATAGCTGATGGTTGAGGTCTCGGCATACACCGAAGCGCTGGAATCCGCCGTGATCACCGCCCCGCACGCACACGAGGTGGCGGCGTTCGGCCCAACCACCCACAACCCCACACCGATCAGGGTGGCGGCGAGGACACGCAAGAACCTGGTCATGCTTGAGAATATCCGCAGGCGAGGTCAGGAACAGGCCGCACGACGGGGAATACCCGGGTGAATCCGGGGAACCCACACGAAGCGCGACGGTGTGCGCCATGATTGGTCGGTGACCGAGTAGACCACTGAATCTAAGCCTTGGCGCACACTCTTGCGCGAAGCCAACAGCGAACCAGCCCCGTGGCGGTACCGGGGCCTGGCGCACGTGGTTCACTCGATCGTTCACCTGCTGATCAAACGCATATGGCGAGGCCAAGAGCACCTGTCCAAGGGCGGCTGCCTGGTGGTTATCAACCACCTGTCGAACTGTGATGTGTTGTCGGTTGGGGAGTTTCTCATTTGGAACGGCCGCTGGCCGCTGTCTCGGCGAATCCGAGATTTGGAAGGTGCTGGGGGCTGTCTCAAGGCCCCCGGCGGATTCGCTAGCCTGTCCGTTGTGATGATGAACCGAGGGGGCGCGGCGGAGCGCCGTGTGTTCGCAGCGAAGCGTCGGCATGCTGGATGGGGTTGGACGCTATTAATCTTCGGAGTCTTCGGTCTCGTGACGGCTGCCGCAGATGTCATTTCTTCCGGTGAAAAGCAGTACTCAGATCCGATAGCTGTTCTCGTGCTGAGTGTGTTGTTTGGGGCACTTGGTGTGTACCTGTTGCGTGGTCCGGTTCAGGTGACTGAGCCAGTGCCGCAGCCCGCTGTCGCCGTCCCACCTCCCCAGACTGTGGTCAAGATCGACTTGGATCCCATCGTCGGTGCTTCGGGACGCTCGACAGCTGATCGTATTCGCGATCTTGACAAGCTGCTGCACGAGCGACTCATCTCAGAGGAGGAATTCCGCATCGCGAAAGCCAAGATTCTCGGCCTCTGAGTCAGCGCGTTCAGCCTGTGCCGTCGCGGGGACGGCAGCGCAGGATGGCGGGATGGGCTGTCCCTGTGCTGGTTGGTGACGCTGGGAACGAAACCGGGCTGCTGTCAGAGTTGGTGGTTTCGGGTTTGCGGACCTGATCGTCGACGCGATCGCGACCGGGGCGGCCGTTGGCTACCAGGTGTAGCCACTGTCAGTGGCGTTATCGAGTGAACAACCGGGCAAATAGGCCCTGCTTGCGCTGGGGCGGGGGTGGGGCCGGTGCGCTTGGAGCCTTTGGGGGTGCGGCGGTGGCTGGGCGCGGCAGTTGGGAGGTCCAGGTCGAGTCGAGGCTGACATGGTAGACCGGCTGCTTGCCGCCTTCGTGGGCGCCGACGATGGTGCGGGAGATCGCGGTGACGGTCCGCCTCGGGGAGTAGTAGAAGACATCGCGGGATAAGAACCCGCCGACGGCGTCGTCGGCCCAGGCAGTCAAGGCGTGGCCCAGCACCGCTTGCATCCGCTCCAGCGATGCCTCCGGGTGGTGTGGATTCACGGGCAGGAAGGCGACGGCGTGATGGTGGGGGATGATGAAACAGGTGCCGGCGGGGGCGGCGATCTGTAGCAGGTTGAGCAAGCTGGGAAGGTTTGCAGCTTTGGCGGCCACGAACTGGGAACGTCCCCGCACCAAGTGGACCCCGTTATTGAGGACCTCATGGAATTCGATGGGTTCGGCGTCGACATTGTCTTGGCCGACGCGGTACATCGTCTCCAGATCCATCACTGACACCTGGTCTTTAACGTCGGCAGCAGTGAGCTGATCAACATGATCTGTGAGATCCAAGTTGAGCACCTGGATGACATCGGGGCTGAAGGCTGGGGCGTAGGTAAATAGGTCAGAGGCGTAGACCCCGTCCTTGGGCTGCAATCGGGTGCGTAGTTGCCGCTTTAGTTCGGCGGCGGTCAGCGTGGTTGGTGGTGGATTCCGCAGAAACTCCAGGTGACGGCGGGCACGATCCTCAATGATCTGGTTGATGCGGTGGGGTTCGTCGCGGATCGACTGCAACATCGAGGTCAGCCCCAAGACGTGCTGCTGCCCGACGATCTGCTCCAGGTAGATGCCGTTGTCGGTGCGGATGGCCGTGACGATGTCGTGGTTGGCCAGCGCTGATTGAAATCGCTGAGCGATCTCAAGCTGAAACTGTGGATTGTTGATATCCATAGACACTCCTTGTCATCGGCGTGCCCAGGTTATCCCTGGAACGGTTCAGACCCGCTGGTCGGGTCGTCGGATGGCTAAACGGGTTGGTTAGTCGATGCGCAGTTCGCCCATCCGGTCCCAGCCATCGCCGTCGACGACGCGGGAGACGATGTAGGGGGTGGTGCGCAGGTACTTTGGGTATTCCGCGATCATCTTCTTGAAATGTGCTGACTCCACATGGGCTGCGGCAGCGTCATCATCGAAGGCTTCGGTGAGCAGATAGGTGGTGGGATCATCCACCATGCGGGCCCATTCGAACCATTTATTGCCCGGCTCGGCGCGGGTCGCGAGGGTGAACTCACGGCTGATCTCAGGCCAGTCGTCGGCGTACTCGGCCTTCAGCGGGAACTTCACTGTGATGCTGATCATGTCCCCCAGCCTATTCGGTGTGGGGGATAACTAGGCAAGTAGGAAGACAGTATCGGGGCGGGGAATCCCCGTCGCCGTGACTGTTCTGCGGCGCCGTATCCGTGATCCTGGGCAAGAAGGCGGGGATCGCGGGCAGCAGGATTCTGCCGTCGGATGTACTGGTTTTCGCTCATCCCGGACGAACAACCAGGAGCGACGACAGGTGAAGGCCAACCATCGCGACTGCTCGTACTCCTTATCTTCCGGCTATGACGACCAATCTGGCGTGTACAGGACCGGGGGTTGACCTTCACATCGTGTGAAGGCTCACACTGATTCCATGTTGATCTCGGACTTCGCTCGACTCGGGCAGGTAACGGTTCGGATGCTGCGGCATTACGACGAGATCGGGTTGCTGCACCCAGATTTTGTCGACCCGGTTAGCGGCTACCGTTCCTACTCGCCCGAGCAGCTGTTCACCCTCAACCGTCTCGTCGCCCTCAAAGACCTGGGATTTAACCTTGAGCAGGTGCGCACGCTCATGGCCTCCACCATGTCCGACGACGAGTTTAGGGAGCTACTCAAGCAGCGACGCAGCGCTCTGGAGGAGGATGTGCAGGCCGCCAGCCGTCGGTTGGCGGCGGTGGAGCTGAGGCTCAGGCTTATCGAACAGGAGAAGACCATGCCTACTGATTACGTTGTCAAGAATCTTGCCGCCAGCCGTCTCGTCGGCCTGACCCGCACCGTCCCACACGACACCATCGCCCAGCATGTCGGGCCGATGTTCGAGCAGGTGTCCTGTGCCCTTGGGACGCACTCCGGCGGGGTCGCCACCTACCAGCTCGACGGCGACGACATGACGATCACCGTCGGCTTTATCACCGACGCCGAGGTCCCCGACGGGCTCGTCGCCGTCGACCTACCCGCCAGTCGCGCCGTGTGTGGGGTTCACCTCGGCTCGATGGCCACGATTGGTGAGTCCTGGCAGGCGTTGATGCACTGGGCCGGCTCGAATG
>JBHAEB010000074.1:0-18843 GCA_041855345.1 Arachnia sp. | reverse complement strand
TGCGGTCTCAGTGGTAGGCGAGACCGCTGTGGAGTTGGTTATCCGCTTTAACCTCCCAGTTCCTGAACGAGTGGACTACATCAAAGACTGGGCTGGTGTGGTCGCCGGACATATCTCTGACTATCCGGTCGAAAACCTCAACCGGGAAATCACCAAGAAGGATGACCTGGAGAGTCAATTCCGCAACCACATGAGGGTCGCCACCGCCATCGGGGCTCCTGTCACCGGACCATTAGGTGCCATTCCGGCCGCCGCTGTTGCCGTCGGTTGGCTCAGTCGCGAAGAAGCCCTCGGGTTTGCCTTCACAGGTATCGAATTCGCTGTGCGCCCGGGCGATCGCAAGGCATGGGCCCACATCATCACCGACGAACTCCACGTCACCGATCAGGAACTGCTGGCTCAGGCACCGGGACTGATCCCAGTGATCAGCACAGCGGAAACCCCCGTTATCGAACGCCTTGGCCTTCGACTGTTGCCGCTTATCGGCGAGGCGGAATGGGCAGAGCTTGCCCTGGTCATGTCCTACGCACCTGCGGCGAAAACCCTAACGGCGGTACTGCGTAGCATCGCCGCAAACGCAGATCCCAGTCCTGAAGCCGTGGCCTTGCTGGCTCCAAGGATCGGGGAGCTGACTGCGCACAAGAATGCCAAGGTCGTCAAGCTCAGCCAGGCGCTGCTAGCGGCCTGGGGCCAAGAGGCCGTGGTACCAGAAAACGAAGATCTTTCCCAGCTGTACCTGTGGCAGCCCTACCCAGGCTTCCAGGAATCGCCCCGCGTACACATCCCCGAGGTGCCCACCGCGGAGACCATCATGCCGCTGTTGAAGGACCTCGACGACGAGGACCCGAGTAGCACCATCAACAAAGAAGTGTTCTGGACGCAGTTGGTGCAGCTCTGTCAGACCGATGTGACCACAGCCCGACGTCTAGTAGCAGGCCTTCATAACCCGAGCTTGCGAGCCTGGTCACGGGGAGAAGAGATCCCTCATCCCAGGCCTAAGACCGACGATTGGCTTCGCCCCGTTAGCGCGAGGGACGTCACCATTCTCATGGCCCTAGGCAATCGTCCTGTCCCGTGTTTGCTATCTCAGCCCTCTTTCGAGGATATGAGTATCGATCCACAAGACCTCCTCAGGCGGCTTAAGCTTTACGCCACGACTGATGGCGCAGAACTCATCGTTGCGGATTTGATGCTGGCGCTGGCGCGTCTACGCGTGCCCACAACTGGGGTATCTGCCCTGCAGGCGAGCTTCCGCCAAGTGGTTGTCCCGGTTCAGGGTGCTACCCGCACTGCCGGTGAAGTGGTGGCGGACTACCTCGTGGACCCCTTCAAGGACCCCGGAATCGACCCACAGAATGGCCGTCCCAAAACCCAGGGAATCCCCGCCAGCGTGGCAGACTGCGTCGCCCAGGAGCAACTCCGGGGACACATCTGGGACACCACACGTTTCTATGCCACACCCAGCATCTTTCCCCTGCATACGGAGGCCACCTCGTTTGGTGGCTGTGATTCGCGGGCTGGCCTCGACTGGATTTCCCGGTTTGGCTCACCCTTGCCCCCGCTCATCGCGACGGAATTCCTTACTCTGACGGAGAGCACCCCAGAATATGCTGATGCGATACGCCGGGCTTGGCAGCGGGGCATCCTGGTGCCAGGCAGCGTGGATGTAGAACACCCGTACCAGAACTGGGACCTAGCGAAGAAAGCTGCCACCCTACGACTAGCTGCCGAACTCGGTGCGTTAGCAGCAGTCTGGCCCCTGTTGGATCGTCTTCTGGAGCACCATGCGAGCAAACCGCGCGTGATAGCGGGGGTGTCGGATCTGGCGGACCTTGCCTTGGAACTGGCTCCCGCCGTAGCGAAAGCATCGACCGATGGCCTGGCCACACGCCAGCAGGCACCAACCGCTGGTCTAACTGCCTTAGTCGAAAAAGGTGGCTCCTCCCAAGCGGTGCGCACCGCCAAGAAAGCCCTCGATCTTCTTCCACCAGAACTCACGATCCCGATGGAACAGCAAGACGATCAGCCCCCGTGTGTTCTGCTATCGGATGAGGAGTTCGCCAAGACATGGCCAGCAAACCAGCGTGAGGCTAACAATCCCGAGGACGGGTTCACGGTCACCCTGGCCTTGATCGATGGTCCCACCCAGGCCAAGGACGTGCAGGTCACCTTGACCAACGGTGAAGCAACCTATGTCGTAGTCAATCAGGGATGGTTCTATTCCCTCGAGCGCGAGGGCCAAGCCAGGGGCGAAGATGAGCAGGGAGCCGAAGTGTGGCTGCATTGGGATCCCACAACTCGGTCGCTGGTCTCTTTCCCCCACCGCAACCGGATCAAGGGCTACGACGCACCCCTGGAAGCTGCTGCTACCCCGCTCAGTGACTCCTTGGTGGCGCTAGTTTTCGCCAACATGCAGCACCAGCTGCAGACCTGCCAATCGGACTGGGCCATTGAGGACATCCTAAGAGGAAACCTACTCAGTGTTTCTGGTGTGTCCTCAGCCATCAGTAAGCTCTTGACGAGCCCGGAATACAACCCGACCCGAACCTTTGGTTTCCTGGAGAAACACCCTGGCCGATTGCCTGTACTGTGGCCGGTGATCACCCAGTGTTTAGCCCATGCCGCAGCCCAGGAGGCGCCGCCCCGATGGGCCTCGCGATGCCTGGATGTCGCGACCTACCATGCCCCAGTTCTCGCCACAGCTACGGCAAAGGGCATCATTCCGGCATCTGCCTGGGAACCTCTACGGGTTTTAGCTGGGGTTAAGAAGAAGTCCGCAGCCAGGATGAAAGCCCAAGAGCTTGCCAAGATATTGCTCACCGGTTAGCGGCGGTTGACATGAGTGTTTGCCTTGGTGATTCACCTCGACGCGGCGGGCTATCACACCCCGCCCACGGATTGCTGGGGTCGAGCGGCAACCACCCAGGCCGTCATCAGGGAATCCCGGTAGACCTGGTAGTGGGTCTTCACCCTCAAGGGTCGGAAATGTCGTAGCTGCTCAGTATTGTGAGGCTGCGTGGTAAGTGGAAAGTGAGGCTGTTGTGACCCGCCTATTTCGTGGTTCCACTGTGGCTGATGATGCCGGTTTGGCCTTGGCCTTGGCTCCAGGGCTGGGTATTGCCGGTCAAGTGGAGTCTCCTAGTTTCTTTCATGGTTTCGCCACGTACCCGCAGGTGGTGGCTAGGGGATTGGTGGCGTTAGCGGAGATCACCGCCACCCGTTACTTCAACTACGTGCCCACCAACGAACGTGACCCCATCTTGTCTGCCCACGGAGACCGGCTGCGGGCAGAGTGTTTTTCCGCCTGTAATGGGGTCTACGCCTGCCTGGAGATCGCCGAATCCGGCCTCGACGGCGGAGAGATTGGTCGAGGCACCACGAACGTCGATATGAGTCCCCGCTCCCGGGCGATGTTGTCTGCTGTGCCCGCTGCCACGCTGTTGCATCTAGACGTCGGTGTGGAAGGTCTGGTGGCCTCAACCCTGGCAGCTACCGCCATCGAGCGTCCCGTGGATATGCCTGAGCGGTGGGTTCGAGCACTCGGCAATGCAGCCGCTATGCATCGAGATTTTCACGAGATCTTCCGGGTACCTCAGGCAGGGGCGCGGGCCTTCTTGGCGAGTTTGCCGCCGGCCACAAATACCAATAAATCGGGATGGCTGAGCGCCCAAGGGGGCATGGTGCGTACTGCCATGCGTCCTAGCCCCAGCAGCGTTCGAATCAACGGCTTGCACCGGTTGAGTGCACTTAAACGACTACTCACCCACGTTCAAGGCATGACATTCTTTGCCCCCACAGGGCTAGATGTCGCCGCAGGAGCGATGGTGTCAATTGATCTACCTGGTGCGCGACTTACCCTCGGGCTCACGGATGAGCCGTGGCGTGGGCACTCTGGGGAGGGATCCCTTCTTGTGGATCTCGCCCACCCTGATGTGAAAGCTGATGCGGCGCTAGTCTCCGCGCTGCTGGCCTTTGAACCAATCATTGACATACAGCGCCTTTCCCAGGAAGCAGCACTCAACCCACAGCAGGTCGAATCTGCCTTGGCGGTGCTGGCGGCTTCCGGGCGCGTCGGCTGGGATATTCATGATCAGGCGTACTTCCATCGGGAACTGCCCGACAACCCTGAGGCGATTGATAAGGCCAACCCCCGCCTGGTAGCAGCTCGCAAACTCGTGGCTGCCGGTGCCCTCGAGCCCCTACCCGGCCAGCCACGCGCCTGGATCGTGCGCTCTGGACAGTCGCAGTACCAAACCACCCTTGGGCCCAACCCTGAATCCCCATCGGAGGGGGCGACCTGCACCTGCACCTGGCACCTGGAACACGGTGGAAACCGCGGACCCTGTAAGCATGTGCTGGCCGCCCTGGTCAGCAATCAACCCGAACCCGACGGCAGCTTTGGGGACTGCGGATCGGGCGGGAGCCAAGGACAGCGGTGACGAACTAGCCGCAACGAGATGGCCGCCAGTACCCGGTCCAAGCCTGAGCCGAGGGCGTGATCATCATCACAGAGCCGCAACGAAGCGATTCGATTCCAGCCGATACAAGCCTAAGCTCAGAACCAGCCACCAGCTTCCCGATGCCGCAACGGGTGGGATGGCCTGTCGGATCACATCGTGTCCCTGACCACCACCGGCTATGGGGTGCTGCGCCACAGCACCTGGTCGCCGCTTCGGATCGTCGCCGTCGGTGTGTCGGTCAGGTCCAGGTCAACCAGCAGCGACTGCTCACCTTCACTGACCCGGTAGGTGGCTATCTCATTGGTTAGGTGCAGCATCTCAGTGTGGGCGCTGCGCAGCCATGGGTGGCGGCGACGCAACCCGATGAGGTCTTGGTGAGCCCGGTAGATGCCGGCTCCCAGGCTTGAGAAATCGCTGGGGCTGTCGGGGAAGACGGGACGGATATCGTCATCCCCGCCGACACACTCTTGCTTGACGCCGGTGTAGCCCTGCTCGTCGCCATAGTAGATCGACGGAATACCACCGACTGTCATGAGGATCGCTAAGGCGACAACAGCGCCAGGCCCCCCAACCTGACTGGCAATGCGGGTGACATCATGGTTGCCGACGAAGGTGTTGGGAATGAAGGAGCCCAGAAAATCATTGTGTCGACCCAACGCATGGGCGAGCTCAAACAGATTACGGTCTTTGATTGAGGACCACATGGCCTTCCAAAGCTCATATTGGGTGACCGAATCGATACCTGAATCGCTGACGAATTCGGCGTAATCGCCATGCAGCACCTCACCCAGCAACCACACATCCGGGTGGGCGGCTCGGACGCGGGGAGTCACCTCAGCCCAGAACTCAGTAGGGATCGAGTAGGCGGCATCCAAGCGCCAACCCGCAGCCCCCCTGGCAAGCCAGTGGTTCATCACATCGACCACTACATCTATGGTCTTGGGACTGTTGTGGTTGAAACGCACGAGTGACTCATGACCCTCAAACACACGGGCGTGGGGACCGTCAGGATGTTGCCAATCGATATCCCACAACGCGGCAGCAGCGGAATCTGGTCCGGACTCAAGGGCTTCACGCAACAACGGATGTTCCCGCCCGACGTGACTGAACACGCCATCGAGCACCACACGTAACCCTCGCTGCCGGCATTGGTCAATGAGTTCGTCGAAGTCCTCGTCGCCACCGAGGCGTGGATCGATGCGGTACAGGTCTAGGGTGTCATAGCCGTGGCTTTGGGAGGAGAAGATTGGCCCCAGCAATAGGGCTGAGCATCCCAGCTCGACGGCGTAGTCCAACCATCCCAACAACCGCCGCAACCGGGGAGCCGGGGTAGCGGAATCGCGAATCGGGGCGCCCACCATCCCAAGTGGATAAACGTGCCAGAAGATCGCGTGATTCACCCAAGACATAGGTGCATCGTAACCCGGTGGGACACAATGGAGACATGAATCTGGGTGAACCAGCGGCGGGTCAGCTCCTGATCGCCACCGAGCCTGGGAGCGGAGGATTCTTCGATCGAAGCGTTGTGCTGATTTTGGAGCACAACCAGGAAGGGACGCTGGGCGTGTGCCTTCACCTACCCAGCACCCTTGACTTTGTGCCGCCACTCGACCAGTTTCGCCCCTACCTCAGCGCCCCAGCCCAACTCTTCGTGGGGGGACCGGTCTCGAAGCATGCAGCTCTCGGACTCGCGCTGGTTCGTCATCCAGGCGAGGAGCCGCTTGGTTGGCGACGTGTCTTCGATGATGTGGGCATCCTGGATTTAGGCACTCCCATTGAGCTGGTCCATGACACCTATGTGCAATTGCGGATCTTCGTTGGACTATCCGGTTGGGATGCTGGCCAACTCGTTTCTGAACTCCTCAGGGGCTCATGGTTCCGCACCCAGGCGCTAGCCGAAGAGGTGTTCGCCACCCCCGAACAGCTGTGGCGTCGGGTGCTCAAACGCATTGGTGGCGAGGCGGGCCTGTGGTCAGCCTGGACGCAACACCCTAAACACAACTGAGACCACCCAGCTAGTGTCGATAGCATGGTGGGGCAGGAGGTACATCGTGGACAACAACCGTAGCCGTTCCTTGATTTTGATCGTGGACGACGACCCCGCGCTGTCCGAGATGCTGCAGATCGTGCTAGCCCAGGAAGGCTTCGACACAGCTCACTGCGGCACCGGAACCGGGGCCTTGGCTGCTATGCGTGAGTCCAAACCCGATCTGGTGTTGCTGGATCTCATGCTGCCCGGCCGTGACGGCGTTACGGTTTGCCGTGAGATGCGTGCTGAATCCGGTGTGCCCATCGTCATGCTCACTGCGAAATCCGAGACCGACGATGTGGTCGCTGGGCTGCAAGCCGGCGCGGACGACTACATCGCTAAACCTTTCAAAACTAAAGAACTGTTGGCGAGGATCCGCACCCGGTTACGGCGGGTGAGCGTCGATCCAGGATCGGATCAGTTGACCATCGGCGATTTGGTGATCTCAACGGCTGCCCATACCGTCAAACGCGGGAACGTCGCCTTGCCGTTGACGCCCTTGGAATTCGATCTGTTGTTGGCGCTGGCTAAACGACCATCACAGGTGTTCAGCAGAGAAGCCCTTCTCGACGAGGTGTGGGGTTATCGCAACGCCGCTGACACCCGGCTAGTCAATGTGCACGTGCAGCGGCTGCGTTCCAAGGTCGAGCAGGATCCCGAACATCCGAAGATTGTCGTGACGGTTCGCGGTATTGGATATCGAGCCGGTGAACCTCAAGCCTGGTAGCCGACATTCGGGCCTGTTGCGGTTGTGGTGGTCCTCACTACCACTGCGGGTACTCATCACCACCTTCGTCGCATCCTGTGTGGTGTTGGTGCTAGCTGGGGTGATTCTGCTGCAGCAGGCAACAGCCGGGATCGTCGACACCAAACGCATCGCCTCTGCCCAAGAAGCCGCGGGCATACACCAATTCATGCAAGACCAGTTGCTCTCCCAGGAAACCCTGGGCATGGCCACCTATGAGCAGCTCAGCCGACTTGTGGAGCTAGCCGGCGCCCAGGCTGCCCAATACTCGGTCATTATCGAAGGTCCTGCATCGGTGCTGTACTCCCGTCCTGGGATTGAACTGGACTCAATTCCCGACTCGCTGCGTCAAGCCGTGGTCCAGTCGACGAGTATGCATCTAGCCCCCACCCGCATTCACTATTCCGACGGCACCTCACTGGCAGGACTAGCGATCGGCGCCTCCTTGGTGAAGGAGGACGGGGAGCGGTTCCCGGTGTACTACCTGTTTCCGATGACCAGTGAGATGGCGGCTTTGGCCGGCATCCAGCGAGCGGTCTACTCAACCGGGGCCGCGCTGCTGCTGGGGTTAACTGCCATCGCCTATTTAGTCACCGTTCAGGTGGTCAGGCCAGTTCGCAAAGCCAGTCAAACCGCCCGAAGGTTGGCCTCGGGTCAACTCGATGAGCGGATGCCGGTACGTGGCACCGATGATCTTGCCTCGCTGGCGATGTCGATGAACGAGATGGCAGCTGACCTTCAACAGCGGATTCAACAGCTGGAGGAGCTGTCCACAGTTCAACGTCGTTTCGTCAGCGATGTGAGCCACGAGCTACGAACCCCAATGACCACCATCAAGATGGCCTCCGATCTTCTCTATGACAACCGAGAAGAGCTAGCCCCGCAGGCTGAACGCACCGTCGAGCTTATGTCCTCACAGATTGATCGGTTTGATTCGATGCTGGCTGATCTGCTGGAGATCTCCCGGTTCGACGCCGGAGCAGCGGTATTGGAACTGGAAGAGGTCAATGTCGATGCCCTCGTCGCCGCAGAAGTTGAGGCGCAGCGGGATTTCGCCACCTCACAACGAATAGAACTGCGGCTTCACCGCGATCCAGAGGCGACCGCCATGGTCGATACCCGCAGAATCCGCAGAATCCTGCGAAATCTATTGACCAACGCCATCGATCATGGGGAAGCCCTGCCTATCGACATCACGGTAGCCAGCGACGAGGAGGCAGTGGCGGTGACTGTGCGTGACCACGGGGTGGGCTTTGAAGCCGAAGCATCAGCACGGGTCTTCGATCGGTTTTGGCGGGCCGACCCCTCCCGTGCCCGCAAAGCTGGAGGTACTGGCCTAGGTTTGGCCATCTCTATGGAAGATGCGCGGCTCCACCGCGGCTGGCTGTCAGCCTGGGGACGTCCAGGTAGGGGAGCTCAATTCCGATTGACCTTGCCGCGACATCCAGAAGTGGTGTTGACCAGCTCACCCTTGCCGATCATTCCCGTCGATGCCACTAGGAGCAAGCCATGAGCCTCGTGCGCCGGATCCTCGTCATCGCGTTACTGCTCAGTGTGATCTCGTGCAGCCACATCCCCACTGAAGGACCAGTCACCGAAGTCACCATCAGCGACGACGGACGGGGGGTGCAGATTGCGCCAGAACCACCGCGCGAAGGGATGTCTCCAGCCCGGATAGTCGAAGGGTTCCTGCAAGCGATGGCAGACCCCGTCGGTAACTACGCCGTGGCCAGGCAATATCTCAGCAAAGAAGCCCAGGACAGCTGGAGTCCCGGACAAGGTGCCGTGGTCTATGAAGGGTGGGTTCAGCAACCAGACTTGGTCCTACGGGGGGAGCAGCGGGGCATCATTGACGGTGTTGGTCGCTACAGCGTCGCCGACGAACAGCTCGAGCATGATTTCGGGTTGATCCAAGAGCAGGGGCAGTGGCGGATCTCAACACCACCGGATCGGGTCTTGATCTCGGGATACATGTTTGCCCGTGCCTACTCCACCGCGAAGTCGTACTTCGTGGCCAACCAAGGCCAAGCTGTCATCGCCGATGTGCTGCATATCCCGCACTCGGAACTCACCCCAGCCCGGATCATCGCAGCTCAGCTGGCTGGCCCCAGCCAAGCCCTCTCGGGTGCCGTACGCAGCGCCATCCCCGACGGTGTGAGTCTCGGCCCTGCAGGGGCAAATGTGGACGCGGCAGGACTGGTCACTGTAGATCTCGCTGGGCTCGATGAGGATCTTGGAGACGATGCCCGACGAGAATTGGGCGCACAACTGTTGTGGTCAATGTCCGCGATCAGCCGAGTCACTGCATTACAGATCACTGTCGATGGGAAAATTTATCCATTGCCAGGACAAAATGAGCAGCAGCAGCTTGAACTGTCCTCCCAGCAGGGATTCCAGCCGCTATCGAGGGCCGGCAGCGCATCCTTATACGGAGTCCAAGGATCCCGAGCAGGACAGCTCAACACCGAAGACGAGTTCGTCACCATCGGAGCTGACGCTACAGCAGTGGAGATGACCGCGGTGTCCTTAGATGGCACCCTGATCGCGACCACGACTGGCAGTCCGGTGCAGTTGCGGATCGGTCCCCTCGGTGGTGAACCGGTGGTGGTTGACACCGGATTGGTTGCTGCGAATTCGTTGCAATTCGCTCACAATCGGGTGTGGCTCCAAGGCCAGGCAGCCGACGGCCAGTCCCGGGTACTCAGCGTCTCTTCACAGGGCGGCATCGCCACCGTAGACGTCACCAATCTGCCGGGTCAGCTACTCGAATTTTCCCTGGACGCTGCTGGCGTGAGAATGGCCGCGATCCTGGAACGTGATGGAACTCGGATCTTCGGGACCGCCGTGGTCAACCAGAACTACCAGGTCACCGGGTGGCGTGAAGTCAAGCTCAACCACCCCGCCAGCGTCACTCTTGATGGGTTCACCGCGCTGGATTGGACCGGAGAACTAGATGTGGCCCTCATCGCGAATGGAGCCAGCAGCTCATCTGTCTACGTCGCTAGGGTGGATGGTTCGCAGGTTGATGATCTGGGCCCGGTATTTGTAGACCCCGTTGCGATCACCGCTCTGCCTCGACCGGGAGGGGATGCATTAGCGGTTCGAACCGCGGAGAACTCGGTGTTGTTGTATCAGCCCAATGACACCTGGCGGATCGCAACGGCGACCATGTCGTGGATCAGCTATCCCGGCTAACTCACTGTGTGGAAAGTGGTGATTGATCCCAGAAGCTGCCCATAGTGGTGTGTGTGCTCGAATCTGGGAAACGGCCGCTGAACTGCTGCTCGGGGCTCGCTGCCGGGTGTGTCAAGCCCCTGGTCTGGGTTGCTGCCGTGAATGCCGTGAAACTCTATTGACCCGAGATGCCCATGTGACCACGCGGAGAGGTCTTGACTTTCCCGTTCGGGCGGCACAGCCCTATCGTCCCGAGATCGCCTCGCTCATCATCGCCTTCAAAGACGAGGGTGCCTGGTCGCTGTCGGGGCTGTTGGCGCGACTACTCAGCAACGCCATCGTCGCCCACGGTCTGGGTGATGTCACCTTGGTTCCGATGCCCTCCCGCCCCCAGAAGGTCCGTAGCCGCGGCATTGACCATGCCGCCACCCTGACCCGCCACTGCGCACGCTTGACGAAGCTGCCCTGGGCACCTGCGTTGCGCCGATTGCCTGGGAACAGCCAGCGAGGAGCGGATCGTCAGGCCAGGATCATGCTGGGGGCTGCTGATTTTCGAGTCCGATCTCGGCCGTATCGGGCGCTGTTGGTCGATGACGTCATCACCACCGGCGCCACCCTTAAAGCAGCAGCCGAGGCGCTTCGACTGCAGGGTGTACAGGTGGTAGCGGCAGCCGTGATTGGGGATGCAAATAGGCTGACTGAATCATGAAATTCTCCACCACGTGTTGTTCAGGGGAGTACCGTTGATCCATGGAAGACGCCAGTTCGACCAGTCCCGAAAGGGTCTGGCGCTGGCGTCGTGGTTTATCTAGCCCAGGAGGAGACATGGACATCATCGTCACCGGTCGGCACTGCACTATTAGCCCGGAACTCAAAGAAACCGTGTACGAACGTCTAGCAGGCGTGGAACGGCTTCGAGACCGAGTGATTCGTGTGGAGGTGGAGTTCTCCGCTTCCGATGGCACCCGCAACCCCGACGACGCTGTCGAAGTCCAGATCACGCTCCGAAGCAAAGGCCCAGTGGTTCGGGCCGAGTCCAAGGCAAATGACAAGGCCCTCGCCTTCGAGCAGGCCTTTGACCGGCTCAAGGTACAGCTACGTAAGGCAGCTGATCGCCGCAAGACTCACCGCGGTCTGCGCGCCTCGGATGTAGCCGGAGATCCCACCGCGGTAGCCCCAGTCCCGGATCCCGGGGAAGACACACCAGAACCTAGTTCTTCCTACGAGGTCGCTGGGTTGGTGGTCGATGGGGATGGTCCGCTCGTGGTGCGGGTCAAGGAATTCGAAGCGACCCCATTGACCTTGGCTCAGGCCCTCGACGAGATGGAACTGGTGGGGCATGACTTCTTCCTCTACCAAGATGCCGCGACCGGCCGTCCCTCGGTGGTTTACCGGCGCAAGGCCTATAACTACGGGGTGATTCACCTGAATGTGAACCCCTAGTGCTGTTTCGTCTCACTCACCCTAGGTAGCAGGGCTCTGAGAACAGCTGACCACATGAGACTAACGGCCGATCCAGCAGCGGTACCGTCGTCAGCTATCACTTCACCCTAGAGCCGCTACCCAGCGCGGGATTGAGGCGAGATGCTACACATGGCGTAGCTGGCGGTGTTCCTCGTCGTGGCGGGAAACACCGCCAGCTATTTGTCCCAACAGTTGTGCTCGCCTCTAAGATGGTCATTGGTGCGCTCTCGGCACCGGAGTCAACGTTAGGATCGACAGTGGGATTCATGGATTTCCTGAGCAACCTCGGCTCGGGCTCTCAGCTGAGGAAGCTAACCAAGGTTGCCGATCAGGTGAATCTGATCGAAGAGGACTTCCAAGCCATGTCGGATGCCGAATTGAGGGAGCAGACGGATCTGTTTCGGCAGCGCGTAGCCGACGGTGAATCCCTCGACCGGCTGATGCCTGAAGCCTTCGCGACGGTCCGAGAGGCCAGCGTGCGGGTGCTGAACAAGCGGCACTTCGATGTCCAGATCATGGGGGGAGCGGCACTCCACTGGGGCAACATCGCCGAGATGAAGACCGGTGAAGGCAAGACCCTGGTGGGAACCCTCCCGTCCTACCTGAACGCCTTCACGGGTAAAGGTGTTCACATCGTGACCACCAACGACTATTTGGCTCAGTATCAGTCCGAGCAGATGGGCCGCATCCATCATTTCCTCGGAATGAGCGTCGGTGTGATCCTGGCCAGCATGACTCCGGCCGAGCGTCGGATTGCCTACGCGGCCGATATCACCTATGGCACCAATAACGAATTTGGTTTCGACTATCTACGCGACAATATGGCGCTCAACAGCGATGATTTGGTGCAGCGCGGTCATCATTTCGCCATCGTCGATGAGGTTGACTCGATCCTGGTCGACGAGGCACGAACCCCGTTGATCATCTCTGGCCCGGCCCAAGACACCCACGAGTGGTACCCGGTTTTCGCTCGGCTGGTTCGTTCAATGAAGCGTGAGGTCGACTACGAAGTCGATGAGAAAAAACGCACTATCGCGATTGGTGCCTCTGGCATCGAGATGGTTGAGGACCGGTTGGGGATCGACAACCTGTACGAGTCCGCCAATACTCCGCTGATCAGCTACCTCAACAACGCCATTAAGGCCAAAGAGCTCTTCAAACGGGACAAAGACTACGTCGTCATGGGTGATGAGATCCTCATCGTCGACGAACACACTGGCCGCACCCTGGCAGGACGCCGCTATAACGAGGGCCTACACCAGGCTTTGGAGGCTAAAGAAGGCGTCAAGATCAAGGACGAATACCAGACCCTGGCTACCGTCACATTGCAGAACTTCTTCCGCATGTACGACAAGCTGGCTGGGATGACTGGTACCGCCAAAACCGAGGAAGCTGAGTTCCAAAAGATCTACGGCCTCGGTGTCATCCCGATTCCCACCAATAAGCCGATGATCCGCATCGATCATCGCGACAAGATCTACCGCACCGAGGACGCGAAATTCGCTGCGATTATCGAGGACGTGGTGGAGCGACATGCCAAGGGACAGCCTGTGCTGTTAGGCACCGCGACAGTGGCTAAATCTGAGGCGCTGTCGCAGCTACTCAAGCGGGCCGGAATCCCACATGAGGTGCTCAATGCCAAGCAACATGCCCGGGAAGCAGCTGTCGTCGCCCAGGCTGGCCGGAAGGGAGCGGTAACCGTCTCCACCAATATGGCTGGTCGAGGTACCGACATCATGCTCGGTGGCAATCCTGAATTCCTAGCTGATCTACAGCTCCGCAAGCAGGGGCTAGATCCAGTCGATCACGCTGAAGAATACGAGGCCCAATGGCCAGATACGCTCAAGGCCTTGGAGGAGCAGGTTGCTAGTGAGCACGACGAGGTCGTAGCGGCCGGTGGCCTATATGTCATCGGTTCGGAGCGACACGAATCTCGGCGCATCGACAATCAGCTGCGTGGACGTTCTGGTCGTCAAGGCGATCCAGGGGAGTCCCGCTTCTACCTATCGCTATCCGATGACTTGATGCGTCGCTTCGGTCCTGAACGGCTGGAGGGGGCCCTCATGATGTTGAAGGTCCCCGATGACGTGCCCATCGAATCGAAGATGGTCAGTAACGCCATCGAATCCGCGCAGAAGCAGGTCGAAAGCCAGAACTTCGAGATGCGCAAGAACGTGCTCAAGTACGACGATGTGATGAACCGGCAACGGCATGTCATCTACCGGGATCGTCGACGCGTCCTTGAAGGTGAGGATCTGTCTGAGCAACTGCGGGATCGTGCCGCAGAAGTTGTCAGCGCGGTGGTGCGGCAACACACCGTCGGGGTTCCCGAAGACTGGGATTTCGAGATGCTGTTCAACGAGTTACGCACCCTCTATCCCGTGGGCCTGGATCAGCACGAGTTGGAGGAGGAGATCCCCACCCAGGAAGAGCTGGTGGAGCTGTTTGCCCAGGACGTCACCGCCGCCTATGACCGTCGCGAGGAGGAACTCACCTCCGAAACGATGCGGGAATTGGAGCGCCAGGTGGTGCTGTCTGTGGTGGATCGCAATTGGCGAGAGCACCTCTACGAGATGGACTACCTGCGTGAAGGTATCGGACTTCGCGCGATGGCTCAGCGCGATCCATTGGTGGAATACCAGCGCGAGGGTGGCGACATGTTCGTCGCCATGCGCGAGGCCTCTTTCGAGCAAGCAGTTGGGATGCTGTTCAACCTCCAGGTCAACCCTGAGCCGGTGAGCGTCGGTGTGGTCACCGATGCTGAGGGCAAGGTTGACGACGTGGTTGCCAAGGCCCAGGCCGTTGCTGACAAGGCAGGGACTGCCGAACAAACCGCCAAGGCAACGCCCTTGGCTAAGGGGCTGGGAGGCAAAAAGGTGGAGAACTTGACCTATTCCGCACCAGATGAAAGCGGACAGGCCACCGTTTCAAAGCCAGGATCACGTCAGCCTGCTCGGCCTGCGGCAACTGGCGGCAATCGGGCAGCCCGTCGCAAGGCAGCGAAGAAGAAGCGATAGTGAGCTTGTCCCTGCTGTCTGGACGTGGAGCAGGGACAGCAGCAGAGGTGCACTGCCACTGCCCTGGCAGCGGTCCTAGTTGCCCCGGGCCGGATGCCAGTGAATCACGGTTCTAGCTGGTGTTCGAGGTGCCGGTTTCGTTACGTGACGGGTGGAAGAGCCAGGCAATAACAGGGGGCGGCCTGTTGGGATCAGGGCAGGGCAGTCCGCAGCCAGCGGCAACAGCGCGGGGCACCTGGCGACCATCGCTAGGCGGGAAATCCGACCACCCGGAGATCAGAACAGATCCACCGGGCTAGCCAATCGAGGCGTAGGGTACAGGCGAACCAGCGCTGCTGCACCAAGAGAGTTCCGGTCGCTTCGAGGCTGCTGTTGTTGGGGCCGCAGAGCCGCAGTCTGCCGGCGGAGCGCACCCGAAATGTTGGGGTGTCCCGGTAAGCGACGAGTTGTTGGAAGGCACGTGAACTGAGATGCGGCCGTAGTTGATGTAGCGGGCGGGCTCCCTGGACGGCGTCAAAGGTTGCCAAGGCAAGGGCTTGGGCTTCACGAGCGATAGTCATAGCTGAGACCGTAAATAGTCTGCGTTTGGTTCCGCTAGGGAAAAGGACTCATTGACTACACCTTCGCCCAAAGTGACAACACTTTGGCAGTTGGTGACAACACCAACCACGGATCTCAGCGGCGGGTCGGAGCTGGTAACTCTAGGCAGGTCGAGCATGAGGGGTGCCGAGGGCCCTGGAACTAAGGCCGGTATCGGTGCCTTCATCTTTAAAGCAAACCCGCGAACCGCGCACGGTCCCATGTGGGGTATAACGGCGAGAGGAGTCGCTCCAGGTCTCGTGCTCGCCAGGCCGGGTTCCAACAGGGCCGGTCCAAGACGACACCGACGCGGCACTTGTCGATGGTGCTGGCCTCGCCGTCGTCGAGCCGGATGGCGCCAAGGGCGGCCTTGATGGCGGTGGTCTTGCCGGCACCGTTGGCGCCAATCAGCCCCATGATGTAGCCGCGGGGGACGGTCAGGTTGATCGGGCCGAGGGTGAAGTCCCGGTAGCGTTTCATGGCACCGCGCAGTTCGAATGGGTGCTCAGGCATGGCGATCCTCCTGATTGAGGCTGAGTTCGAGGATTGAGTGCAGCTCGTCGTCGGCGATGGCCGCTAGGCGGGCGGCGGAGACGCCGGCGGCGAAGTGGTCTCGATTTCCCGACGCACCTGCTCGCGCACGAGCTTGGCGTCGCGGGGGAGCACGTAGTAACCCTTGCCCGGTACGTTGGCCACCAGGCCACTGGCCACGAGTTCGGCATACGCGCGGGTGGTTGTAATCACAGAGACGCGCAGGTCTCGGGCCAAAACGCGGATGGACGGCGGGGCTTGGTCCTCGGTCAATTCGCCGCGCAGGATCGCGGCCCGGATCTGGTCCTCGATCTGCGCGTAGATCGGCTGGCCTGAGGTATTCGACAAGACGATGTCCACGCTCACTCCTACCTGTATATAGACAGCATGTACAGTAAGGGTGCTTTGGCGCAGCGGAGGGGACTCGACGGGGATGACGCGCCTCGGCTAGGTTGACCGCATGCGTACCCCCGCCCAGTTCACCGACGAGTTCCGCAATCTGCCGCATGGCCCCAGGGTCCAAGCCCTGGTCCGGTGGGCGCTGGAACACCGTGCGGACCCGGGGCTGCCCGCCGCCTTGGACGAGTTGGAAGCCGAGTCGGCTTATCACGCCCGGATGGTGGTGGAGGTAGCTCGTGCGATGGGTGATCTGCCCAGGCTGCGTCGGCTCGCCGCCCACCCCAGCGCGGCTGTGCGGATCCGCGTCGGCGAGATCCTGCCGCTAGATGACACTACGCCTGAGCGCTATCTGACGATGCCCTTATCGGATCGACGACGTCTGGCCGCTCGGCTCGCGCGGGAGCATCGGACAGATCTCACGGCTCGTCTGCTGCAGCTGGAGCTAAGCGACTGGGAGCGGGCTCGACTGTTGGTGGGGGCCGCAGCTGACGATGTGGCCGCCCACCTGCCCGACCTCGCGGACCTGGTGGGCAAGGTGGCCCGGCTCGCCCGGCACCATCCGTCGCAGGTGCTCGACGAGTTGCGGCGCCGGGTGACCGGCGAGGCGCCGTCGGTCCGCGACACCGGGTGGGAATGGGCCTCCCCGGCTCTGAAGCATCTGGTGCTACACGATCCCGACGAGGTGCTGCGGCTCCTGACCGACCATGGCCCCAGCCGCGTGATCCCACCCGGCCTGAAGCCACACCTCGGGCGCCTACTGCGCCACGATCCCGAAACCACCGTCGCCCTACTGGCCAGAGCCCCGTTGGCCGGATTCGAGCGGGGTGGCCGCGGATGGCAATTGGTGCGCAATCTGCGTCGCGCCCTGCCGGATGTCAGCCACGAGGTACGGGTCGCCTTCGCCCGACCCTATATCCAGCGCGACGAGGAGTTGGCAGCGGTCCTGGAGGCGCTGCCGCCCAGCGAACGAGGGGCGCTGTTTAGGGATGTGTTGGTGGGCATCGGCACGGCGACGCGCGTTTGGAGCGATCGGCTGCTCAGCGCGCTGCCCCGCCAGGTGCGCGAGGCCGAGGCGCGTCGGATGGCCGCACTGCCTAGTCAGGCAGTCCCGATGCGGCAACTGGTGGTGGCGGGCTACCTTCACCCCGAGGAGGCGCGCAGCGTGGCTCTGCCTCGGCGGCACGCCACCGACGCCGAGGAGCGGGCCGCCGCGCTCGTGGCCCTGGTGGCCTCCGCCGGGCACAGCCGCGACGATGAGGAGCTGACCCGGGCGCTCGGGCTCTGCGACGAGATCGTTCGCGAGCAGGATCCGGTGAAGCTTGCGGTGGTGCGTGAAATCTCGAATATTCCCGTCGCCGTCCTTGCCAGACAAGACCTGGCTCCCCTGGAGCGACTCACCCGAGCCTGTCTGGATGCCCGCGACGCGTCTTGGGGCACGCTGGCGGCCTTGCAGCGGATTGCGTGGGGGCTGGTGGAGTATGCAGCTGGGCAGCGGCGCGTCGACGAGCGGGCGGCGTCGCTGCTTGAGGCCCTGGCGAAGGACGCCCATTACCACTGTGTCCCGTGGCGCATCAGGCTGGATCGGAAGGCGGCCGCCACGCTGCTGACGGCATTGGAGCCGCAGCTCATCGCGGCGGCGAAGCGAGATGACTACACCCTGCTTGGCCTGCTGTCGCGAGCGTTGTATCGCTCTGGCTGGGGTCAGCCTGTGCTGGATCGGGTCGCCGAGCTTGGGTTGGCCGCCCCCACCAACGGCAATGCACAGCTGGCGGCCCAGGTGTGGCTGACCGACCCGGCCACCAGGGCGGAGCGCGTGGGGCGGCTGCTGGAGCGGGACCGGTCCTTCATCACGACGGATGTGGTGGCCCGCGCCGTCTGCCACAAACGCCAAGACCTGGTTGAGGTGTTCTTCGGCCCGGTGACCGGGCGTCTCAGGCGAGGCAGAACGCGGTGGCTGCCCATCCTGGACGGGCCCTTCGCGGGCTGGCTACCCGAGCACGTCGACGCCTACGCGAGGCTGCTGGAGGGCAAGCTCGGCAAGTCTTCCACTCCCACCCACCAGCGCCGCCAAATCCTGCTCGCCCTGGGCAGGCTGCCCGGGGTCACCGCCCTGCAACTCGCGGTACACCTGGCCTCGAAGCACGCATCGGTGCGGGAGGCTGCGCTGGAGGCGCTGGCCTTCGTCGACGACGCGGAGGCGGCGTTGACTACGCTGGCGGCCCACGCCAATACCGACCACGCGCATGTCGCCCTGTATGCGGCCCGTAGCCTGGCGTTGCGGATCGAGCCGGCTAAGGCGGCTGCGGCGCTGGAGCCGGTTCTGACGCGGCCCGCGAAGATCACGGCGAAGAAGGAGGCGCTGCGGCTGCTGGGTCTGCTGCGGGTCCCCGAGGCGCTATCCGTCGTGTCGGCGGCCGGACTGGACCATGCGCAGAACCTGGACGT
>JBHAEB010000073.1:0-65650 GCA_041855345.1 Arachnia sp. | reverse complement strand
TGGGAAGGTGACCTGATCATCAGGTAGGAACGGCACCTCGTGCGCGGCGACGCTGGTGGAACCGATGAGGTTCACCGGCCTGCTCGCCCTACCCTCGAAGCATGCCGAGTCCACCGCGGACACGGTCATCGAGTTCTTCAACGAGCTGCCTGAGATGATGAAAACAGTTGCTGACATGGGACCAAGGCAGTGACATGGCCCAGCACGCGAGGATTTCCCTGCCCCGCGAGCATGCCGGTCTACTTCGCAGACCCTCACTCACCCTGCCAAGAGACCCCGGCAACGAGAACACGAACCGGCTCTACCAGGAACACCTGTTCTAAGGGCACCGTGATCCCCGACCACCAGCCCTACCACAGGCGTCATCGCCGAAGAGATCAACAACCGACCCCGCCGCCGACTCGGGTTCCTCACCCCCACCGAAGCCTTCGCCCGCCTCCTAGCCAGCCAACCCCATGTTGCTTCCACGCCTTGACACCACCGGATACCTTAGCGCGGTGCCCAGCGAAAGCGGCCAGGAGGTGACCGATAGTTACCAACCCAGCCAGCCATATACCCTCAATTGCGATGAGCCAGGTAACGCCTTCTTCGATCGTCACTAAGCTCTTCAACTTCGCACGACTGACAGGCCAGCGAAATACCCCCTCCACCAGCAATGGCGATCTCGACGTCACACCCTTTGGCTCGCTGCGCGACGTTGGCGCTGGACACACTCAACACCTTGGTCTCAGCCACCGGGCTTTGGCCATCGGGAGGGTACGTGCAGCGGAACTCGCGAACCCGTCGAAAGCGCAGGACCTTGACATCGTGCACAGGGAACACGTCTTCACCGAATTCGTCCCACGCAACTTGCACAACCAGTTGAATATCCCCCCAGTCCAAGAGGTCAATATCTAGGATGTCAGCCTCGAAGAGCAGCCATTCTGCCCGGTTTCGCTTTACCATTGCGAGATAGCCACCTCCGGTTTCCCTAACGAGCCGAGCATAGACCGACGCCAACTCCTGCCCGGTGTTTCGGTCAATTTCCGCAATCCGATCCAGACCGCAGGGCTAACCAGACATAGCAAACAGCCCTGGCGCATCTCGCTCCTATTGATCAACGCTGCCGTCAGTCCGAGATCGGAACCTCACACCCACGGGTCAGCTCCCAACCAGTGTCTGGGTTGCCCACCAATTCAACCAGGCCCAGGTTGGGCAGCGAATACTGACGCATCCACTGGCACGTGAGGCCTGTTTGGCGTCGCGCCCAGGCCTGGATCGCCGCCTGGTGGCTGACCAAAAGGGCTGGCGCCAGCCGCGCTGCAGGCAGTCCTGGATGGCAGCGTCGAATCGGTCGTAGAACTTGGCCCCGGTCTCACCGCCGGGCACGCGCAACTGGTCGTCGCCGTCGGGCCAGGCGTGCACGATGTCCCAGAACGTGGCGCGGGCCTCGTCGTCGGCCCGACCTTGGAGATCGCCGACGCTGATTTCCCGCAGTCCGCCCAGCACCAGGGGATCAAGGCCGCGGTCCTCCGCTAGGGGACGCGCCGTCTCCGCGGTCCTAATCATGGTCGACACCGCGATCCCATCCAGCGGGCGTTCCCGCAACTGTTCAACGAGCTCGACCGCTTGCCGTTGCCCGTGCTCGGTGACGCTGGGGCCGGGGATCCGGCTCTCCAGGATGCGACGCAGGTTCGCGGGCACCTGCGCGTGCCGGATCAAGGTGAGTGTCGTCTTCAACGTCGTTGTCATGGGCTCCTCCATCGAATTGCACCCGATCACACGATGCCGGAGTCCCCGGTAGCCGAACTGGCGCGGGCCCATGGGCGAGTTCCGGTCGAGTCAGCCACACTCGTGCAGCGACCCGGAGAGTTCCACGCTGAAATCTCCCCTCGACGGGTCTGCAGTCGGAGCTTCAGGGCGAGGATCTCCCTGGCGCGGTACTAAAGCTTTGACGTCGAGACAGTGCGGCCGACATATTCACACGCGGGCCTCGGACGGGCATGGACTCGACATGAAGCGACCCGGGGAGCAGATGCGCTAGGGGTTCTTACCTAAAGAATGAGAAGGAAGCGCACCCATGGCCGGGTCAGTGCCAAGGCTACCCCCTTTACCGGGGGCGCCGCCATGCCGAATACCGATCGGGCTTTGACGGCCTGTCCATGCACCGTACCAATGCGCTGGCCCACGCCTTCGGCTATCCCAACGACCCCACCGACTCTCTACCCCCTCGCCAACGAAAACGCTGCCCGCTACCGTTTCAAGCACAACGTGCACGACCGCCTGACCGCCGAGAGGGGTTCAACCATAAACTGATCGCCTACTACGACAACCCATGCGAGGAACTGGTGCAGCAGAGCGGATACGGCAGCGACGCCCCAGCAGCCAAACTAACGGTGCGCTTCGCCCACCCCTACTCTCCATGGGAACACGGCGCACGAGAACACCAACCAGCCGATCCCCCGACTACCCAAAGACCCCCCGATCGCCTCGGCCACCGACCCAACCTTGCCGCAATCGCTGAAGAGCTTGAGCAACTACCCCCACGCCTGCCGCCAAAATCGACACCCACGACCCCCTTCGAACAACTACTCGTGGCTTCCACGACTTAACACCAGCCTGTCTCCACGACCCAATGACACCGCCCCACGTTTCCCGAGTTCTAGAAGCAATAGCAATGGAACCGCATCAATACTATTTGGCAAATTTCATGATTATCGGCCGGAATATTGAAAAGAAAAATCGCAAGATTCCGGAAGACCACGCCATTTAAGACTGGAGATCTTTATGGATACTCAATTAACTCAGCAAATAACTGAAATGATCGATAGACTACCGAATTCTATATGTGGCCCAAATACCTCCATCGATGAGAGCTGGATTCAAGCTGGGGAGTCGGAATTCAATCTAACATTACCCAAGCACTACCGATGGTTTATTCGAAATTACGACTCTATAATACTATGGGGAGAACTCGTTAAAACAGTATTCCCCCCTGAGTATAGAGATGAAGCAGACCAGGATATCTTCTACACCTATAGCTGGAATGTTGACTACGACGTAGACAATCATGACAAGCTCTTCTTTCTAGAAGTGAGCGATATAGGATTCTTCTACTTCAAGATCTTAAATAACAAGGCAGGCGAAGAAGTTTATCGCTTCGATTTTTCTACAGATAGCCATGAGATATATGCAGAAAATTTCTTAGCCTTTTTGAAAGCGGAAATTACTATGAATTACTCTAGCTATCTATAAAAGCTCTTGGTGTCACGCGGTGGAGGCATCGATGAGGCGTTCGTAGTATTCGCGAGGGATGAGTCATCCTAGGGATGTTTGGGGAGGTCGAGTCGAGTTCTTCAGCGATGGCGTTTGTGGTAGCACTGTGGTGTTCTGGGTGCCTTGGGGTAGGTAGTCACGGATTGTCCCGTTAGCGTCGTGGTTCCTACGGGGGAATGAGGATGAAACGAAGGGGCATCGTCCTTGGTGGTTGCCCGAGTGAGTGCGGCATGACGGGTGCTGGCAGCTATCACGCACGATCCGGCACCAGCCGCAAACCCCCTTCACCCCTGAGCGTTCCCCGCCCGGTCCTGAACCGTCAACACACGCCGCACCAACAACCGCACCTCCGACAAGCACTGTTGAAACGACCCTACGACACCGCCCTGTAGTCTTTGCGGTAACTTCAGCTAGCTGAAATTTCAATACTTAATACGTGAGGGTTCGATAATGAATTCTTTGAAAACACATATCATTGGAACTTATGGCGGTCCATTAGTGATGCTGCCAAAAGCACGTGCCGGTATATGGCAGGGCTGCGTAGATTTACAACCAGAAGAGCATTATTCTTTAGCCTGCTCTCAGCAGGACTATCTATCCGTATTATCTGTAGAGGACATACAAACCATCATTCTAGGAGATGAACCTCTACCAACCTTTGCGGCACACAAGCAAGATGCTGATGATATTATCATATTTAGAACCTATTGGGTTAATGATGAATCACGCCTTGACTCGCATATACTTAATATTCTACATGGCCATCATGAATATCAGCTACTAGAAGAAGCATCAATTTTCATCGACGATGCCGAGTGGGTTATATTTGACAGTGCTGTCACCTTTGAAAACAAGGAGGATAGCATAGAAGTAAAATTTACTCGCAACAATTGCATGTATAAAATTCAAACATACTTGCACGAAACGTCTGATGCTTCTTCCCTAATTCACTCATTCACACAAAATAGCGAGCTGCGACCTGCATAACTGCATACTAGATGCGTCACGCACATGTCGGCAACGCGCATACAGTAACATCCATTATGCATTTCAACTCAACGCCTCATCATGCCCATCGATTCAATCACCAGCAAAAGCAGCAAGTTCTGCGTGGCGGTTATGGCGTCTTACGTCTGTGAGCCGCCCCGCCCGCACCGGCTGCCGCGCGCCACCCACTCCCTTCCTGCAGTATGGCTGGTTGGCCTATATCGACGATACTTAGTGTCAAGTGGTGGAACATCCCTATTCATGTAAATTACAAGCAACCAATGAATTGGTATAGTATTTACGGCCTAATCCCCTTGCCGTTGAGCATACTGGTAGGACATCACTCCGCAAGGAAGGCGCACCGAATCAGAGTTATAACAATTTGGGAAACAGTACTGATACAAGGAACAGCAGGCATGTAAAGTCTTAAAGTAGCGCATAGAAGAGCGTCTGCAGCTAAACGTAATCGAAATCACAACCTAAGGATGATGCCATGAGCGAGCCATTTCAGAGGAATCGGCTTCCAAAGTCTTATACAGATTTCTTGGATGAGAATGAAGATGGGGTTACCCAAGCGTTATTTAACTCAGAAAACTACGAAAATGCCGAGGAGGGAATCTTTTATGATATATGGGGAAAGGAAATGCTTTTAGAGAGCACTTTCTCGGACGGCCAAAATTGTCAAATACCATTACATATTGCCGACGAAATAGCCATTGACTTTAATGAACCAGACTACTTTGATGAACAAATCGTCCGAAATATGTTCGCTATAGGCCTTCAAGATTCAGGTTTCCTGTGCTTTAATCCTCGCGATGACTCCCTGTGCGTCTTATACCATGATGGGTTCGTCATGACGATTGCACCATCATTTGACGTATTCCTTAATAATATAAAGAGATGAGTTTCGGGGTGCGTGCCCAACAGCTACTTCCACTTTACCTTTCACTTCGGTCAGTGCATCTGGTTGTGCTACCAGTTATTTCAGGCGGCCCTCCATGACCGTCGTGATAATAACTACGTCGTAAGTCGCACAGCTTATTGCATGATATGCTCCTCTAGAATCTGTTTGCACTCTTTCCAGATATCATCAATTTCCGGGGAGTAATTCTTTATTTGGGATAAATCATTGTGGTCATGATGGCTCGTGAAACATAAGTCCACGCCCGAAATGATCCATTTCACTATCTGTGACGACTTTGATGTTCGGGGAATAGTGGGCAACTCGGACAGTAAATCGTAGAGTGACCCGGGGTTGAATAACGAGTTCTCGAACAGATCGTAGCAAAAAGTGCCCTCAATTTCGTCATTTACTTGTTTTTCCAAGATATTCACTTTACTCAACTCCCATTCCGACGAGGGCCTGCACCTCTACAGCACCCACCTCGCGTCAACAACCGCATGGACCGCAACGCCGAGTCCACTAATGAGCGGTTCCACCTTCCGTCCCTGTCTCGATTCATCTAGAAAGCTATCCGTGTCGAAAACTCTTTAGGGTTACCGAATCCGCCAAAGACTGCATAATAGCCCTTGTGGAAGCCACCTCAGTAAAAGCAATCTCCTCTTGAATACAGCTACTCTGATTCTACTCTTCATAGTTGTCGAGAACGGCACTCTCTTCAGAGTATCCATACACTGGCCCTTCCTCTTTGATAGGGTCACCTAAATTCGGGCGAGCAGGGGACTTGAACATCGCATCTACGGGGTGAAGATGATTGTCGGCAACGACCGAATCAAGTCGTAATATATCTAACGCAAAGCCCCCACTCCGTGAAGACTAGACATCGCGGTACCACGCCCCACCGTGGATGCCGTGGCCACCTGCGATGACACAACCGAGCGCAGCCCGTGCAGACCTTGATGGGACGGTCAGCGCAGCCCGTAAACCACGCTGCCTGCTTCGCGCTCTGCATCTGAGAGATTCACCCAGACAACGATTCCGCCCGGCGCCGCGACAGTTGCCGCCTTCTTGGGATAGTGTCCGCTCCTGGTCAGTTCCGGGTCTAGCTCAATCCCAATGGGGGACGATCCGTCCGTGCGGGTCAACTCCACCCCGTCACCGTCATTGACGATCCCCTTGTAGGCAAACCCCACATCGGATGTGGGCCACGCCCCCACCCAGTCATCCGGGGACAGATTCCATCGATACACATCGGCTAGGTCACCAGTCCAAATCACCGGTGTGGTCTTCCGCGTCGCTGGGTCGAACACGGCCACCACGTCTGGCGTGGATTTCGCGTCGGGGTCGATGGCCTCCCGCATCGCCAGTAGCGAAACAGACGACGGGTCAGGCTCGGCCATCACGCCCAAGTCGACTGACTCAACACCAGCCGGCAAGGCGTCGGTTACCGATTCGGTCACCGAGTCGATGTTGACGGCCTCCATCTCTCCGCCGTCCACGCCTGGCTCGCCGGGTGAGCGTTCAGCGACAGGGACATAGGCGCCGTCCTTGTGCCGCACCACCCAGCCATCAGCCAGCACCGGCCCGGGCTCACCCTCCCGCTTCACCACGCCTTCCAGGGTGCGGGTCCTCGTGGGATCCTCGTCGTCCGCCAACGTCAACGTGCACGACGTCAACAAATCGCTGCCGCTATCCCCGTCACATACCCGCTCGAGGATGAGCGTGTTCCGCCCAGCGGTGCCGGTGTAGCCGGTGCTCGCGGGCTCATCGAGTGACCACACCTCCCTCCCGTTCGCTAGGGACAAGGCACGGTGACCCACCAAGGCCACGCGGTTGGTCAGCTGAACCCTGTCCGTGGGTTGCACGAACGTCCGGGCGATCGTTGCTCCCGTGGCCGTATCCAAAATGACCGCCTGGGTGAGGTCGCTGAACTCAACGAGGAACAGCACTCGTCTCCGGTCTGGGCTGGTCAAGGCGTAGCGAGTCCCCTTACCTATGGGTGACTCCGGGATTCGCTGCTCGATGCGATAGGACCACAGGGTCGAACCGTCGCCGCCATGGAGCGCCTTGACCTCGGCGTCGGTGACCAGTATCGGGCCGGCGACGCCAGGCACCACGTCGAATACCGTCTGGTCTAGTTCGAGGCTCCAGGTCACCTCCCCCGCCACAGAGCGGGGCATCTCGAGCGCCGGAACAGCATGAGCGGATCGGGTCAACGGCCTGGGAACCACCGCCGACAGCACCACCATCGGGACTACAACGACCACTATGGCGGCCACCGACCCAGCCGCCTGCCACCGCAGCGCATTCGGCGGCTTCTCCTCGACACCGCGCCAACGGCGGACCAAGAGGTCTCCCGTCAGGATCAGCGAGAGGGGAATGCACGAGACCCAGCAAAGCAGCGCCGACATATCCGGCAGACCCAACCGCGCTAGCAGGACCCAGCCAGGCAGCCACCAAGCGGCGGTGAGAAACACCCCCAACCACGTTGCAGCAATGATCGCGCGACTTGGCGTCGCCTTGGAGCGGCCCATGAGCCAACACGCCACGGCCAGCAATAGACCCAGGAACCCCGACGGCCACATGGCTTCCTCTCGGTACTGCCACATCGCGCCGATCAGCCCGATCAGCAGTAGCGCCGCCGCCCACCGAACACCCCTTAGGATCGCGCTCCTCATGGTTTCTCCACTAGCTGAATGTCATCAGGTCCCTGCGTCAGGTAGGGCACCGCCGATGTGATCGCCGGGGTCTCCTCGTCGAGTTTGATCGCGCCAAGCATTGCGGGGTCCTTCACTCGCTCATTTCGCTCGACGGCGCTATAGAGTCCAACCACGTAACCCTCCGGCCCCAGCAGCAGGGACGTGTCCATCCCAGAGATATCCACCCTGGATCCGGTGTCGACGTTCAGCAACTCGCGGGATTCGTCAGATCCGTAATTCTCCTCGGGGGCCGGAGTGAGCCGCTCCACCCAGCCTCCCGGGTGCACCTTCGTCACCTGATCGATGGTGACCAGTTCCTCACCCGTCCTTGGATCAACTTGAGTCACCGTGCCCCCCTCTCGGCCGACCCGCTCGCCGAGCAGCAGCGCGTCGCGAGTGGACCCGACGAGCCAACCCGCCTCGGCAAGCTCCAAGATTGGCTCGTCCCCGGCGTCCCTGGCCAGGAAGTCGAAGACCAGCAGCCGCGCCCCAGGGGCCGCACCTGTCCTGACCTGGACACCGAGCGTGTCGGCAGTCAGGGCGATGTGAAGGACTTCACCGCGCACCCGCACGCGCCGTACTACAGCTCCCGTGTCGGCGTCGAACACGACCACCACCGCCTCTTCGTCCTGGCCCGCCCAGTAGCTGGCGGGAAGTTTCACCGCTAGCAGACGACCTTCGGGATCGACGGCGGCGAGGCCATCGCCATAGCTGGGTTCTTCCTGCAGGGCGAACTCGTCGACTTCGCCGCCGGGGATCCCGGCGCGCCAACGAACCGTGCCGTCGGCGGCGTTCAGGAGCGCCAAGGTCGCGGCGGTACCAGTCAGCTCCTTCTTGTACCGATGGGCCGACACCCCAGCAGGCCCGTAGGCCGTGGCCACCCAGCGAGGACTACTTAGGTAGCCAAGCCCGTGTCCGGAGTTGGCTTCGTACTCAGTGCGCCAGGTGCCGCCGGGATAGGATGTGACGCGGAACTCCAGACCGTCGCCCAGTACCACCGCCTCGTCGGCCAACGCGCGTTCCCACACCAGGTTCGCTCCCGCCACCCAGGTTCCCACCGCCAGCGGTAACACCAAGGCAGCATTCACGCCGGCGCGCCACCACCGGCCGCGCCGGGCGCCGCCGCTTCCGCGACGTTGCGGCAGCAACCAAATCGACGTCGCAACCAAGCCAGCCCCCACACCCAGCAACACCCCCGCCAGCGGCACCCTCTCCGCCAGCACCGCAAACCCAGGCCCCCGGAAACACAGGTACAGCAACGGCAGCGCAATAAAGTCGATCCAGCTAAATCCCCTGTAGGAGAAGGCGAAGGGTCGCTGGTCCCCACGCACCCACAAGTGGCACGCGAAGAGAGCACCGCCCAGCACTCCCGGCGTCACCGCCAGCCAAAGGCTCTGCTCACTGACGACAGGTCCGGTGCTCGTCGTCAGATTCCAAAACGCGAAGGGCACCAGCGCCAAGGCAGCACCCACGGTGAATAGCCCAACCGCCAGGCGATCCCGAAGCCAATCCAACCGCTCGAGGAAGGCGGTTGGGATCGCCGCAGCTTGGCTTTCAAGGCCTCGGTCACCCGAATCTGGGCCATCGCCTTCTGGACGCTTGGCCGCGCTAGCCTGCGCATCACACATGCCCGAATTCTACGATCGGCATGGCTCAGCACCGCACCCAGACAATGGGCTGCATCGGTTTGGCTACGGCACCTGAGTGGATCTCGCGCTGCACACCTTGGGGTACGTAGTTGCATCAGGTTGTGGCCACAATATGTGTCCGGCGGCGGCCAGTATGCTGGCCCGGTGTTGAATCACTATCCCGTATGGTCGATTCATCCGCCTGGTGATCGGAACCCCACCAGCCTCGCCAAGGTGGGTGGGCTGCCCATTGGTTTCCCGGCTGAGCGCTGGCCCAGTTGCGTGGAATGTGGCCAGCCGATGAGTTTTCTTGCCCAGTTCGGCGCGGGCCCCCAGCTACCTCGAATCCCCGCCGACCACAGCCTCTACATCTTCAAATGCGAGGGCGAAAATGTCTGCAGCTTCTGGGATCCCGACGCTGGCACCAACGCTTGCTTCCTCATCAAAGCACCAGTTGACCAGGTCACTCCAGCACCCGAGGCGACCATAGTCCTGACCGAGCTGTGGGTCACGCACTGGCGCAGCGACGATGACGGCCTCAGCCCCGATCTAGAACCGAAGTTCTACAGTTCCGACTTCTTCGACCTCCCCGACCATGTGGGTTACCCCCATGACTTCAACCCAGAGTTGCAAACCAAGGCAGGCGGCCTGCCGTATTGGACCGACGCCGCTGAGTTACCGATCGAAATCACAGACGAGTCACGTGTGGTGCTGCAATTGGATTCATTCCTTCAAGTAACTGAATCCCCTGAAGAACTGAAGGCCCACGCAGCCGACTCTGACCAGATAGAGGACGACTGGGTGGCCATCGCCAACCTCTGCCTAGATGGCATCGGCTACGTCGCCGACACCCAACCAGAAGCCCCTGAACCCCAGTTCGTCTTCCTCATCACGAGATAACACCAATGCACAGCACACCCAGTTTTGACACCCTCACCAGCGATCGAGTGCGGTGGCACCCCCCACGGGACCCAGTTCGCTACCAGTGATGGCCCAGACATCGCAGCCCACACCCCCAACCACGAAGAACTATGGCGACTCACCCTCGACGTCCCCGCCGACGACTGCTGGAAACGCGCGGAACTGGACTATTCACCCACGGGACGGTGGCTAGCCATCGAAGCAGGCGACAACGCCCTAGAGTGGCGCAAAGACCAACCCACCCTCACCATCGTCGATACCGCAACAGGTGCTGTCGCCGCACAACTGCCGAAATCCCAGGGATCCCTCAACTGCCTGTCATGGCATCCCAACGACAACCTGCTAGCGGTCTCCACTTTGAAGGGCCAGGTGCTGCTTGTTGACCTAGCCACCGACGATGTTCGGACGCTGATGGAGCCCACCGGCCTGCCCCATGCCATTTCCTGGCACCCTGACGGCACACGGCTCGTCGTCGCTGAATTCGATATTGTCGATGACGATGAACACAACACCCTCCACTTCATTGACGCGACCGGAACCCTGCTGTGGCAGGCGACCGGCTTCGATTCCGCGCCTTTGCTGCTGACCTGGAATCACGACGGAACACTCCTGGCCAGCGGACATGACGACACCTCCGTCCGGTTATGGGACCCCACAACCGGGCACCTGAAACACACCTTGAACCTGCCGGAAGCTGGTTTCCCCAGGCAGGCATTCTGGGTGAAAGGGTTGGCGTTCAGCCGCGACTCCTCACGCCTTCTCGTGGTTACCAGCGACAGCTACGCGACACTGTGGGACATCGCCACCGCAGAGCTGCTCTCCAGCCACCAAGCAGAGTGGAATGCGGAAAGGGGGCGGGCCCTCTTAAGCCGGGACGGGACTACCCTGATTGGCCAGGACTCCGAGGCTGTTCGCGGCATCGACCCCACCTCCGGCAAAACCCAATGGCTGATCACCCCACCCGATGAAACCTGGATCATCGACGTCGACGCCCACCCCACCACTGGCCACCTGCTGGTGGGAGTATCCGAGTGGTAACAGGAGCCCTACCGGACAACCGTGCTTGCGCAGCGGACAGGGAGATACCGGTTGGTCAACGGCACCGAGCAACACTCATTCTTTAGGACTATTGAATTGGAAATTCACTTCTTTGGCGATAATTTCATAGGCATAATCATAAGAGGATAAGTAATAGTGATTGAACCCAATTAATTGATTAAGTCGAATATATTCCGAATCTTGAATTATGTTGAAATTTGACACCGACTGGGCATCAACCTCGCTAAAGTCTAAGTCTACACAACTATAGTAACTTACCACAGAAAATACCAGTAGGAATCGCCTATACCCTTCGGGCAGTCCAAGCAATTCGCCCTTCACATCCCCAATGAAAGTTAGAGAAGACTCCTTATAATCTTGATTTACGAAATCAATGAAGATTCCGTCTCGCGCATTGACTTGGCTTAGAATAATCTCCGTATTGACCAGCTTCATAATCTACATATTTCTCCGTCGCCAACCATTGGACTATTAAACCGATATTCAGAATAGGTTTGCCTGGCGCCTAAAGTAAGAATGTTGGGCTTCTCAATCTTTTCAGCGTTTGATCGCTGGCGTCGGCCGAGGCATGTTCCGGGTGGATGTCCTTCACCCTATTGCCAGAATTCGACCGGTCTGAGAAGGCGTCATGGCAGCGGCTCGATGCAGAGCGCGACGCGCTCAGGCAAATCAACCACCTGCCAGCAGGGCGAGGATCCGTTCCTGGTGCCATGGGGCGATGGCGCCGCGATGGGTTTGCGGATCCGCAAAAACCACATCCGCGCGGGCGGGGCTATCGGCCCAGGAGTTCGTCAGCAGTTCCACGAGCCGATCCAGCATCATGACCGGGGCGAGCACTAGGTGTTTCAGGTGCACCATATTCGCGGTCGCCGTCGAATCCAGGTTGATGAGGCGATCCGCCCGCACCGGAAATGGGGAATCCCACCACAGCAACTCCCGGGTGGCCAGGTCAACCACAAACGGCGCGGACGCCCTAGCCGGGCTGGTCAGACTCATCCGGTCTGTGACCGTAGCAGGGTCGTAGGTTTTGCCCTTAGCGGCCTGGGCTCGGCTCATCATCCCGGTCCAGCATTGCGGCACGTCCACTAGGGACTGCCCTGTGAAGGAGTGGACCGTGGCCACGAGGTAACGCCAACCCTCCTGCTGCATCATCGGGATGTGCACGTCGATGTACTCGGCCGCCCCATCAGGGGCCGAGGTGAAGTCACCGGAGTGGGTGATGCCACGCCCCTTGAGTCGGTAATAGGCCACTTCCGCCGTGCGAGCGAAATCCTCGGAGACCAGGAAATTAGACAGGTCCAGGTCCACTCGGTCCTCGTTGGGAAGGTCACGCCAATGAAGGAAGAAGCGGACCGTATCGGCCTGAGGCAGCGGCAAGCGGGAACCCCGACCAACAGCCCTGAGCCCAGCCGATGCCGAGCGAACCGCCAGCGGCACCGCGTATCGGCTGAATAGGTCGCGGTCCAGCCACACGGATCCGAGGTTCGCGCGGCCCCGTAACGCCTCCTCCACGCTGGACAGCAGCAACCCATCGATGTCGCGGGGACGGCGCGGGTTGTCGATGACGGCGGTCTTCCCGCTCTTGACTCGGACCACCCGCTGCGGCAGCACGTCCGGCCCCGGGGAGGCGAGATAATTCCACAGCTGCACCAGCACCGGTGTCGCTACCTGGTGCGCAGCTGCCGAGAACGCCGCCACCACGGGTTGTGGTTGATCCCCAGCCAGGCCTAGGAGCTGATTGAGCCGACGGGCGAGTTCGCCGGGACGCTGCCCCAACAGTTCCAGCGCGGCCGGGAGGTCCCGCGCCGCTAGCGCTGCCTCCACTCCCGACTGGTAGGTGGGTGGCACCTGGGATTGAGCGATCTGCCGCAGCAACGCATCGGCCCTTGGGTAGCGGTTGGCGTAGTCGCTGGGCCGCAGCTGGCGCGCAAGCCGCTTCCAGCGTTCCCGATGGCGGATGAGTTCTTCGATCCGGCCGACGCGTTCCAGCAGGGCCAGCAACTTGCGACGCTCAGCGCGGGTAAAGCTGCGGAATCTGGTTGGCTCAGCCAAACTGACGTCCCCGTCACTGAGGGCACAGGCATAGCGCAGCACATCGGTGGCGTGGGCGAACGACGATGAGAAGTCCAGGTGCGCGAAGGCGGCGGCGAGGAAGGCGAGGTTCTCCTTGACCTCAATCGGTGGCGCTTGCTGAGGCACGAACTCCGCCAGCGCAAGGAGATCTGCCTGGTCACCTGCCGAATAGGGCTGACCTTGCAGAAACAGGTCCAGGGCCAACCCACGCAGCTGGGCTGCTGTGGTTAGGGTGAGGGCGACGCGCTTTCCTCCCTCGGATTCGCCGCGGGGCTGAGCCTTGTAGTGGGGCACCAGCCGCACTCCCAAGGCATCGCCTAGGTAGTGCAGCAAAGCGTTAGCGTTCAACTCCTCGATGGTTAGTTCCTGGACTTGCGTCGGGAAATTGATGTAGAAGGGCAGGTCGTTGACTGTGCCATTAGCCCCAAGCAGCGCGGCGGCGGCTTGGGTCACGATCCAGGCATCCTCGGCGTCGCGGATGGCGTGAGCAGACTCCCGGGTCAGCACATAGCCCAGCGCCTTGAGCGCCTGGCGGGCCATCTGAGACTGTTGTTCGTCCCGAGGCGCACGCCGACCGACGGCAGGCAGATAGACCGCTCCGAGGCGGGCGATGGTGACCATGTTGAGCCGCATCAATCTGGTGCGCGAGTCCACTTCCTGCACGCCGGAAAGCATAACCAAGGGCTATATGGCCTCAACCAACCGGATCTGCGCACTGCTAGGGATCGCGCCAGTCCCATATATCAGTAACACTGACCTCACCCTGGGCAGTCGCCAAAAGCCCCTCGCCCAGCCACAACTGGGTAAAGCTGACAGAACACGAGGGAACACTCATATCCGGGAGCCATGATGACCCAATGGCATAATGCCGAGATGATCGAGGCGACACCGGAGGCTATGCGGGTCTATCTCGACCGCACGGGGCGGCCCCGTGTGGTGTTTCTGTGCGATGGTCGCGTGGACTGCTGGGATCTCGACCATGGCCGGAAGGTCTTCGAGCTTCCGGCATCAGGAATCTCAGACATGCTCGTGATCCCCGGGATCAGCGCTCTGATCACCACCAGCGACGCTGCCCTGCAGCTATGGGACATCGACGATGGTTCACTGGTGAATCAGATCGGGAACGTTCCCGCGTCCTGTCTGTGCTACTACCAGGTGGACGGCGAGCAGCGGCTGGTGACGGCTGGCGACAGCCTTATCGTCTGGGACCCTGAGACCCTTTCTGAGGTTCATCGGATCCCCAATCTCCACGATGGCTACGTGTTCCGGATCGTCGCCTACCACACCCGTGATGGGCTGCCCAGGTTTGCTACGAGTGGCTCGGATGCCACCATCCGGTTGTGGGATCCCACCGCAGGCAGAGTGACCGACCCCCTCACCCACAACATTGATGACGCCACACACCTGGCCTCATGGCAGAGCCCAACTGACGGTCCCCTTCTGGTTACCGCTCAAGGTTCCATGGCATCCATTGGCGCGGCTGCCCTCACCGTTTGGGATCCCGACGCTGGCCAGCCACTCGCCACCCACCAACTCAGCCACGGATGGTACTCGGATGTGGCGGCCTTCACCGACGCGGATCGTCGATGCCGGATCATCGCGGGCGTCGAGGAATCCTGTGGTGAACTCCTCGATATCACCGTCGCCGACCAGGAGCTCGCCGCTCGCACGATGACCCCGGCAGTGGGCGCGGCCAATGTTGTCGCGCTGTGGCCGCAGCGGGATACCGAGATGAGGGTTCTCGCTGCCGGGGCGCTGGGACCTGGGCCTGCCGGAGTTTCCGTGGTGAGGCTGTGAGCGGATGTCTGCGCGCAGGGTGCAGCGCAGACCCTGCACACTCCACCATGAGAATCTGCTCGATGCACCCTAGGCATCCTGCCTGATGTACCCCCATCCCCAGGTCATGACATCCTGGACCTTCAGCCGAATACGAAACGTTTGGAGGCCTGATGACCCAGTGGGAAGCTGCTGTGAACCGTCACCGGCAATGGCGCGCCAACTCCCCGGTCGAATCGCTGATTCGGCCGCTAGAACCTGAGGAACGCGACGCCGAATTCGAGGATCAGGTGGGATTGGGCCCGCTGCTGTGGTACGACGACGAATCTAACTACGCCGGGGTTTACGACCACGGACCACTCGAAGGTCTGGTCTTCGTCTACGTCCACGATGACCCGCCGCCGGTCCCACGTTTCGAGTCCGCCGACGCCTTCGTCGACCGCCTGATCCTCGACGACGACGCAGTCGCAGATCTGTGGAGCGTGCACGACCTGGTCGACCAGGTGACTCCCCGACCCGAACTGGCCCTACGCCTCCTCACCGCAGCTGACCACGACGACGATGACGCCAGCATCCAAGCCATCCAAACTGCACTCGCACTGGTACCCAGCACCCAACCACCAGCCGACCTCCTCGATGAGCTGGCCCGGATCCTCCGCGACCACGATGGCCTCTACGCCTGGCAGGATCTGCCGCCACTGCTAACCCAACACAACTGGCGGGGGCAAGGGCAGGCCATCACCGAGGCCCTTCGTCGCGTCAAAAAGGGCTATCTCGCCGAGACAATCAACGCCATACGGCCCGTGCTCGATTCAGCCCTAACCGCCGACACCAAACGGTGAGCCATTCTCGGATCATCGCCCGTGAAGTGCGACACCATCCCTATCGCGCTGATTATTCATCGCAACGGCTTTCAGTCGGTGCGCACGAAGCAGGATGAACAGACCTCAATGATGAGAATTCAGACCATCCTGAAACGCCCGTGGCCCTCAATAATGGCAATACGGTAGGAGATCGGAAGGAGAATATGCCTCCAGCCACCCCGATCCGGCGCCTGCCGAACTGACGTCGGCCCCGATTCACCCCTCCTTTATTCCAGTTCGGGGACAGTGTTGAGCAGATCTCTGCATCGCCATGTTCAAAGCGATAATGCTCAGCCTCAGCTCCGATGGATATCGTCGGCCCGATGCAGTGGCGGTGATTTCCTAGGCGCTCAAGGACCCGAGTCTGTTTGACGGCTCAGCCAGGTTCGCGATGCACAAGACTGAAGGTCATCTGCATCGATATCGCAGGTCAGAAACTGGCTCGCGCCAGGATTTCTCCCGCCCGGTCGATGACGACGACCTCTACCTCAACCGGTGCTCCAGCCACCACGGCCAACGCTTCCAACCGAGCCTGCTGGGCGATGAGGGCAGCTAGGTCGATGCCCTCGCGGGCCGCCAAGGTGACGGCATGGGCGACGGTGCTGGTCTCAGCAATTTCCTCCTGCAATCCAGCAGAAGCCCCCGCCTCGGCAACTAAGTCACGTAAATACCCCGGTTGAATCTGGGTGCGATGGGAATGAAGATCCATGAATCCAGCAGCCAACTTAGACAGCTTTGCCACCCCACCGACAATGCTGAGCTTCGGGATCGGATGTTTCTTTATATATTTCAGCACCGCCCCAGCAAAATCCCCCATATCCAGCAGTTCAATACCGGGATAAAGCTGCTCCGCTACCCGCTCCGAGGTAGACCCGGTACAGGCGGCGGCATGATCGGCGCCAACAGCCACCGCGACATCGATCCCGCGATGAATCGAGGCAATCCAGGCTGAACAGGAATAGGGCACCACCACCCCAGTAGTTCCCAGTACACTCAGCCCACCGATAACCCCAATCCGGGAATTCCACGTCTTTGTCGCGATTCGCTCCCCATCGTCGATGGAGATAGTGATCCGCGCCGAGGGCGCCACCCCTAGTTGCTTCGCCGCAGCAGCAATATTATCGGCAATATATTGCCGTGGAACTGGGTTGATAGCCGGCTCACCCACCGGCATTGGCAACCCCGGCAAGGTCACCGATCCGACACCTTCCCCACCCACAAACTCAATGCCGTCACCATCGTGGAAATCGACGGTGGCTCGAATAATCGCGCCGTGGGTGACATCCGGATCGTCGCCAGCGTCCTTAGTGACCGCCGCCATCGCGCCTGCCTCGCCTAGCCGAGACTGGGTAAGCGCAAAGCAAACACGTCGCTGACCAGGCAGGACAATCTCTACCGGGTCGGGAAACTCGCCAGTATGGAGCGCAACGAAGGCGCTCGTCGCGGCAGCACAGGCACAGGCCCCAGTGGTCCACCCTGGCCGCAGCTGAGACCGCTCAAGCTGAGCGGCACGACCCCGCGGCCGTAAGGCTTGTCGCGATTCAGCCGCCAACGTCCGGTCAGCTTCGGTCATTGGTGGTCTCAGCGCGACTCGCGATGGCGTTAACCGCGGCCACCGTCATCGCAGATCCGCCACGACGCCCCAGCACCGTGATGTACTCAGCACCGCAGGGATCCGCAACCAGGGCATCCTTTGACTCCGCAGCCCCAACGAAACCAACTGGAATACCGACGATAGCGGCCGGCCGAGCCCCGGTTTCTTTCATGATTTCCAACACCCGAAATAGCGCGGTGGGAGCGTTCCCAATGGCGACGATTCCGCCGTCGAGCAACCCCTCTTGGTGCCATAAATCGACGGCCGCCGCGGCCTTCGTGGAATTACGCTGCTGGGCCAATTCAGCCAACCGGGGATCTTTGATGTGGCACACGATCTGGGTGTGTTCCGGCAGCCGACTCCGGATGATCCCAGAGGCCACCATCGAAGAATCACACAGAATGGGGGCGCCCGCCTCCAACGCAGCCAACCCAGTCCGGGCCACACCAGGGCTGAAGGCGATGCTATCGGCAATGGCCGGGTCAGCTGCAGCGTGGATCATGCGCACCGCGACAAACTCAACATCATCGGGGAAACGCTCCAGGTTCGACTCCTCGCGGATGATTTCAAAGGACCTGGCATAGATCTCAGCGCCGGTTCGAATGTAGTCGTGGGTCACGGCCCTCAGCCTAGTGGTCACCCCGAGTGGTCTCAGCGCTACCCCACTCACCCAGCAGATCGAGCCGCTGACGACACCGCCCCAGCCGGTCTCATCCCTGGCCGCCACGACGCAGCATCCCTCAGACCCGACCAGCCACGACGGGTAAGCGGATAGAGCCGCTGACGACACCGCCCCAGCCAGCTTCATCCCTGACCACCACGAGCCAGAAACCCCCAAACCTCGACCAGCCCTGAATGGGAAGTCGCCTTGGCCGACCCCGTCGTTACCCGCCACATGGGCAGGGCTAGGGTGATGAGCCACGAGTGCCCATCAGCCGGTCCAACCACGCCAGCTCGTCCTGGCGGAGCTCATCGACGATGGGATTAGGCGAAGGAGACTGCATGAGTGCTGAACGCGTCCTCATCGGCGTCGGTGTGGGCCCAGGAGACCCCGAACTGATCACAGTCAAGGCCTTACGTGCCCTAGAAGCTGCCGATGTGATCCTGGTGCCCAGCACTGAAACCCGTTCCCAGGGTGTTGGTCGTGCGGAACAGATCGTGCTGCATCATCTTGCCGACAGCCGGGAGCGCATCCGTCGAATCCCCTTCGCTATGGCTGAGCGACGCGGCGTTGGCACCCAACGAACCCGGGCCTGGGAGCTATCCGCAGCCGAGGCAGTGACGGCCTTCAACTCGGGCAGTCGAGTGGTAGCTTTCGCCACAGTTGGGGATCCATCGGTGTTCTCCACCTTCTCCTACCTCAGCGATCTGGTCACCCAGCAGCTTCAGGTCAGCGTCGAGGTTATTCCCGGGATCACTGCCATGCAGGCGTTGGCAGCCACCAGCCGAATCCCGCTGGTGGAGGGTCAAGAAATCCTGTCCCTGGTGCCGTGGACCGTCGGCGAAGAAGCCCTAGCCCGGGTCTGCGATAGCTCCGATGCGGTAGTGATCTACAAAAGTGGCCGCGAGATCGACCAGCTACGTACGGCCCTAGACCAGCAGGGGCGCCTCGACGATGCGGTCGTTGGCGTAGATCTGGGATTGCCAAGCGAAAACATCGTGCCATTGTCCGAGGTTGGGCGACGAGCCCCCTATTTCAGCACAGTCCTGGCCGCCCCGAAGCGGTCTACTACTGGAGGAAGAATATGAGCGGATTGAGGCTATCCCCCAAGGGGCTTGTGGTTTTCGTTGGGGCTGGGCCAGGTGCCGACGATCTCATCACGATCCGCGGCTCCCGGGTCATCGCCCAGGCAGACATCATCATCTGGGCATCCTCGCTCGTCCACCCTGGGATCATCGCCAATCACAAACCCGATGCGGAGATCATCGACTCGGCATCTATCCCGCTGGAAGAACTCGTCCCGCTGTATACCCGGGCCCGCGACGAACAGCTGCTGGTGGCCCGCGTCCACACCGGCGACCCCGATATTTACGGGGCGACGGCGGAGCAGCGGGATCTGTGCGCCCAGCTGGGGATCCCCACCGAGACGATCCCAGGGATCTCAGCCTTCTCCGCCACCGCTGCCCGGCTGGATGTTGAGATCACCCTTCCAGAAGTGGCGCAATCGCTGATTTTGACCCGGCTTGAGGGGGGACGCACCCCAATGCCTCCCAAGGAGAACATCCGCGCCTTCGCCGCCCACGGCACAACGATGGCGATCTACCTATCAGCAGCCCGCAACAAGCAACTCCAAGATGCCTTGCTGAAGGGCGGCTACGATCCTGAAACCCCATGCATCATCGGCTACCGAGTGACCTGGCCCGATGAGCAGCTATGGCGGGTGCCGTTGCGGGAGCTATCTGCCACCATGAAGGAACACAAGCTGTGGAAGCACACTGTGGTGCTAGTAGGGCCCGCCCTTGCCGAAGGTCGAGCCGCGAAACGTTCCCACCTCTACCACCCTGGGTTCCGTCACGGCTACCGCGATGCCGACGAGACCGCGGCTGAAACCCTACGTGCCGACGGCGCCACCGCATACACCCTGAAAGGCCAACAGTGATCACGGTTTACGGACATCTCGGTGCCCCCAGCCCAGAACTGCGCGACGCCGTCGCGAAAGCCGATGTTGTCGTCGGCGGGCGACGTCACCTCGACGAGTTAGCGGTAGCCGAAGACAAACGGATCGGGCTCGGGGCCCTCACCGCTGCGGTGCAGCAGATCCAGGAACTTCCTGAGGACACCGACGTGGTGGTTCTGGCCTCCGGGGATCCGCTGTGGTTTGGGGTGGTGCGGAAACTACGCTCGGCGGGGCTGCGGCCGCGGGTCATCACCAAGGCATCCTCGGTGGCTGAGGCCTTCGCCCGGGTTGGCTTGCCCTGGGATGATGCGGTGACAGTCTCCATCCACGGCCGCCCCGTCGCCCCTGCTTTGGCGGCGGCTCGCCGCTACTCGAAGGTCGCGGTGATGACCGATCCGCGCCAACCCCTATCCCAGCTCAGTGAACCCTTGGCGGATCTGGGGCGGGTTTTCGTGCTGGCGGAGCGGCTTGGGGAAACCGACGAGCGGGTCCGTATCCTCACCGCGGACGAACTCGGCATCCTCGACGATGTCAGCCACCCCAATGTGGTGTTGGTTCTGGAACGCCATCCCGACCAGGACTGGGATGAAACTCCGGTCGATACCACCCGGCCAGCTCAGATCGCAGTCGCGGAGGTAGCCCTCCAACGCACCGCGGCCGCTGAGTCCCTAGTCATCGGCCAGGTGGTGAATTCGGCAGCCTCCCGGGAACGAGCCCAGCGGATTACGAAACTGATCGGTGACACCCGCATCTACGATGGGCCCACTACCCAAGGGCTCCCCCAAGCCTTCGAGGAATGCGACCTGGTGATCTCTCACCTGGCTTTGGGCGCCACCGCTCGCATCCTGGCGCCCCTCCTCGGATCGAAGAAAACCGACCCGGGAGTGGTGGTCATTGATCAGGGTGGCCGTTTCGTCGTGCCGCTGATCGGCGGCCATGTCGGTGGCGCCAATGAATTAGCCACCACCTTGGCGGAGGGGCTGGGGGCCACCGCTGTGGTGACCACTGCCACCGATTCGCTGGGTATCCCGGCCCTAGATACCCTTGGGTGGCGCCATAGCGGCGATGTCGCAGCAGTAACCGGGGCCATGCTGGATGGCCACCCGGTCAAGGTGATTCGCGACCTGCCCTGGCCGCTGCCGTCGATGCCGGAAAATGTCTCAGCGGATCTGGCCACCGACCAGGCCCACGCGTTGATCGTGGTCACTGACCGGGATATCGATCAACTGGAGCCGACGCAGCTGCCGCGGGTCGTGCTGTATCCGCCGTCGCTGATCGTGGGGATGGGATGTAACCGTGGCACATCGGAGCAGATCCTCAGGCAACACCTTGAAGCCACCTTGGCTCAGGCCGGACTAGCTATTCATTCGGTAGCGGCGATAACCAGTGTCGATGCGAAAGCCCGCGAGGGTGGGCTGAAACGGCTGGCGAAACAGCTTGGGGTTCCATTCGTCTGCTATGACGCCGAGGAGTTGGCCGCCATTGAGGTGCCAACCCCGTCGCCGCGGGTCGAGGCGGAGGTTGGTACACCCAGTGTCAGCGAGGCCTCGGTGATCGCCCACGGCGCCGAACTCATCGTGCCCAAACACAAGATCACCGACGCGACCTGCGCCGTCGGTCGGCTACCAGTTCGAGGACAGCTACGCGTAGTCGGATTGGGGCCTGGGCATCGAGATTTACTGACCCCAATGGCGAAGCAGGCCATCGAAACCGCTAACTGCGTTGTGGGATATATCCCCTATGTCCGTCAGATTCGCGACCTCGTCAGCCCCCACGCCGAGGTCTACGCCACCAAGATGGGTGGGGAGGCGGACCGGATCGCCTATGCGATCGAGCGGGCCCGGCAAGGTGATGCCGTCGCCTTCGTCTGTTCGGGGGATCCAGCGATCTACGCCATGGCCTCCCCCACCTTGGAGTTAGGCACTGAAGGCATCGACGTTTCAGTGATACCTGGGGTCACAGCCGAATTAGCGGCCTCGGCGCTGTTGGGCGCCCCACTGGGCCATGATCACGTCACGATTTCGCTGTCGGATTTGCATACCCCATGGCAGGTCATCGAGCAGCGGCTTGAGGCCGCGGCCCTCGGGGATTTCGTCACGGTGCTGTACAACCCTCGCTCCCGGAAACGAACCATGCATCTGCCTCGGGCCTTGGAGATCCTTGGCCGTCACCGCCCCGACACAGTGCCGGTGATCGCGGTCCACGAGGCATTCCGGCCCCAGCAACGAATCAGATGGGCCCCCATCACCGAATTCAAACCCGAGTGGGTGGATATGCACACCGTCGTGATCGTCGGATCCTCCACCACGAAACCAGTACCAACAGGCGGGGGCGAGATGGCGATCGTCACCCCCCGCGATTACCAATGGATGGACTCTTTCACCCAGGAGACGACTCATGCCGACACCACACACTGACACCCCGCTGATCATCGCGGCCCATGGATCACGCGACCCGGAGGGGGTGGCTGCCTGTCGGGCTGTCGCTGATCGCATCCAACGTATGCTGCCGGACACGAAGGTGTGCCTGGGGTTCATTGAATTGGCGGAACCGAGCGTTGCTGAGGCCGTGGCTGAGGCCCTGGCGGATCGGGATCCCAGCGGCGACGTGGATGCCGTACTGGTGCCATTGATGCTTGCCACCGGGGAGCATGTGCGCGAGGACATTCCGCGGGCCATCGATGAAGGCCGGGGGGATGCCCGGGTGAGATACACCCAGTCGCTGCTGCACAGCCCACTATTACTGGCTGCGATGAAGCAACGCCTGCAGGATGCGCTGGGCCAGTGGCGTCCCAAGGACACCGCGTGCGTATTCGTGGGTCGCGGTTCCCTGGTGACCGCCTCCAATGCGCAACGCTACGCCTTAGCTAGGACCCTGCTGGAGGAAACCGGGCTGGGCAGCATGCACGTCGGTTTTATCCAGGTTTCTCGACCCTCTATCCCTGAGGCATTGCATGCTGCGAAGGCCAACGGAGCCAAGCAGATCGTTGTGGCTCCTCATTTCCTCTTCCCCGGCAAACTGCGGACCTGGAATTTGGAGCAGGTAGCGGCCTGGGCTGAGCAAAACCCGGATGTTGAGGTGCGGGTGGCCGAGGTGGTCGGGGATTGCGACGAGTTGGCGCAGCTGGTCATCGATCGCTACCAGGCCGAGTTGGGTGTCGAAGGGGTTGGCGACGGTGCCCCCGGATACCTGTCCAGTCTCAATTTGGAAGGTCGGGATGTGCTGGTCGTCGGTGGCGGTCAGGTAGCTGCCCGGCGGATCCCGAGGCTGTTGGCAGCCGGCGCCAAGGTTCGGGTGGTCTCCCCAAATCTGGGGATCGCGGTAGGCCGGTTGGCCACAGCCGGAGCCATCACAGTCGAACTGCGCGGCGCCCAAGCAGAGGATGTGGACGGTGCCTGGTATGTGCTGGCGGCTAGCAATGATCCGGTAGTCAACGAGATGATCGTCGCCGAGTCAGAACGTCGCCACACCTTCTGCGTGCGCGCGGACCGCGCTAAGGCCGGGTCAGCCGCTACCGTGGCTACGGCCTCGGCTGGTGGGCTGACGGTGGCGGTGGTCGGTGACCGGAACCCCCGTCGCTCCACCCGGGTACGCGACGAACTGCTGCGGGTCCTTCAGGACTAGCAACCTGCTTTTCCGCGATTCATCCTCCCGAAATCCGACCTAGAAGGCCGTGAATCGCAGAAAAGCAGGTGCGTCGAAGCAGGCAGGTCCTGGCGCCCGTGACTAATGCAAGGCGCCGTAAGTGGACTTGGCCTTCTCCAGAGCAGCGACGTAGCCCGCCCGCTCGTAGCGATCGGCTGGGGCGTCCTTAGGTACAGCCATCATCCCGCGTGCCTGGATCAAGGTCAGCTGCCGCGAATCCAGCCACGAATCCAACCCTTCAACCAAGGTGGTGGCGTGGGCTATACCGTGACGTACCAGCGCAGAAGTGGTGCACACCACGTCCGCCCCAGCCAAGATGTATTTGACCACATCGCCCGCATCGTCGACCCCGGTTGTAGCCGCTAGCGAAGCCTTCACCCGATCCCGAAGCACCGCGATCCAGGTCCTGGGTAGTCTCGCCTCATGGGGCTGGCTTAACGTGACACCGCTGACCACTTCCAGCCTCTCGATATCCACATCGGGCTGCAGGAACCTGTTGAATAGCACCAATCCGTCAGCCCCGGCCGCATCGAGTTTGCAGCACATCGTCCCCACCGAGGAGAAGAAGGGGCTGAGTTTCACCGCCACCGGAATCGTCACCACATTCTTGACAGCCTCGACGATATCGAGGTGCCGTTGCTCCACCTGTGGCCCATCCAAGCTGAGGTCGCCAGGCACATAGTAGATATTCAGCTCGATCGCAGCCGCCCCAGCATCCTGGAGTTGCCTGGCCGTCCCGATCCAGCCGCCGTGCGAGGCCCCATTGAGGGAGGCGATGAGCGGAACATCAATCGCTGCCGCTCCCTGCTCCACCAGCTTGAGGTACTTGGTTACGGCACTAGCCTCTGCCCGCGGAACCTCCGGGAAGAAGCTGCTGGCCTCGGGAGAAAGGTCGGCCATCTGCTCCTCAAGCTCCACCAACCGTTCCGCGTCGCGAGCCAGTTGCTCCTCAAACAGGGAGAACATGGTCACGGCACCAACCCCAGCATCCGCCAACGCCTTGATCCCATCGAGGCTCTGCGTCAGCGGCCCAGCCGAGGCCACGACGGGATTACGCAACCCCAATCCCAGGTAGCGGGTACTCAGATCAGCCATGATTCCTCCTTACGCGGATCCGCAGCGAACTTCTCCGCACCTCGCAACGCCAACTCCTCATAATCGGCCCAGCGACGATCCACCTGAGCCTGAGCAATAGCCACGAGTCGCTCAGCCTCCTCCGGATCGGCGGCATGAAGCACCTTGTACCGCAACTCAGCGCTCTGATACTCCTTCAGCTTCAACCTGGGCCGGGGTGAATCCAGCAGGAAGGGGTTCCCACCGGCTTCCCGGATCACCGGGTTGTAACGCATCAACGGCCAATGCCCCGAGTTCACAGCCTTGTATTGCTGATCCAACCCCTTGCGGATATCGATGCCATGGGCGATGCAGTGGCTATACGCGATGATCAAACTCGGCCCCTCATAGGCCTCCGCTTCCCGGAACGCCTTCAAGGTCTGCTGCGGGTCAGCGCCCATCGCCACCCGGGCCACATACACCGAGCCGTAGGCCATGGCCTGCATCGCCATGTCCTTCTTATTGGTGAGTTTGCCCGCAGCAGCGAACTTCGCCACCGCACCCAGCGGCGTCGACTTTGAAGCCTGACCACCAGTGTTGGAATACACCTCAGTGTCCATCACCAAGATGTTGACATTTCGTCCCGACGCCAACACGTGATCCACACCTGAGGAGCCGATGTCGTAGGCCCAACCGTCACCACCGACGATCCACACCGAGCGACGCAACAGATGGTCGCAGACGCTCTTAAGATCCTCGACCTTCGGACCCTCCAGTTCAGCCAGCCGCGCCTTGAGCCTCTCGACCCGCGCTGCTTGCCGGGCCAGCCCCGATTCCATGCGCTGCTTGGCAGCCAGCAGTGAATCGACGAGGTGGTCGTCGTCGATCTCGGTGCGCAATTCCTCCAGGAGGCGACGCGCCATATCACGATGCAGGTCAGCGGCCAGCCGCAAACCCAACCCGAACTCGGCGTTGTCCTCGAACAACGAATTCGACCAGGCAGGACCACGACCCGAAGCATTCTTCGCCCATGGGGTGGTGGGCAGGTTCCCACCATAGATCGACGAACAGCCGGTGGCGTTGGCCACCGTCACCCGATCACCGAAGAGCTGGGTCAGCAGCTTGAGATAGGGGGTTTCACCGCAGCCAGCGCAGGCTCCGGAGAACTCAAACAGTGGCTCCAGGAACTGGGTACCCCGCACCGTACCGAAGTCGACATTGCGTCGATCATTGAGCGGGATGGTTTCAAAGAACTCGACGGCCTGTTTCTCCTTGGTGCGATCCAGCACCGGCTCCAGGTTGATAGCCCGCCGGTTTGGTTGCCCCACTGGTTTGACCGGGCATGCCTCAACACACAGACCGCAGCCGGTGCAGTCCTCGGCATAGATCTGCAGGGTGTATCGGGTATCCGGCAACCCAGCTGCGTCCAATGGCTGGCTGAGGAAACCTTCGGGGGCGCCGTCGGCCAGCTCGGCTGGATAGTACTTGGCGCGCAGCACCGCGTGGGGGCAAACGAAGGAACAGTTGCCGCACTGGATGCAGGCCTCGTTATCCCACACCGCAATGATCTCGCTGACATTGCGCTTCTCATATTTGGTGGTCCCTGACGGATAGGAACCATCGGCTGGCAACGCCGAAACCGGCAGATCATCACCACGACCCGACAGCATCGTGGCAGTCACATCACGCACAAATTCAGGGGCATTGCCTGGCACCGGAGGAATCATCCCCCGCTCGCTGGTAGCAGCAGTCGGCACCGACACTTGATGCAGATGCGCCAGCGAAGCATCAACCGCATCATGGTTCTTCTGCACGATCGCCATCGACTTGCGGGCATAGGTCTTGGTGATCGCTTCCTTCACCTTGGTGATGGCAGTCTCGCGAGGCATCACCCCGGAGATCGCGAAGAAGCAGGTCTGTAGCACCGTGTTGGTGCGCGATCCCAGCCCTGCGGTGCGGGCCACCGCCGTCGCGTCAATGACATAGAGGCTGATCCCCAATTCGACGATCTTGTCCTGCATTGGGCGCGGTAACCGATCCCACACCTGATCAGCCGGATATGGCGAGTTCAGCAGCAGGGTCGAGCCCGGTCGGGCAAACTCCAGCACATCGACGCGCTCCAGAATCGACCAGTGGTGGCAGCCAATGAAATTGGCCTTGGTCACCAGATACGGGGCCTTGATCGGATTGGGACCGAACCGCAGGTGACTGACTGTCCGAGACCCGGATTTCTTCGAGTCGTAGACGAAATAACCCTGGGCATAGGTCTTCGGATCGGAGCCGATGATCTTGATGGTGTTCTTATTGGCGCCGACGGTGCCATCGGATCCCAGCCCATAAAACACAGCCGGGTGGGTTTCGGGATCGACCAACTCGAAATCGGGATCCACATCGAGGGAGAGGTGGGTGACATCGTCGGTGATACCGACGGTGAATCGCGGTCGAGGTTGGTCCTTGGCCAGTTCGTCATAGATGGCCAGCGCCATCGCGGGGGTGAATTCCTTGCTGGATAGGCCATAACGACCACCACAGATCACCGGCATGGTGGGGCGTTCACCGCGGGACACCGCCTCCCCCAGCGCCGAGGACACATCGAGGAATAGTGGTTCACCACCAGATCCGGGTTCCTTGGTGCGATCCAGCACCGCCACCTTGGTGACGGTAGTGGGCATCGCTGCTAGTAGCGCGGCTGCGGGGAAGGGTCGGTACAACCGGACGAATAGGGCGCCGACCTTGTTTCCGGCAGCGTTGAGATGATCCACCACCGGGGTGATGGCCTCGATGCCTGATCCCATGACGACGATGACCCGGTCCGCGTCGGGGGCGCCGTGGTATTCCACCAGGCTGTAACGTCGCCCGGAGATCTCTGCGAAACGGTCAAAGACCTCCGTCATGACGGCTGGAACAGCCGCATAGAAGGGGTTGACGGTCTCTCGGGATTGGAAATAGGTGTCGGGGTTTTGCGCGGTACCGCGAATGAACGGGTTTTCTGGGCTCAATGCTCGGGCCCGGTGTTCCCGGATCAATTCGGTAGGCACCAACTCCCGCAGCTGTTCATCGGTCAGCAAGGTCAATGTGTTGAGTTCATGGCTGGTGCGGAAACCGTCAAAGAAATGGACGAAGGGCAGCCGGGCGCGCAGCGTCGCTAAATGCGCGACTGCCGCCATATCGTGGGCCTCCTGCACCGAGGCGGAACTGAGCAGGCAACAGCCGGTTTGCCGAACCGCCATCACATCTTGATGATCACCGAAGATCGACAGGCCCTGGGCCGCCAATGACCGGGCAGCCACGTGGAAGACCGTTGAGGTCAGCTCCCCGGCAATCCGGTACATATTGGGGATCATCAACAGCAGTCCCTGGGATGCGGTGAATGTCGTCGACAAGGCACCGCCCTGGAGGGCACCGTGCATGGCACCAGCGGCCCCTCCTTCGGACTGCATCTCGATGACGGTAGGCACGGTGCCAAACACATTGGTGCGGCCATGGGAGGCCCACTCATCGGCCAGTTCCGCCATCGTGGAGCTGGGCGTGATGGGGTAAATAGAGCACAATTCGCTCAGCCGATAGGCGACGTCGACTGCGGCCTCGTTGCCATCGATGATGGTGCGCTGGTTCATCGGGTGTTCTCCGGGATCATGTCAATGGCGTGGACAGGGCATTGCTCGAAGCAGGTGGCGCAACCAGTGCACCGCTCATAGTCGAAGCGGTATCGCAGACCAGGCCCGAGCTTGATCACAGCATCTTCAGGGCAGGCGCCGAGGCAACCGTCGCATTCGAAGCAGTTACCGCAGGACAGGCAGCGTTTGGCTTCGAACTCGGCCTCTTGGGGGCTGAGTCCGGCCACGATCTCCCCGAAGTCGCTGACCCGGCTCTCGGGTGCGGATTCGGCCTGGACCCGGCGGGTGTGACCGCCGAAGTACCACAGATGCATCTGGTCCAAGGTGACGATGGGATGTTTCGGGGCTCGGGGGGTGGCATCCATGTTGAGCCATTTGTCGATGCAGTTGGCGGCACGTTTGCCGTGACCGACGCCGACGGTGACGGTGCGTTCACTGGGCACCATGTCGCCACCAGCGAAGATGCCAGGCACATCCGTCATCAAGGTGGCCGGATCGACCCTGACGACATCGCGGTCGAAGGTCATCCCGGGGATGCGATGCAGGAATGCGGTATCGGCCTCCTGCCCCAAGGCCAAGATGACGGTGTCGGCTTCGAGTTTCTCGAACCTTCCGGTGCCACGGGCTTTGCCGTCGGCATCGAGTTCCATGATCTCGACGGTGAGGTCTCCCTCATCCACCTCGGTGATGGTGCGCAGCCAGTTCATCTTGACGCCTTCTTGTTCGGCGCTGATGCGTTCCTCGGCGTGGGCTGGCATCTGCTCAAGGGTTCGGCGATAGACGATGACCGATTCGTCGGCGCCAAGGCGGCGGGCAACTCGGGCAGCGTCCATGGCGGTATTGCCACCACCGTAGACCGCGACCCGTCGACCGATTACCGGCCGTTCACCGCGGGCGACCTCACGCAGGAAACTCACTGCATCCACCATCCGTGAGGCATCGCTGGTGGGGATATCAACGCGCTTCGATAGGTGGGCGCCGATAGCCAGGAAGACGGCGTCAAACCGGCCCTCATATTGGGTGGCGAGCAGATCCGTGACGGTGGTGTTGGTGCGGATAACTACCCCCATATCCACGAGCCGCTGGATCTCGCCGTCGAGAACATCTCGGGGTAGCCGATACTCGGGGATGCCGTAGCGCATCATCCCACCGGGTTTGTCCGCGGAGTCGTGAATCTCCACCACATGGCCGCGGCGACGCAGATGGTAGGCGGCAGACAACCCTGAGGGGCCGCCACCAATCACCAAGACGCGACGACCCGACTCGCGGCGTGGCTGCTCAAAGGCCCAGCCGCGCTCCAACGCCAAATCTCCCAGGTAGCGCTCCACCGAGTGGATAGAGACCGCAGCATCGACGTCTTTACGGTTACAGGCGGTCTCGCAGGGGTGGTAACACACCCGTCCGTGAATAGCTGGGAATGGGTTATCGGCGGTCAGTTGACGCCACGCAGCCTCCTGCTGCCCTGCCTTGATCAGCCTCAACCATTCCTGGATATTCTCCCCGGCAGGGCAGCCCGCATTGCATGGCGGCAGCATGTCGAGGTAGATGGGTTTCCTGGACCGCACTGGAGCCACCCGGCCCGTCGTGGTCATCAGGTTAGGAAGGCCGGTCACATCATCGCGCTCGCTCATGGCGTCCCTTCATTGGTCCGACAAAGTCACACCAATCCTAGGACGATTAAGGGACGCCATGCCTCGTAAATGCGTGAGAGTTTCTGCACCTATTCCGGCTCAGGGCGCGCCTGCGCGGTGTTACTTGGCAGCTTCAGCCCGGACTTTGTCGGCATCCAGCTGCTGAATCTGACGAACCAGATCATCTAGCTGGTTGCCGTTAAGTAGTCCGGCTTGCCGAAACACCAGCACCCCAGCCCTAAAGGCCATGATCGTCGGAATGGATTGAATCTCCAGTGCGTAGGCCAAATCCTGTTCGGCTTCGGTGTTGACCTTGGCGAAGATGACACCGTCGTGGCGCTGTGAGGCCTCTTCGAAAATGGGGGCGAAACGGCGGCAGGGGCTGCACCAGGGCGCCCAGAAGTCGACCAGCACAACGTCGTTGTCCTTGACAGTGTCCCCGAAGGTGTCCTTGGTGAGTTCGATGGTGGCCATATTTCCTCAATTCTTCGAAAGTAGCTTCGTTAGAACCAACACCACAAGGATCCCAAATATTCCCCCGGGGGGTATCTGCATTGTTGCCGGGATCAGGGCGCAGCGACGAGCAGCGGTTTGCCCCTGGTGAGAGGCTGAACTCGCCGCTGTTGACAGTCAGGTTCAGGGCGCGGTAACAAACAGCAGTTCCGCGACGGCTTCCTCGAAGGTCACTGCCGCATCACCGACGATGATCCGCAGATCGATCCCGACGCGACGCACCAGGAACTCCATGCCGGGGCGCAGCCCTAGGCTGTCCAACGCAGCCAGTACCTCGGCGTCGGCCTGAAGATTTTCACTCATCCGTTGCAACACGGCCTTCACTTCACCGCGGTTTGGCACCACCTGGGACAGCGGCACCACTCCTTCGAGGAAGGGGACGTGTTGATGGTCTAGTCCGAGATCTTTCAGACCTGGGATGGGGTTGCCGTAGGGGGATCGGGTGGGTGATTCGAGGATCGTGAGCAGCCGAGCCTCCACATCCTCTGAGATGACATGCTCCCAGCGGCAAGCCTCCTCGTGGGCCTTGTCCCAATCCAGGCCGATCACCTGGGTGAGCAGGCATTCAGCCAGGCGGTGTTTACGCATCACATCGCGGGCCAGTTTGGCGCCCTTGGGGGTGAGTTTGATAGTGCGGTCCGTGGCCACGGTTAATAGGCCATCGCGCTCCATTCGCGCAACGGTTTGGGACACCGTCGGACCTGACTGATGCAATCGCTCTGCGATCCGGGCCCGCAGCGGAGGAACTCCCTCCTCGAGCAGTTCATAGATCGTGCGTAGATACATCTCAGTGGTATCGATAAGCTCACTCATCTCGCCATTCCTCCTTGGCTGGCCATCGTAGTGCCGGGATGCGTCCTTCATCGCGATAACGCGAACTAGTGTCCCTATATTCCTGAGTGATCAGCGTATTTGCACGCCGCGTCGCCATACCTGCTGCAATCGTCCCTCATCGTCAACGACGCAGATATCGGCGTATTTACCGACCTCGAGGGTTCCTACCTGGTCCAATCTGTGCCACCGCGCTGGGGTGGTGGCAGCCACCTGAGCGGCTTGGGGGATGCTCAGCCCCACCTGCCCGACGACAAATTCGAAGGCCTTGGCCATGGTCAAGGTTGATCCAGCGATCGATCCTGGGGTGCCGTCGGCGGTCACCAGCCGCGCGGTGCCGGAATTCACCTCCACCTCCAGTTCGCCAAGCACATAACGGCCATCTCCTTGTCCAGTGGCGCTCATGGCGTCGGTCACCAAACAGATGCGGGAGGTGGTGGCGGCGTCGATGGCCATGCGGGCGATAACGGGGTGGTGGTGGATGCCGTCGCAGATCAACTCACTCATGACTCGCTCATCCGATAGCAATACCGGAACGGGCCCTGGTGCGCGGTGGTGGATCGAACGCATCGCTGAAAAGAGGTGGGTGGCTACGCTGGCCCCCCAATCAATGGAGGTGGCGCACTGCTGCTCGTCAGCATCGGAGTGTCCGAATGCCACGACGACACCCGCTTCGGTGAACCGCCGAATCGCGGCCTCGACGTGGTCGCGTTCAACGGCGAGGGTGATCATCTTCAGGGCAGGACCGCCGGCTGCGATCAACCGTTCCACCGATTCCGGATCGGGATCGCGAAGCAGGGATGGTTCGTGGGCGCCTTTGCGTTCTGGGGCCAAAAAAGGCCCCTCTAGGTGAATACCGTCAAGATCCCCCATCTCCCACAGTTGGCGCAGCACCCGCGATTGGGCTTCAAGTTTTTCAATGGGTTCAGTCACCGTCGAGGCATACAGCGTCGTCGTTCCTTGGCTGCGGTGATATGCGATGGCACGCCGATTTTCCTCGATATCGGGGTTGCCGAAACTTACACCTACCGCACCATGACAGTGGGTATCCACAAATCCTGGGACCGCCCAAAGGTCCTGGGCCCCTCCGCCGTCGGAGATAGCCACAATCCGGCCATCCTCAATCTCAATAATCGCCTTGTCTACGATTCCCGACGGAGTGACGGCCCGTCCCACCTGCAGTGTCGTCATAGTTCTATCCAACACCGGTCGTCACCAAATCCGACACTGGCAGTGACCGAAAAGGATGAGATGGCGTGCAACAATGCACAGGTGATCGTCATTCCTGAACAGCTCAAACCCGCTGATGGCAGATTCGGCTCTGGACCCGCGAAGATTCGCGAGGAGGCAGTCGATTATCTAGCGATGCGCCGGGACCTGCTGGGCACCTCGCATCGCCAAGCCCCGGTCAAGCAGCTTGTCGCCGCCGTACAGGAGGGACTCGCGCAGCTATATGGGATCCCTGAGGGCTACGAGGTAGTGCTCGGCAACGGTGGCGCCACCATGTTTTGGGATATCGCGACCTGCTCACTGATTGAACGACGCTCCGCCCATGCAGTCTTTGGTGAATTCACCCGCAAATTCGCCACAGCCACCACCAATGCGCCGTTCCTGGCGGACCCGCTCGTTACTGAGGTTGCGGCTGGCAGCGTCGTGTTGCCTGAGCCAGGCGACGCGGATCTGGTGGCCTGGGCGCAGAATGAGACCTCGACGGGGACCGCAGCCCCAATTCTGCGGATCGGTGAGGGATTGGTTGCCATCGATGCCACCTCAGCAGCCGGGGGGATGACCGCCGATCTGGCGCAGACAGATGTGTACTATTTCGCCCCGCAAAAGAACTTCTCTGCCGACGGTGGGCTCTGGGTGGCGATCTGCTCCCCGGCGGCTCTCGAGCGGGCGGAGCGGATCACCGCCAGCGATCGGTGGATCCCAGAATCACTCAATTTGACGGTGGCGGCGTCGAATTCCCGTCGGCATCAGACCCTCAACACCCCAGCCCTGGCGACACTGTTGTTGTTGGAAGAACAGATCCGGTGGCTGCTGGAGCTGGGGGGAATCGAGGAGGTGGAGCGTCGCTGTACCGCGATGACCGATCACATCTACGCATGGGCTCAGGATCGCGATTACACCAGTTGTTTCGTCGCTGATCCGGCCCATCGATCGCCGGTGGTCGCCACCATCGATCTGGTTGAGGAGGTCTCCGCACCTGAGGTGATCGCCGCATTACGGGCCAACGGGATCGTCGATATCGATCCTTATCGGGCGTTGAAACGCAATCAGTTGCGCATTGCAACCTACGCATCGGTGGATCCAGCAGATGTGACGGCCCTGACCGAGTGCATCGACTATGTGGTGGAGCGGCTGTAGGGCTGAGCTGCAGGTTAACGTCGCCGAGCAAACACCAAGGTGCCGCAGCTCAGTGCCAGCAGCCCGGCCGCGCCGATCGCGATGACTGTGCCCCGCCGAGTGGGGGTGTTGCTGCTGTCCTCGACTGTGGGCGCCTCCGCTGTGGGGGTTTCGGTGGGTGCGGGGGTGGAGTCGACCACCGTCGGGGTGGGTTCTGGGGCAGCGCCTTCGATGGTGATGGTGGAATCGCTGGTGGGAACGGCCTCTGCCCGCAGTTCCACACCACCGACGAGTAGCTGGCTGTCGACGAAGGAGGTCAACGATTCGTCCGTTGGGGCACCCACATAGGTGGTGGTGGCCAGGGTCTCCCAGGTGTAGGCGTCGACCACCTGGATGCCCTCAGCGGTGCGCAACACAATGGTTGCTCCGTCGGAAAGAAAGACCGCATCGGTCACCCCAGCTGGCGCGTCCGCGGCCCTGGTGAGGGCATTGATTGAACTTCTAGAAGGATCCAATTCGGCTCGGTAAAAACCGGGATTCTCGCCGTCGGTAACGATATAGATCCGGCCCTTGCCTGAAACCAGCATCGCTTTAGCGTCATGGGCGCCGTCGGGGTATTCAAAATCGTAGGCCTGGTAGCTGGTGTCCCCCGTCTCTGGGCTCATCCGAAATACCGTCACCTGGGATCGCTCCCCTGCGATATCCCCGACATACAACATGCCCTCATGGAGGGCGAGGGCATGGGCCCCCTCGGGGGCTCCGGCATAACTGACGGTGCCGACACGTTCACCTTGATCATTCGTCACCAAAATGGTGCCGCCGTCGACATCGGAGACTGCATAAAGATTGCCGCTGGCAGTGTCATAGGCCAGCCCAACCACGGCCCCTCCCGGATCGGGGATGGTGATGTCCGCAGCCAGCGCAGGCATGGCCCCCCAGGACATGACCAATGATGCCGCCATGACGGCGGCCAAACGGCGAAGAACTTTCATGGTGACTGCCAGCATACTTGTCTCGATCTGCTTTCCGACATATCTGAACCAGCCCAAGTAGCGGTGCCGCGAGGATGGAACGCCGGTGCACGATGGCACGGTCTGGCCGCGGGTTGCCGGAAGCCGCAGATCGCGGAACAGCTGCGGATCGCGGTGGTGGCGTGTCGCAGTGCCTCGACTATCGGCGCTGTTGCCCCAGAACTGCCAAATATCAACCGGCTCAGGCGAGCGCGTATTAGGCTTGGGTCATGCCAGCGATGAGGCTCTACGGCATCGCCATTGATGAGGTGCGTGATATCTTCGGCGCTCCCACTGAGGTCGCCGAGAGATTACGCAGCGCCTACACCGCCGCTTATCCGAGCAAGTCTCATCGGCGCGGTTGGGGGCTTTTCCGACGCAATCCCGGCACCCAGGTGGACCCTACCCGCCCGACGGCTGCTGACGTCGAGGCCATGCTCACTGGCGGTTTCGTCGCTGCGGATCGGGTTGGTCCGTGCTGGGATTTGCTGGCTCTGTGGCTGAGTGAGTTGAGTACCCATGTGCTGACCGTCAGCTATTCCCGGTTGGAGCCCATTGAATTTGACCTGGCTCGGCGTGGGTTGCCGTCGACCCACAGTTTGGCCCGCTTAGCCGAACGCAACCTTGGGATTCCGCTGCGTCCCCGGTCTGGTCTGCGTACTGGTTACTGCCACCATCGCCATGCCATTGCGACGGGTGAGGCGTTAGCTGCTATCGACCCGGAAACCCTTGAGAACGAAACCGCAAACCTCATAGCCCCGCTGATCGCCTATCTGAAGCAGCTACCTCATGCGGTCGACGTCGTTGTTATTGATGAGGATTAATGGCCCTGTCGTGAAACATACGGGTCAATCAACCCACCGAGGAAATTAGTCCCTTCCGATTAGCCCAATGAACCCATCGAGGCTCTAGCATGGTGGCCCAGGAGGAGAAGAATGTCTACGCCGCAGGAACCACAGAGCCCGCAACCACCTGAAGGACAGGGGCCCGCCCAGCCCTCTGGACCCGATATGGCGCCACCTGGATACCAACCCCCAGCTGGCATGGCTCAACCCACTACCCCCCAGGGCTACCCACAACAAGCGCAACAGGGACAGCCACCCCAGGGCTACCCCCAGCAGGGACCGGTACCGCCCGGCCAACCACAGCAACCCTCGCAGGGCTTTCCCCAGCAAGGCGCCCCGATGCCGCCGCAGGGCCAGCCGCAGCAGGGCTCACCAACAGGGGTTCCCCCCTATGCCCAGCCCCCGGGCGCAGGAATGCCTCAACAATTCGCCCCTGGTGCCCCCAAGAAACCCAATACCGGGCTAATCGTTACCCTCGCCGTCGTCGGTGTGGTTATCATCGCGCTTATTGTTGCGCTAGCAACCGGCGTATTCCGTAATAAAGACTCCGCTGAGGCTGAGGCCTCACCTTCAGCAGAAGACGCAGCTACCGCTGCTACCCAGATTGCTCAGGATTACTACACCGCGCTCTCCGAGGGACGAGCTACTGACGCACTGGCCTTGATCGACACTGCGAATCTGCAACCCACCGATTTGTTGACCGACGATATCCTCAAGGATTCCCTTACCCGGGCTAAGATCACTGATGTCGTGGTGACCGTAGACCACGATTACGAATCCACCGTCCAAGTCAAGGCAACCTACAAAATCAATGGAAACCCAGCCTCAGATTCGCTGACGATCGACACCAGCACGAAGAAGATCGACAAGCAAGCCCTACCTGAGTTGCGGGTCCATGGCGTTGAAAATACGGCGTTCACGGTTAATGGCGTGGAAGTGACCCTCCCTGATGATGGCATTCCTGTTTTCCCCGGCAGCTATGCGTTGGCCGCCAGCAACCAGTACCTCAAATTCACCGGTGACACCGAGCTGGTGCTGCTATCCAGTAACAGTTACGAATCGGCCACAGTTAAAGTCGAACCCAGTGATGCCGGTATTGCGATCGTCCGGGAGAAGGTCGCTGCCGAAGCCCGGGCCTGCATCAATGAGACCACACTGGCAGCTGGTTGCGGTCTCACGCTGCCTGACACTTTGTCTGATGGAACCACTCTTTCCGATGGCACCGTCACCCGACTCCTGACTGAGACTGAGAATGCCAAACTGGATTCGCTGGTCCCCACCACCGAGTACGACAAGCCCACGACGCTAAAAGTTTCCAAGTACGACATGCCTGATTTCGATGTCGAGGCAGACTGCACCGAAACCAGCGGTAAGAGCGGTCGCTGCGAGGTCTGGGGTTTTGGCAAAGGCTTTAGCTTCGACAACGCCTACATCGATGTGACCGACCCTGAACTCAAGGTCACTTGGTCTTCTGACTAGTACACAACATACGCAGGGGCCTCGACGATCTGTCGGGGCCCCTGCTTTTTTGCGGTTTATGGGGTTTCTCGGGGCATTTCGTGCAGATGAATCGCAGAAAAGCAGGCGGGCGATAGCGGCGGGTGATAGGGGCGGGCGTTGGGTTAGGGGGTCCTGGGCCGGATGGCCCAGGACGGGCAACTGGGGTTAGCTGATGACGACGACCAGATCGCCGCCTTCGAGGCGGGTGGTGTGGTTGAGCACGACCCTGGTGACGGTGCCGCCAACGGGGGCGTTGATCGCTGCCTCCATCTTCATCGCCTCGATGGTGGCTACTTGATCTCCAGCTGCCACCACATCCCCCTCGGCGACGGTGACTGTCACCGCACCAGAGAATGGGGCTGCGACATGACCGGGATTGGTCGGATCCGCCTTCTCAGCCGAGGCCACATCATCATCGAGGGAATTGTCCCTTACCCGCACCGGGCGAAGTTGCCCATTCAGCAGGGTCATGACAGTCCGTTGGGCGCGATTATCGGGGGCACCGATGGCCTCGAGAGCCAGCAGCAAGGTCACGCCCTTATCGAGGGTGACCGGATATTCCACCCCTGGCTGCATCCCATACAGATAAGGCACCGTCGGCAACACCGAAATATCGCCATAGTCGGCCCGTCGCTCCTCGAATTCTCGAGTAGGTCCGGGGAATAGCAGCCGGTTCAGGGTTTGTTGCCGCTGCACACCAGGGACTTCCAGGGCGGAAAGATCCTCCTGCGATACCTCGGTAATCCGTGGTGGCTGGCGACGACCTTCCAGTGCCTGGGTGCGGAACGGTTCTGGCCAGCCGCCGGCCGGGGTGCCTAGTTCCCCATTGAGGAAACCGATCACCGAGTCTGGGATATCGAAACGCTTGGGATCGGCGGCAAATTCCTCAGGATCAGCGCCCACCGCTACCAGGTGCAAGGCGAGATCACCAACCACCTTCGACGAGGGAGTGACCTTTGTGGGGCGGCCCAGAATCTTGTCTGCGGCGGCATACATTTCCTCAATGTCTTCGAATCTGTTGCCAAGCCCCAACGCGATTGCTTGCTGTCGCAGATTCGACAGCTGCCCGCCGGGAATCTCGTGGCTATATACCCGCCCGGTGGGGGCAGGCAACCCCGATTCGAAGGGTTGATACACCTTACGGACCGCCTCCCAATAGGGCTCCAGGTTCAGCACCGCCTCCGCATCGATATCGGGGCAGCGGTCAGTGCCCTCAAGGGCCATCAGCAGCGCCGACATGGGCGGTTGTGAGGTCGTCGATGCCATTGCGGAGTTGGCCACATCGACCGCATCTACCCCGGCGTCAATGGCGGCCATGAGGGTGGCGAGCTGCCCACCAGTGGTGTCGTGGGTATGCAAATGCACCGGCAGGTCGAATCGTTGCCGCAGCGCAGCCACCAGTTTGGCCGCTGCTGCCGGGCGCAGCAGACCCGCCATGTCCTTGATCGCCAGGATGTGGGCACCAGCCTCCACGATCTGCTCAGCCAGCCGCAGATAGTAATCCAAGGTATAGACCGACTCAGCTGGATCAAGCAGGTTCGCGGTGTAGCACAATGCCACCTCAGCGATGGAGGAGGTTTCGGTCAGCACCGCGTCAATAGCGGGACGCATCTGCTCAACATCATTCAAGGCGTCGAAGATCCGGAACACATCGATACCGGTGGCGGCAGCCTCGGCGACGAAGGCTGTGGTCACTGTGGTCGGATAGGGGGTATATCCGACGGTATTGCGACCCCGCAGCAGCATCTGCAGATTCTGGTTCGGCATCGCCGCACGCAGCTTCGCCAATCGCTCCCACGGATCTTCGCCGAGGAAACGCAGGGCGACGTCGTAGGTTGCGCCACCCCAGCATTCGACGGAGAACAATCCCGGTAGCAGCCGGGCTTGCCAGGGCGCCACCGCCACCAGGTCCCGGGTACGTACTCGGGTGGCGAGCAAGGATTGGTGGGCATCCCTAAAGGTGGTGTCGGTGACCCCAACCGCCTGCTGGGCACGCAACTCGGCGGCAAACCCGGCCGGGCCGAGGGCCAGCAATCGCTGCCGGGCGCCATCGGGGATCGGGTCGGTGGGTTTACCCTTGGGGAGCTTCACCGAGGCTTCCATCGTGGTGGGGGCTGGCCCATTGGGCTGATTCACGGTGACATCGGCGAGGAATCGCGCCAGTTTGGTGCCGCGATCCGCGGAAACCCGCGCCGCCAGCAGATAGGGGCGCTCGTCGATAAAGGAGGTGGTCACTCCCCCCTTATCGAAGTCAGGATCATCCAGCACCGCACGCAGGAACGGGATATTGGTGGCCAGGCCCCGCACCCGGAACTCCGCCAATGCCCGTTTAGCTCGCACAATGGCGTCGCGGAAAGTCCGCCCCCGGGAGGTGAGTTTGACCAGCAGAGAGTCGAAGTGGGGGCTGATCTCCACGCCGGTGCCGGTGGTACCGCCGTCGAGGCGAATGCCACCCCCAGAAGCGGACCGATAGGCCTGAATGACACCGGTGTCGGGGCGGAATCCATTGGCCGGATCCTCAGTGGTGATACGGCATTGCAGCGCCCAGCCGCGAATCTGAATCTCTTGTTGACGAATCCCAATCTCTTCCAGGCTTTCCCCAGCCGCGATCCGCAACTGTGCCTGAACCAGATCGATATCGGTGATTTCCTCGGTGACGGTGTGCTCCACCTGAATCCGAGGGTTCATTTCGATGAAGACATGGGATCCTGCCCGCGGACCTGTGGTTTCTACGAGGAACTCGACAGTACCGGCGCAGGTGTAGTTGATGGCCTTGGCGAATTTCACCGCATCTGAGGTCAACGCTTCCCGAAGCTGGGGGGTGATGTGAGGTGCCGGGGCGATCTCCACCACCTTCTGATGGCGACGCTGGATGGAGCAGTCCCGCTCATAGAGATGGACCACATTGCCTTGGCTATCCGCCAGGATCTGCACCTCAATATGCCGGGGTGCCGCCATGGATTGTTCGACGAAGACCGTCGGATCGCCGAAGGCACCTTGGGCTTCCCTCATGGCCGCCCCGAGTTCGTCGGCAAATCGAGCGGGGTCATCGACTCGTCGCATGCCCCGTCCACCGCCACCGGCGACGGCCTTGATGAACACCGGGAAACCGATCTCGTTGGCCCCAGCGATCAGCTCTTCGACATTGGTCGATGGTGGTGTCGACTTCAGCGTCGGCACCCCAACCTTGCGGGCCTGTTCCAAGGCTTTGACCTTGTTACCTGCCAGTTCCAGCACGTCGGCATTCGGGCCGACGAAGGTGATGCCATTGGCCTGGCAGGCTGCCGCGAGATCGGGGTTTTCGGAGAGAAAGCCATAGCCGGGGTAGACCGCATCAGCTTCAGCTTCTTTCGCGACTCGAATGATCTCGTCGATATCGAGGTAAGCGCGAACGGGATGCCCCTCCTCACCGATGAGGTAGGACTCTTGGGCTTTGACACGATGGTCCGCGTTGCGGTCCTCGTAGGGGAAGACCGCAACGGTCTTAGCTCCCAACTCATATGCGGCGCGGATGCCGCGAACAGCGATCTCGCCACGGTTGGCGATCAGGACCTTGGTAAACATGCCCGACAGCCTAGTGCCGAGAGCCAACACGGCCACACTTTGCAGCCAAGATTGACCGTTACCGTGGGAGGTCTGGGTCGAGGAACCCAGCCAAGGCGACGGATCCACAAAAGCAGCTACCAGATGGGGATCGACTCTTCCCATCCGCCCTTGGGGAAGACAGCCAGGGCGCCATGTCCGAATAGCCTCAGCCTCACCGGTTCAGAGTTGGCGCCGCGACTATGGCCAGCGGGGTGATCCGCGGTTGATCTCCGCGAGGGTTAGCGACGCGTCGGGCCGGTATGGAGGGGAGGCCGCAGTCCTGCTGGGCCGTCGCGGAGGGCTCGGCGAGGTTTAGCGACACCTCAGGCCGGCATGAAGGGGGCTGCTGGCCGTCACTGCCTGGTGGGGAGGGGCGTCAAGCGCCCACTCCCCTAGCTGAGCGACACTAGGCGCCGCGGAGGAAGGCAAGCACCGAGCCATGCACGAAGTAGATGATGAACATCGCAGCGACCAGGTACATCAGTGGGTGAATGCGGCGGGCGTGGCCCTTGATCAGTTTGATCACGACGTGTGCGATGAAGCCCACGCCGATACCGACGGTGATCGAGTAGGCGAAGGGCATCAGGATGATCGTCAGGAAGGCCGGGATGCCCACCTCCGGGTCGGTCCAGTCGACGTCGACGACTTGGGAGATCATCAGGAAACCAACGAAGACCAATACCGGTGAGGCGGCCTCGAAGGGGACTAGGGTCACCAGCGGCGACAGGAACATCGCTACCAAGAAGGTGATGCCGGTAAACACCGAGGCCAAACCGGTACGAGCCCCGTCGCCGACACCCGCGGTTGACTCGAGATAGGAGGTGTTTGACGAGACAGAGCCAAGACCACCAGCGGCGGCTGCGATCGAGTCGACCAGCAGAATCTCGGTGGTGCGCGGCGGCATGCCGTCCTCGTCGAGCAGGCCGCCCTCGGAGCCGACGGCGACCATGGTTCCCATGGTGTCGAAGAAGTCAGCTAGTAGCAGGGAGAACACCAGCAGCAGCACGGCCATGAAATTCACCAGCGAGAAGCTGCCGTTGGGGAAGAAAGCACCGAACATATCGACGCGAAACAGCAGCGAAAGATCCGGCCAGCTGAAAGCACCGAGTTCGGGGGCATTGAGGGACCAGCCCAGCGGGTTTGGATCAACTGGGGAGCCCTGGGTAGATAGCTTGGTGAAGGCCTGGATGATGACAGCGAGCACCGTCGTGGCAAGGATGGCGATGAGCATCGAGCCCTTGACCTTCAGCACATGCAGGGCGATCAGCAGGGCTAGGCCGATGACGAAAACCAACACCGGCCAACCGTTTAATGTGCCATCAGCGCCGAGCTGTACTGGGGTGCCGACGCCACGCCGCACGAATCCGGCGTTGACCAGACCGATAAAGGCGATGAATAGGCCGATGCCAACGCTGATGGCGGTGCGCAGTGTCTTTGGCACGGCCTTGAACACCGCGGTGCGGAAACCGGTCAGCACCAAGATGGTGATGATGATGCCCTCCCACACCACAAGGCCCATGGCCTGTGGCCAGGTCATTTGGCTGGCCAGGGAGTAGGCGACCAGCGCGTTCAACCCCAGACCTGCAGCCAAGGCCATCGGGAAGCGACCAATGACCCCCATCAGGATGGTGAGGAGACCTGCGACGAGCGCGGTTGCGGCGCCGACCATGGCCAGCGACGCGGCTGCAGCACCCTCAGCATCGGCTGGGGCGCCAGAGATGAGATTGCCGTTGACATCGGGCGCGAGACCAATGATCAGCGGGTTGAGGATGACGATGTAGGCCATCGCGAAGAAGGTGACCAGGCCGCCACGTAGCTCTCGGGATACAGAGGAGCCGCGTTTGGTGATCTCGAAGTGGCGTTCCAGCCAGGAACTAGTGGTGTCAGGGCCTTGGGGGCGCTTTACTGCTTTGGGGGATTTCATGACCACGTAGCGGGAGTCTAGTACCGCGTTGCCGCAATGACTTAACCCGGAGCAAGCCGTATGAGACACCGCTGGGCGACAGATCCTGCCGAGTCAGAAAAACCTACAGTTGGCTGAATGCGTCAGCTTGGCACCGGTACCCCCAACATGGGTATCGGGGTCCCGAAGGATGCTCAGTTTCTCGAATCCAGACGCCGATACCCCCACCATGGGTATCGGCGGGGTCATGAAATCCAACAGTTAGCTGAGTGCGTCAGCTCAGTCGAAGATGCTGTCGTCGATACTGATGGTGTCGAATACCGGTTCGGGGAGTTCCCGGGCCCGCTCCCCCGCCACCACATCAGAGTGACCGCCACAGCCGTGCTCAAGGCTGACGACTCGACCATCGGAGGGGGAATATTCGTTGGCACAAGCACCAAACAGGGTTCCCAAAGACCCTCGCAGCGGCACGAAATAGCCACAGGACACGCAGGGGGCGGGGGCCTGTTGGCTGGCCTCATCTGAGGATCCAGGGGGGCCAGCGAGCCAACGCTCCACTGCCATATCCCGTCCTGCCGATGACAGCACCCGCTCCCGGCCCAGACCTAGTTCCGCGACGGTGGTGCGCAGCTGGGTCCACTCCGCGGGATCGGCATCTGCAGGCAGATCGGTGGCAGCAAACCCGGGTTCCAGCCGTGGATCGTTGTCGGGGGTGGCCATCAGCAAACCAGGGCCGATATCACCGGCTTGGATTCGTCTTTCCCAGGGCACCCAGGCTGGCGCTAGCAACGCCTCTGGCTTGGGCAGCAGCACCACCTCGTTGACGGTGGCTGCCCGGGCCCGGGAGGCTCGCACCACGGTGACAGCCCAGTACCAGTCGCGGTATCCAGCCAGCAGACATTCAAAGCAGTGGGTGACCACCCGCTCGGCCTCTGCCACTACCCCGCAGGGTTCACCGACGGCGGCCTCACCACCCGTCTCCTGGGCCGCTCGTCGGGCCAAGTCCACCGAGGATGCGGCTATCGGATCTAATTTGATCGTGACCATCACAGCTCCAGCTCGTCGGCCACACGACGCAGCACGGCTGCGATCTTGGTGCCGTGTTTGCTATCCGGGTAGCGGCCGTGGCGGTAGCCATTGCCGAGGGAATCGAGCATCTTGATCAGGTCTTCGACGATGACCGCCATGTCTTGGGGCTTCTTTCGGGAGGCCTTGGACAAGGATTTGGGCACATCAACGAGCCTCACCGACAGGGCTTGTTTCCCCCGTCGTCCTTCCATCACCCCGAACTCCACCTTCTGGCCGACGCGCAGGCTGGTCACTCCCTCTGGCAGCACATTGGCGCGGACATAGACCTCCCCGCCGCCGTCCTGGGTGATGAACCCAAAGCCCTTTTCGGCGTCGAAGAAACGGACCTTTCCCGTGGGCATGGCGCGGACTCCTTGTTCGATAGTTGGCAGGCAACTCTATCTTGCCGCAATTCACAACCGAAAAACGCCCGTCGGTACGGATCTCGTGTGCGGCCGACCGGTGGCTGGGACAGGGTCAGATCCGGTTGTCGGCGATATAGCGGAAGTAGTCAGCCAAGCGCAGCTTCCCAGCCGCTGCTTCATCGATCACCACCAGGGTGCTGGGATGGAATTGCAGGATCGAGGCCGGGCAGATCGCAGCGACGGGACCTTCGATCATCGCGGCGACGGCGTCGGCCTTGTGAGCACCGGTTGCCACCATGACGATATGGCGGGCATCCATGATGGTGCCGAGCCCTTGGGTGACGCAGTGGGTGGGCACTTCTTCACCTTCGGCGAAGAACCGAGCATTGTCCTGTCGGGTCTGTTCGGTCAGGGTCTTGACCCGGGTGCGCGAATTGAACGCCGATGTCGGTTCATTGAAACCGATGTGACCATTCGATCCGATACCTAGCACCTGCACGTCGACGCCACCGGCAGCCTGAATGGCCTGGTCATAGGCGGTGGCTGCGGCATGAAGATCCTGTGCCGAGCCATCAGGAACCCTGACCCGAGCCGGCGACATGCGCAATGGCACCTGAACAGTGCGCGCAATTGTTTGCTTATAGCTCAGTGGATGCTCAGGATCGATGCCCACATACTCATCGAGGGCGAATCCCATGGCGTGGGTGAAATCCATCTGGCCGGCATCGGATCGGCGTGCCAATTCCTCGTAGAGCGCCAGCGGGGAGCTTCCGGTGGCTAGGCCAATTACCGGTGTGACCAGGCCTTCAAGCCACGCAGCCATGCGGTCTGCTGCGACGCGCCCCACCTGAGCTTCGTCGGAACAGATGACAACTTCCATCCTCGGACTCCTTCATCGCTGAGCCGGCACCCTGCTCATTTTTGGCTCAGATCAGAGCCTACGCGCGGTCATTCTGGGGATCATCTTGAGCAGCTTTCGGGTGATCGATTGCTCACTCCAGATGCACACCACCGCTGCGCTGAGGGATGAGTAGACTCGATGCCCATGGCGACGTGGAAGGACGGGGCGGCCTATGCCCCCATCGAGCGGCCCTATGGCTTTGCCTCTCCGCAGGTAGATCCACTGTCAGTGGCGGCTCCGAAGGCAACCATCACGCCAGGGGCTATTCCCCCGCCAGTTGGCTACCAGCCGATGCCAGATCAGCTGCCATTGACCGCTGTAGGAGCCAATATCGCCCCGTCTCGTCACCCGCAGACCCCGTTCGAGGTTCATAGCGCTTTGATGATGGCCTCTCCTGCCTATCTGCCCCGCAACCCCCACATGCCCTTTGCTGTCGCCTCCTCCCATATCGAACCCGCCGCTACCCCAGCGTGGGCGACGATGCCACCACCCAATGCTGCTGATCGACTTCCCTACGGGCCCACCCCGCCTCCGGAATTGACACCAGTGCAACGCAACCTCATGGTCATCGCTGGGGTCGCTTTCCTGTTAGGTGCGATCTTCCCAGTTGCCTCCCCGATCCTCTTCGCGACCGGTGGCGGCTTACTGTTGCGCACCAATCACCTGGGTCGGCAGCTCGGTATCGGGGCGCTGCTAGTGGCGGGATTGACGGGTTTTGCTGTGTTGATGGGTGCACAAGCCCTGGTGCTGGATCTGAACCGGTGGCTGGGCCTGCTCTTCGGGGTGGCGACGATAGCTACCGGGATGGCACACCGTCGTTGATCCTGACCCACTCCTCGGTGGTCAGCGGGACCGTGGATTCTTCGATCTGCCCAAGGTCCAGGGGGTGAAGGTCAGTCTGCAGCAGTTGCGGCAGGGCGGCTGGCCACAGGCTGTGGGGCAGGTCTGTGATTGAGAACCAACCAAACCCATTCATCCGGCTGTGTTCGTCGGTGGTCCAACCCGCGCTGGTGGGTTGGAATCGGGTCACGGTAGCGACGAAGAAGGACTCATCTTGGATCCGGATGCGGTCGGAGTAGCCATGCACCACGCGCCGGGTGGCAACTGGTCCGGAGAGATCCGCTGGGCTGAGCAGCAGCCCGGTTTCCTCTGCGACCTCACGAGTTGCCGCCACTGCCAGTGGCTCACCGGGATCGACTCCCCCTCCTGGCAGCACCCACCAGGAAGAACCAGCAACCCCGGGATCGGAGTCGGATATCAACAGCACATGATCGTCGTGGAGGAGTACAACCCGAGCAGCAATACGCAGCTTCCACGGTCTCATCGCTGGTGTCGCTGCCGCTCTGCCTGGACCTGTTCGTCGATGAGATCTCGCCAGGAACGCACCAGATCGACGTCAACATAGGCTTTGTAGCTGCCTCCTGGGCGAGCTGGGGAGCCGATATGGAAGGCCCTCACCCCAGCGCGGACCAGCCAGGGCACATGTTCGGGGGCCAAACCGCCACCAGCCATGATGAGCTGGGCGGCACGTTGATCGTTGCGGGCTCTGGCCAGCAGATCATCGATGCCGTACTCGACACCACGCGTGGAGCCTGCGGTCAGTACTTGGTCTACGGCTGGGAGTTTCAATACATCAGCCCAGGCGTCGTCTTGGTCTAGGCAGTGATCAATGGCGCGGTGGAAGGTCCAGGGGAAGGCGCCGTCGCCAACCAACTCCCAACACACCTCGAGGTCGACGGCGGCGTGACCGTTGAGGAAACCTAAGACCACGCCGTCGGCGCCCTCATCCAGATAGGCAGAGATCAACCCTTTCAGCCGGGTGGCTTCACCGCCATCGGTACGGAATCCCGGGCGCAATCGCACCATGGGACGCACCTGAATGGAGGTGGCTCGTCGCACCTTTGCGACTGTGACGGGCTCGGGGGACATGCCGCCTTCATCCATGGTGCCCACCAGTTCGATCCGATCCGCGCCGCCTTCTTCGGCTCGCTGCGCGTCGGCTGCATGGAGGGCTATCACCTCAAGCAGACTCATGTCCCTAGTGTGCCCGCTCCGGCATGTAGCGTCATAGCCTCTGCTGTGGATTCGTCACCCGTTCTACCCTCACTGGCACGATCCGATGGGCGAGGCATAACCGCTGGCGTGGAGTCGGGACCTGGTCTACGGCTGGTTGAGCTCCGGTGGTCTGCTCGAACCCGTTTGCTTGAAACCGTGGAGTCCAAGATCGGTCTTGTCGGCATCGTCATAGAGTTTCACGGTAAGCACTGATTCGATGTCCCGCGCCTTCTTGCCTTCGTAGAAGGGCATGGTCCATGCGATATCGCGACCGTCCTTCTCGATATAGACGACATGGCTGAACGACGCGAGAACCATCACGATGCCCAACACCACGGCAAGCCGCAAAAGGATGCCCAACTCCATGGGGTGCGCTTGGACGATCTGGATGGGGAAATACGGCTCCGCAAATAGGCCAAAGGCGACAAAGCCCAGCCCGAATAGGCATAACCTTCCCGCGATGATGAAGTTTCTTTTCACGCTACTGATGTGTTTCAGCGAGATGGCCTCTTTATGGACGCCCACGGGAAAAATCCCCAGCAGGGACTGGGGCAGCTGCAGGTGCACCACCGAAAGATCCACGCTGAGTTGACCCTTAAGGTAGAAACGCACCAGAGCCGTGGAGAACTTGAAGGACTGCATGGCGTGACGTTAGCAGCGCGAAGGGCCGCGGCGGGCACCAGCATCCAAATTTGCAACCCACCAGGGGCCCCATCCCGGCGATTCAGCCACACTCTTGCAGTTCGATGCACAGACCGAGCACACCAACCCCCACCCGAGAGATCTAGCCACTACACCCACCCGGAGTTCCACAAATCCATGCGCTACTCCATCCCCATCCCGGCGATCCAGCCCTGTCTGATGGTTGATACCTGTTTGGGGGGCTGACTCCATCCCCATCCGGAGGATCCAGTCCCTCCTGACCACCGATGATGGTCAGATGCGCCCCGCAATCGGTTGGGCCTGGCCAGATCCTCGGCTCAGGTCACCTTCAAACCCGGAAGCTGCTCTGGTCTCGCCCCAGATTCGGATGGCCGCGTCTTGTGACGCTGGGACGCTGTCTGAGCCGTAGTGCTCCACCCCTGGTTCGGCTAGGCGCGACGACGCCGCAAATCGGGTACTTCCTGCGGGACCAGATGCGCGGTACTGCCCGTCACGACAGTCATAGCGGTGGCGGCCACAGATCCGTACTTCCAGGGCGGACGACCGAGAGCGCAGCGGCGGTTCATGATATTCCCGGATGACAGGGAAACTCTGACGTTGGGCTGGGACGTGGCAGAAGTGCCGGGATGCCTGGAAGGGTAGAGCCCATGGACGATTCACAGTGGCGATATGACCCAGAGTGGCGCGAATTTGAGTCGACGGAACCGGTTCTAGTTGAGTCATTGGGCTTCGCGGTCAACGTCTGGGTCGACCTTGAATCCGAAGCCACCGGCCCAACACCTGGCCAGTGGTCGGCCCTGGAGGGATTCGCCACTATGCCCCATGAACAATGTCGAGAGGAGTTGGCGCGCGGATTCCAGGAGTTGGGTGACCGTACCCTTGAGCGCGACGGAGGCGCCCGCCTTGCTGTTCTGGCTCACCACACGGCATCCCGGCTACAAGCCGACGATGTATTCACCGAATGCTTCGACGTCGACCCCTTGATCGTGCCTAAACAGGCAAACTCCCCATGTTCCTTCGTGCTACTGGCGATTGAGCTGAGTTCTCAGGATGGGACATGGGAACTGGAAGCGCTGTTTGCCGAGAACCGGTTGCTGTTCATTGACGAGTTTTTAGGACTTCATGCCCGCTTGGAGTGGGAATGGTTCAACTCGGCACAGTTCAACCCGGTCCATGCCGCTCATCCCTACTGGTGAGTCTGGCCATCGCAAGCGGAGCACAGTATCGCAGCGGTCCCGGTGGGTCGGTTCGCCGTGTCACTGTCCTGCGACCTCCCGGCGACGGTTGACTACACCCCAGAACCGGCGTAGCGTGACTGGCACCGTCGAGTGAGGAGGTGTCCCAATGGCAGCTATTACTTCCACCTGGGTGTCCTCCACCCCTAAGCGTTGATCTTCCGCTTGCGCTCCTGACGCTCAGCGTCCCCTCCTCGACTCTGCTACCTGCGCCCTGCGCGCCCAAGGATTACCCATGCTCACGCCCCAACGTGGCGCCTATGATTTCCCGCCTGTCATCGCGCCCGATGACACCCCAGATACCCGATCCCCCAGCCGATTCCTGTGGTGGCTGATCCGTAGCCAGGGCTGGGTTGTGCCCGCCATGACCCTCGCCGCCGCGAGCTGGATGGTGCCCGGCGCACTCACCCCCTGGCTGCTGGGCCGCGCCATCGACGCCGGCATCGCGCGCGGCGACGCCTGGGCCACCGTCGGCTGGGTGGCGCTGCTGTTGATCGTCATCGCCTTCGGCGTCATGGGCGGCATCTGGTATCACACATTCGCAGTGCGGATGTGGCTGCTCAGCATCTACGGCATTCAGCGACGCGTGGCGCGGCGAGCCGCGGCCCTTGGCCACGTGTTGAATCGACGACTCCCTACCGGTGAGGTCCTCAGTGTCTCCTCCTCGGACACCGACCAGTTCGCCGAAACCATTGAGGCCTTCGGGCACGCGGTAGCCGCAGCCATCAGCTTCCTCATCGCCTGCACCTTGATGTTCACCACCTCGGTCGAGCTGGCCCTGATCATCCTGGTCGCCACCCCGCTATTGCTGGGCTCATCCGTTCCGGTACTGCGGCCACTGACCGCAGCCCAAGCCGCCGAGCGCAGCGAAAATTCGACGCTCACCTCCATGGCCACCGACATCGCCACCGGGCTGCGGATCCTGCGCGGCATCGGCGGCGAGCGCACCTTCGCGGAGAATTATCGGCGCCAGTCGCAGCGGGTCCGCGGATTGGGTGTGAGGCTCGGCACCTGGCAAGGAATCGTTGAGGCGCTCAGCGTGCTGCTGTCTGGACTATTGCTGGCGGCCTTGGTCTACCTTGGCTCGCGGCAGCTCCTGGCAGGAACGCTCAGCGTTGGGCAGCTCATCAGCTTCTTCGGCTACGCGATGTTCCTCACCGGCCCGATGCAGGCCTTCTTCACCTTCGCTCAAAGGTGGGTCCAAGGCCTGGTCAGCGCGCAGCGAGCCGCGTCCTTACTCGGCGCCCAAAGCCCCTGGAGCAGCGGCACCCAGGCCCTGTCGAAATCCGCGATCCTGCGCGACGAGCGCTCCGGCCTCGAGGTGCACCCCGGCCAGTTGCTGGGGCTGGTCTCCGCTGATCTGAATGCCTCCGCCGCGCTGGCCGACCGGCTGGGTCGATATCTGGCGGGGCAGGCCCCAGCCTCGGTCGACGAGGTCACGTTATCCGGAGGGGCCAAGCGGAGAACCCGGAAGGAGCGGATCGCTGAACACCGCCGCCAAGCCGAGCGAGACGCGGAAATGGCCAGTAAGCCCTGGGGAGTCACCGCCGACAGCATCGACTACCGCGACCTTGACCCAGCTGCCATCAGGCGCCATATCGTCGTCTCCGACACTGGGGCGGCGCTGTTCGCCGGCACGCTGCAAAACGCAGTGGACCCGTGGGGCACCCACACCCGCGCCCAGGCGGAGGAGGCCCTGATCGTCGCCTCAGCAGAGGACATCTTCGAGATGCTGCCGGGCGGCTGGCAGGGCCGCATCGACGAGAAAGGCCGCGGTCTGTCCGGAGGTCAGCGGCAGCGGCTGATCCTGGCCCGGGCCCTACTACTGGACCCCGAGGTGCTGATCCTCGTGGAGCCCACCTCAGCCGTCGATGCCCACACCGAGGCCCGCATCGCCCAGCGGCTGGCCGAGCATCGACGCGGCCGCACCACCGTCGTCGTCACCGCATCTCCGCTGTGGCTACGGCTGTGCGACGAGGTGGCGGTGCTGCGGGCAGAGCGTGTCGTTGCCCGCGGCAATCACGAATCCCTGCACGACGATCCCGAATACCACCGAATTATCGCGCGCGGAATGGAGGACCAGTGACGAGTCAACGACTACGTGGCTCGGCCGAGACGTGGCGAACCGAGCCTGCCGAGCCGCGCGTCCCGGAGGGGTTGCGGCAGCCGCGCGCCCGCGGAATCGGGCCTCGGATACGGGCGCTGCTTCGGCGGCATCATCTGCGTACGGCCCAAGCCCGTGAGGTCTACCACGACGCCCGCCACCCGGCCCAAGGCTTTCCCGTCGCCTCGGCCCGCACCGCAGTCGGCTTCCTGGGCCGACTGCTGCGCAACCGCCGGGCGCTGCTGGTGTGGGCGGTAGTCGGGAACCTATTGGCCGCCGTCATCGGTTTGATCGCGCCCTTCCTATTGGGTCGGCTCGTGGATGACGTCGCCGGTGGTCGACTGGGCATCGACGACGTGACCGCGCTGACCCTGGTGGTGGCGGGCGTGGTGGTTCTGCACGCGGCTGCGACCTTCCTCGCCCGGCGGGTCTCCGCGGTGCTGGGCTACGACCTGCTGGCCGCTGCCCGGGAAGAGGTCGTGCGGATCGTGCTGCGGCTGCCGCTGGGCTATGTCGAATCGTCGGGCTCGGGTGACCTGCTGACCCGCATCACCTCCGATGTGTCGAAGGTGGCGAGCGCGGCCAGGCGAGCGCTGCCGCTGTTCACCGTCTCGGTCGCCATGATCGTGGCGAGCTTGGTAGCGATGTTGCTCAACAGCTGGTTGCTGACATTGCCGCTAGTGGCGACGGCAGTGATCATGTTCCTGGGCGGGCGCTACTACCTCTCGCGAGCGCCCGCTGGGTATGTCACCGAGTCGCGCTCCTATTCGGTGATCAACACCACATTGACTGAAAGCGTGGAGGGTGCTCGCACCGTCGAGGCGCTGGGGATGGGAGAGCTGCGGATCGCACAGCTCGACGAGGACACCGAGGTTAGTGCGCAGGCTGAGCGTTACACCCTGACGCTGCGGAACCTGCTGTACGGGATGGTCGACTTCTCCTTCCAGCTGCCGCTGGTGGGGATCGTGCTGCTGGGCACCTGGGGCCATTCGGAGGGCTGGGTCACGATCGGACAGATCACCACGGCGGCGCTCTATATCTCGCAGCTGCAGGCGCCGTTGGACCGGTTAATGGACACCCTGGATACCCTGCAACTGGGCTTGGTATCGACGGCACGCCTGATTGGTGTGGCGCAGGTACCCGAGGATCGCGCTCCTGGCGAGGCGCTGCCCAACAGTGTGAAACTGACGGGCACTGGATTGCGGTTCGGGTATCGCCCCGACGTGGACGTGCTCCACGGCGTTGACATGGACCTGGTTCCTGGGGAGCGGCTGGCGGTGGTGGGGCCGTCAGGTTCGGGCAAGTCGACGTTGGCTCGGCTGGTGGCGGGCATCAACCGGCCGCGTGAAGGCGTGGTGACCGTCGGCGAGGTGGATGTGATGGATCTGCCGCTGGATGTGCTGCGCACCGAGGTAGCGCTGGTGACCCAGGAGCATCACATCTTCGTCGGTACCGTGCGGGACAACGTGGTGTTGGCCCGCGAGTCGACGGCCACAGTCGAGGACGTGGAGGCTGCGCTGCGGGCCGTCGGTGCCTGGGAATGGGTGTCACAACTACCGAAGGGGATCGACTCTGAGGTGGGGCACGGCAAGAACGCCTTGACCCCCGCCCAGGCCCAACAGGTGGCATTGGCGCGGCTGATCGTCGCTAACCCGCACACCCTCGTGCTGGATGAGGCTACCTCGCTGATCGACCCGACCTCGGCCAGGCAGGTGGAGGGATCGATGTCGGCTCTGCTGGATGGGCGAGCTGTGGTCGCGATCGCGCACCGGCTGCACACAGCCCACGACGCGGACCGGATCGCAGTGGTCGACGACGGCCGGATCGTCGAGCTGGGCTCCCACGACGAGCTGATGGCGTTGGATGGTCAGTACGCCAGCCTGTGGCGTACCTGGCGGGCCTGATCCAGCTCAGCCACCTCGGCTAACCGTTGAAGTGGGCGGCCTCGTGTTCGAGGAGACGCTGCTTGAGTTGGGTCCCAAATAGGTAGCCGCCCAAGGAACCGTCGGATCGGGTCACCCGGTGGCAGGGCACGATCAGCGGCACGCCGTTCGTCGCACACCCTGACGCGGCAGCCCGCACCGCCTTCGGACGCCCGATGCGGCTGGCAAGCTCGGTATAGCTGATCGGGTTGCCGGGGGCGACACCGCGTAGTGCCGCCCACACCTGCTGACGGAACTCGGTGCCCGGTTGGCGTACCTCAATCCGATCCAGGGCGGCCACATCTCCCGCCGCGTAGGCCCGCAGCGCCACTGCGACCGGGTGGTCTGGCGCGGCCTGTGGCACCTCGGGCGTCTCGCCGAAGGTGGCGAAGGTTACGACCTCGCCGTCGACCAGCGCATGGAATGGGTGACCGCAGATGTCGACTGTGATCCTCATAGGTAGCTCTCCTTCGTCCAAAGATGCATGGTGGCGTATGCCCGCCAGGGACGCCAGGGTTCGGCACGACGGCTGACGGGGCGGCCGGGGGCCACCCCTAATGCCCGAGCCAACACCAGATCGGCTGTGGGGCAGGCATCCGGATCGGCTAGGGCGCGCATGGCGATGAACTCGGCCGTCCACTCCCCTATCCCGTGGATCGCGGTCAGTCGGGCGCGGGTCCGGTTGGGGTCTGCCCCCGGGCTCAGCTCCAACCCGCCTGCCAACTCCACGGCTAGCGCATACAGCGTCTGTGCCTTAGCTTGGGGCAGGCGCAGTGCCTCGCGGATCCGATCCGCTCCTGCCTCAACCAGGGCCGCAGGCTCCATTCTTCGCCAGGGACCGCCAGGCCCAGCGGGTATCCCGAACTCGGCGACGAGCCGAGCCTGCACCGTCAAGGCCGACTTCAATGAGATCCGCTGACCAAGGACTGTGAATAGCGCAAACTCTGCGCCATCGACCGCGCCTGGTACCCGCATTCCAGGACGGGCCGCAACCAGCGGCGATAAGGTCTCGTCGGTGGAGAGGGCTTCATCGACGATGCCAGGATCTGCGTCGAGGTCGAGCCAACGGCGCATCGCGGTGATTGCAGGCAGCAGGTCGGTAAGAGTAGTGAGCCGCAGCTTCACCCCGACGGTGTCGGTGGGGGCCAACGGCCAGGCGACGGTGGCCAGCGCGCCTCCGGTTGTCGTCGGCACCAATCTGGTGTGTGTAGTTTCAGTGACCGACTCGACGTCGGCCACGGCATGGGCCTGAAGGGCGGCGCGCAGCGCATCCCAGGCAAGCGGCGGCCGGTAAGGCAGGCGCAAAGCTAGCTCGGGGTCGGCCAAAGACTCATTCCGTGCCTCCGCCGGTGCCCGGCGCAGAGCCGAAGGCGGGACGCCAAACTCTGCGCGGAGCACTTCGTTGAACTGTCGAATACTGCCAAACCCGGCTGCGAAGGCGACCTCGGCCAGCGTCATGGTGGTCTGGTCGATCAGGGCTCGAGCCACTTGGGCCCGGCGGGTTTGATTCAGCTGCTGCGCGCCCGCACCGACCTCAGCAACCAGCTGTCGGTGCAGGTGGCGTTGGCTGACGTGGAGCCGAGAAGCCAACCCCGCCACGCCGACGCGGTCGACCACACCGTCGTGGATTAGTTGCACGGCGCGATCAACCAGCTCGCCATGGCGACGCCGGTGGCCGACCACCAATCGGTCCGGACGACATCTGAGGCAGGCCCGAAATCCGGCCGCGACTGCGGCCGCAGCAGTCGGGAAGAACCGGCAGTTGTGCGGCAGCGGGGTGCGCGCTGGGCAGGAGGGTAGGCAGTAGATCCCGGTGGTGAGGACTCCCAGATAGAACTGGCCGTCGAAGCGCGAGTCGCGCCCCAAACAAGCGCGGTAGCAGGCCTCGGTATCCAAGTTCATGTCCCCCATTGTCGCCCCCACCCGCTGAGGTAGCTAGCGGAAATCGGACCAGGCGGTGATTCCTTGGGTTGCCGTGGAGGAGTCGCAGATGGCGGTTGGTCTCGGGGCTATCGGAGCGGCACGAAGCTGAACCTGGTTTCGGTGATCCGGTGGGTCAAGGAGCCGTCGAGGTCGCGGTCAACGACGAGCATCGCCCCGGCTACTGGCAGCACCATTCGCCCACCCGGGGCAAGCTGGTCGGTCAACTCTGAGGGCACCCGACCACCATCCGCAGATACCAAGATCCGGTCATAGGGAGCGTCCTTTGGCCAACCGAGTGCCCCTGGTTGCGCCAGTTCCACCCGCGCCCAGGGCGTCGGTTCACCTAGGTTGGCCCGCGCCATCGCAACGAGTTCTTCGACGATGTCGACGCCAACCACCAGTCCCTGCTCACCCACCAGGTGGGCCAGCAGCGCTGTGGTCCATCCCGATCCAGCGCCCACATCAAGCACCCGATTCCCCTCGGCGACGTCCAGCTGATGCAACATGTAGTGCACGGTCCACGGCTGGGAATTGGTGGCGCCATAGCCGATCGGTAATGGTCGGTCCTCATCCGCGAATCCACGCACGGCGGTGGGCAGGAACCGGGCACGCGGGCAAGCGGCGAATGCGTCATCCACGCTGATCATGCATCCATGATGCCGCTGATTTCACAGCCTCGGTGCTACAATCCCAACCGTGGCAGGCACATTCTTGCTCCTTGGCCGCCGCAGCGAGGCCCAGCCCCACTGAGCCAGATGCCCCTCGCTGCGGTGTTTGATATTGCTCTGGAGCCACCAGCCGAGGAGACCTCACAATGACCAACCATGATGACGCTGCCGTTGAGCGCAACGTCCCTTACCGCTACACCGCCGAGCTGGCCGATCAGATCGAGACGGCCTGGCAGGAGCGCTGGGAAAAGGAAGGCACTTTCTACTCCGATAACCCCGTCGGCGCCCTGGCTGGCCCCGGCGCCGAGAAGGAGAAGTTCTTCCTACTGGACATGTTCCCCTACCCCTCTGGCAAGGGCCTGCACGTCGGGCACCCGCTGGGCTACATCGCCACAGATGTCGTCGCCCGGTTCACCCGAATGACCGGCAAGAATGTGCTGTACACCATGGGCTACGACGCCTTCGGCCTGCCTGCCGAGCAGTACGCGGTGCAGACCGGGCAGCACCCCAGGATCTCCACCGAGGCCAACATCGCCAATATGCGGCGTCAGCTGCGGCGGCTGGGCCTGTCCCACGACCCGCGGCGCTCCGTTTCCACGATCGACGTCGACTATGTGCGGTGGACGCAGTGGATCTTCCTGCAGGTGTTCAACTCGTGGTTCGACCCGACGGCGCCGCGACGCGACGGCCGGGGCTTGGGCGCTGCCCGCCCCATCTCGGAGCTGCGCGAGAAACTGATCTCGGGCGAGGTCACCACCCCAGATGGCCGGGCATGGGCCGAGCTGAGCGAGGTCGAGCAGGCGCAGGCCGTCGATTCCTTCCGGTTAGCCTTCGTCTCCGACGCGCCCGTCAACTGGTGCCCCGGGTTGGGCACGGTGCTGGCCAACGAGGAGGTCACCGCCGAGGGACGCTCCGAGCGCGGTAATTTCCCCGTCTTCAAGCGCAACCTGCGCCAGTGGATGATGCGAATCACCGCCTATGGCGACCGTTTGGCCGATGATCTGGACACCGTCGATTGGCCGGAGAAGGTCAAGGCGATGCAGCGCAACTGGATCGGCCGCTCCGAGGGCGCTGAGGTTCGCTTCGAGGTACCCGAGTTGGATGAGGTGCTGGAGGTTTACACCACCCGCCCAGACACGCTGTTTGGTGCGACCTTCATGGTTGTCGCCCCGGAGCATCCGATGCTGGGCGAGGCCGAGTTGCGAGTGCCGGCCGCATGGCCCGAGGGCACGCGCGAGGAGTGGACCGGCGGCCACGCCACCCCCGCCGAGGCCGTGGCGGCCTACCGCGCCTATGCAGCGTCGGCTTCCGACGAGGAACGCACCGCGGAGGACCGGACTAAGACGGGCATCTTTACCGGGTTGTTCGGCAAGAATCCGGTCAACAACCAGTTGATCCCGATCTTCGTCGCCGACTACGTGCTGATGGGCTACGGCACTGGCGCGATCATGGCGGTGCCCGCGCACGACCAGCGCGACTGGGAATTCGCCACCAAGTACGCCCTGGACATCGTCCAGACCATTGGCCCCGCCGACGATCCCCGCAGCATCGACCTGAGCACCTCAGCCTATGAGGGCGACGGAGTGGCGGTTGATTCCGCAAACTGCGAGGTCTCGCTGAACGGGATGGCCAAGGACGAGGCGAAGGCGACGATGACCGCCTGGCTGGAGTCGAAGGGCCTGGGCCGCGCGGCGGTCACCTACCGGCTGCGCGACTGGCTGTTCTCTCGGCAGCGGTACTGGGGCGAGCCCTTCCCGATCGTGTGGGATGAGGAAGGCCGGATGCATGCGCTGCCGGAGTCGATGCTGCCGGTGGAGTTGCCGGAGGTCACCGATTATTCGCCGCGCTCCTTTGATCCCGAGGATGCCGATTCCTCGCCGGAGACGCCGTTGAGCCGCGCCGCCGAGTGGGTTGAGGTGGAGCTGGATCTGGGCGACGGGGTGCGCAAGTACCGTCGCGAGACCAACACCATGCCGCAGTGGGCCGGTTCGTGTTGGTATGAGATGCGTTATGTCGACCCGACCGACGAGACGCAGCTGATCGACCCGGCCAACGAGGCCTACTGGATGGGCCCGCGCCCCGAGCAGGGCAACACCTCCGGCGGCACGGACCTGTACGTCGGGGGCGTGGAGCATGCGGTGTTGCACCTGCTGTACTCCCGCTTCTGGCACAAGGTGCTGTTCGATCTGGGGGTGGTGAGCTCGTCTGAGCCGTATCACAAGCTGTTCAACCAGGGCTATGTGCAGGCCTATGCCTTCAAGGACGCCCGCGGCCAGTATGTGCCGGCCGACGAGGTGACCGGTGACGAGACCACCGGATTCGTTTGGGAGGGCGAGCCCGTCACTCGCGAGTACGGCAAGATGGGCAAGTCGCTGAAGAACATCGTCACGCCCGATGACATGTACGCCGCATATGGCGCAGACACTTTCCGGGTGTACGAGATGAGCATGGGGCCGCTGGATGTGGATCGGCCGTGGGAAACCCGCGCCGTCGTCGGTTCGCAGCGGTTCCTGCAACGGCTGTGGCGAAACGCCGTCGACGAGGCCACCGGCGAGCTGACAGTCTCCGATGCACCGGCGGAGGAGGCGACGCGACGGGTGGTGGCGCAGACCATCGCGGGGGTGCGTGAAGACTTCGAGACGATGCGGATGAATACCGCGATCGCGAAGCTGATCATGCTGAACAACCACCTGACGGGCCTGAAAACGGTTCCGCGGGAGGCGATGGAGGCGTTGGTGTTGATGACGGCCCCGGTGGCTCCGCATATCTGCGAGGAGTTGTGGCAGCGGCTGGGTCATGAATCGTCGCTGGCGCACGAGCCTTTCCCCGAGGTCAGCGACCCCTCACTGCTGGTCGCGGAGCAGGTGACCTGCGTGGTGCAGGTGCAGGGCAAGGTCCGCGCCTCGCTGGAGGTGGACCCGAACATCGGCGACGACGAATTGACCGCACTGGCGCTGGCGGCGCCCGGCACGGTACGCGCCTTGAACGGTCGTGGCGTGCGGAAGGTGATCGTCCGCGCCCCGAAGCTGGTCTCCGTCGTCCCGGAGTAACTATTAGTAGGCCGGGCGCAGTCGCAGGCAACTGCGTCCCGGCCACACCCGCTCAACTGGTTGGGTCTGATAACGGCTCCAGCCCGACGATTTGCCTGATAGAAACCCGGCTATTTGCCTGATAGAAGGCCGACCATTTGTAGTGTAGGCGGCTAGGCTAGATCCATGACCTACCGGCGACGTATCATCGACGACGCCCTCGATGAGCTGTTCCCCCATCTCGCTGCCATTGCGTTGGAGGGGGCCAAGGGCGTCGGCAAGACAGCGACGGCGGCACGCCGCGCGAAGACCGTGATGACCCTGACCCACGCCGCCGAGCGAGAGATGATCCTCGCCGACCAGGACAGCATCACCCGGGCGCCCGCACCACTGTTCATCGACGAGTGGCAGCTGGCTCCGGAGGTTTGGGATCGGGTGCGCAAGGCAGTCGACGACGACCCTAGAGCAGGCCGTTTCTTGCTGGCTGGCTCTGCCGGGATCGCACCGGGGGTGAGGATTCACTCCGGTGCCGGGCGCATAGTGCGCATGACGATGCGGCCGATGTCGCTGGCCGAGCGTGGATTAGCAGAACCCACTGTGTCGATCCAGGGTCTGCTCACTAATCCAGAGCTCCCCATCAGCGGCCACAGCACTGTTGATCTCGCCGACTACGTCGACGAGATCATGGCCTCTGGGTTCCCCGGAATCAGGCCCCTGCCCGAGCGCGCCAGGAACCTACAGCTCGACAGCTACATAGCCAGAATCGTCGACCATGAGCTTTCCGAGAACGGCGCCCAAGTGCGCCGCCCGGCGACGCTGATGGCCTGGCTGTCCGCTTACGCTGCGGCGACGGCACTCAACGCTTCGTATACCGCGATCCTCGATGCCGCTACGGCCGGGGAACCCAACAAACCTGCCCGCTCCACCGTCGAGGCTTATCGCGATCACCTGACGCGGCTGTTCATCCTCGATCCGGTACCGGCCTGGATCCCCGTCTTCCATCCCCTAAAACGCCTTACCAAAGCTCCGAAGCATCACTTGGTCGACCCTGCGTTGGCGGCCCGGCTCGTCGGCGTAGGCAAAGATGGACTGCTTCGGGGCAAGGACAACCGAGTCTTGAAGACCACAGGCACCTGGTTAGGCGCGCTGTTCGAGTCTTTGGCCACCCAGAGTCTGCGGATCTATGCGAACAGCGCCGAGGCCCGGGTTGGGCACCTACGCACCAAGGACAGCCGCGAAGTCGACCTGATTATCGAATCGCAGAGCTTGAAGACGGTCGCGATCGAGATCAAGTTGGCCGGTACCGTCAGCGACAGTGACGTAAAGCACCTGAACTGGCTCCAAGGTGAACTCGGCGAACGTCTCGTGAATCGCGTCGTCGTCACCTCGGGATCGTACGCCTACCGCCGCCCCGACGGCGTGGCCGTAGTTCCCTTGGCCCTGCTAGGGCCTTGACGAGCGGACTAAACCAATATCCCCCATTGGACGCCTGGGAACAGCACATCCCTGGCCTGCTAGGGCTTTGATCCATTAATCCAGCACCGTATTGGAGCAACCGCCGTGATGAGGGGTGGGGTCTTGTTTACCTAGCCCGAACCGGACACTCAGGGGCAACCTTGCCGACCATTTGCCTGATAGAAACCCGGCCATTTGTAGTGTAGAAACCCGACCGATTGCAGCATGGCGGAGGGACGCTCGCTGTGGTCTCGAACGGGATCACTCACCTAGCGCCAGCCAGTTCACCCAGCACACTGCAACTTCCTGGTCAGGTTTAAAGCCCCGAAGCTCACCGCATCCGGCTTCACGAACCGGTTCAACCAACACTGCCACTTCCGCTTGGGTCCGGGCGGCCACAGAACCAACATACGTACGAAGCAAGCCACAGCAACACCACCGAAGAACTCCCGCATTTCGCGGGGGGTGTTGCTCCCGAGAGTTGTTCTAGTTATTCTAGAACTATGTTGTGGCTGATCGATCCTCGCCAGTCTGTCCCCCTCTACCAGCAGATCGCTGACACGATCCGACGTGGCATCGCTAGCGGCGAACTCACCGAAGGGACACGTCTACCAAGCGCTAAGGAACTGGCAGCCAGTCTTGAGGTGAATCTACACACCGTCCTTCAGGCCTACCAGCACCTGAGGGACGCGGGTGTCATTGAACTTCGACGGGGCCGTGGCGCCATCATCCTGGCCGCACCTGACCCCCAGAACTCAGAACTCGGCGATGACCTTCCTGTCCCGGTAATGACGCTGTTGAATGAGCTTCTGCACATGGCGCACACACATGGGATTAGCAGCGCACGATTGGTGCGCCATATCGAGGAGGCGAGTCTCCCCCGATGAGCCCCCAACAGTCGACAAGCCCCAGTGAGCTGCCTTATTGCACCTTGCTAGCCATCCTCGTGGCCCTCTTAGCAGCTGCACTACTGCACCTGGCTCTGGCCGACTACCACGGCTTGCTCGCCGTAGGTTCGACCCCTGACGGGCTGCGGCTCGTAAGCCCCGAGGAGGGTGTATGGCTAACTTTGGGAGCTGGGCTCACGGTAGCGGCACTATTCATCCCTATTTCCCAGTTCCTGAGGGGCGAAAGCCTTATCGGCCCCATCGCTTTGGGGTCCACAACCACAGTCACGTCGGTGTGTCTATGGGCATTACTGCCTCAGGCCACGACGGGTCCACAGCTCGACGGCTCCCCTATCGCAACTGGGACTGTGGTTTCCGTGATAACAGGCATCGGGATGGGATACCTATCGAGGCTGGCTATTCGTCGTCTCACCCGGGATAGGTCGGCGTCTACACCACAGTCGATGGAAGCCCCACAGCTGGCGGTTCCACCAGGGATACGAATCGCCTGGTGGGGGCGGCTAAGGATGCCGGACACCATCAGGCGCGTATTTGCCCTGGGTATGGTATTTGCTATTGTCATTTCGCTTTCCCTATCGATCGCCTCTAGCATCTATACGATTGGACTGCTGATAGCTCTGTTGACCTTCGGAATAACCAGTTTATTCATCGGATCGAGGGTCAGCATCGATGCACGTGGCATTAGAGTCAGTCTTCAGGTGGGCGGATTCACCTGGTTTCACATTCCACTCAAGGAGCTTAGCTATGCGGCGGCGCAACCATATCCCGCTCTCAACATAATCGGCTATATCCTGCCGCTTCGACCGAATTCGCGACTCTCCCGGGTATGCAGTTCGCCCTCACTACTGGTGTCGCGACACAGAGCCCCAGGCCTCGTGATGACTGTGTCCGACCCCGAGCAAGCAGCCGCCACGATCAACACCCTGATCGCAAGAAAGAGCACATAACCCACACCCTCAAGCTCGCTTAAGCGGCCGAACGTAGACCCCAAGAGATAGCACAACCCAGACAGGGCGCGTCACGCCCTGGTGTCAACCTGCCCTCGAAAGGATCACGATGCCCTCAATACGCAATATCGCGCAACTGAGCAACGACGAGAAGTCCTCAAAGCAAAGACTCGCGCAATGGCAACACATTCTATTATTTGTCGCCCTCGCATTTGGACTTAGCTGGGCGTTATATATCCCTGGATTCCTCCTCAATGCACAGGCCGCTTCCCCCCTTGGGATACTCTTTTCCACCTTATTCATGTGGACCCCAGGACTGGCTGCCATCATCATCGTTCGCTTCGTCGAGAAGAAATCGGTGCGCCGCGAACTGAAGCTAAGACTCAAAGGGGTCTGGAAGAAGACTCTCTGGTGGTCGCTGCTATCTATCCCGGCAGCCTTCGTCTTGGTTCTACTTACCTTGATCTCATCCGCTCTACTAGGCACCTACGAATTCGATTTGTCGAACTTATCTGGATTCCAGGCGACGCTCAGCACCTCGCAGGGAGGCTCGCAACTATCCCATGCACAGCTATGGGCTGAACTATGGCGCAGAATCGCCATCACCACCCCTGCACTGTTCTTGATCGGCTATTTGGGGGCCTTCGGCGAAGAACTTGCTTGGCATGCTTGGCTCTATCCCAGGTTACAAGAACGTATCGGAGTGACCGCCGCGCTGGCTAGCACCACCGTCATCTGGGCCTTGTGGCACGCCCCGGTAATCCTGCTAGGACACAACTACCCCAACAATCCGGAGCTTGGAATCGTGATGTTCATTGGCTCATGCGCTGGGCTCACAATCCCTATCCAACTCTTCATGAATTGGGGTGGCTCCGTCTGGGCTGGCGCATCAGCTCATGCCGCCATAAACGCGGCGGGTGCGGTGTTGTTGACCGTCGCACCGCTGAACCAGGTCAATCATCCATACGATCCCATCGCCGCGGGCATTACCGGCTGGAGTGGCTGGCCAGTGGTGCTGGTGCTCTTTGTGGCTGGGGCTGCCGTCCTCAGGCGTGCGGATCGGGCCAAGCGTCCCCGCACGATGGGACATTAACGCCCTCCGTTTCCAGAGCGAGTGGTTGGGGGTGGGGTGCTGCCGTGGTCCCTGGCGTCGGGTATGTTCTCGTGTCGAAAAGGAATGGATAAGCAGCTGGCTAGGACATCGGCGACCAAGACCATGGGCGCTGACACCACCATCCAAAAGACGACGGGCTCGGTCGATTGGGGCCAGGTGGCCATTGGCGGCGCGTTCTCCGTGGTCCCCGGCGGAGGCCTCGTCAAGGGGTACTGCTGGCCGGCGCCGAAGGTGCCGTGACCAGCGGCTACTCCCACCTGACTTCACCCGTGCCGCACACGGCGGCAGGCTTCCTGCGGGCCACCACCACGATCGCGGGCATCGACGAGACCAACAAGATCCTGGCCTACCCCAGGCGCTTCGAGTTCGGGGTGCCGTACCGAGTCATGATCTTGCCATTGCTGCTGCCCGAGTTTGATGTGAAGCTCACCACCCTCGAAATATTTGAAGGGCCACGCCTCACAGCGCGCGGATCGGTTCACGTCATAATCGACGTCGATTTTAAAGTCATACACCGAAATCTTGACGAAATAGAGGATACGAGACCCCGGAAAAATCCCAACGACGCAACCGAGGATTCCTCAGAATCCTGAAGCCCGAACAAAGGCTCTCCGCCCGCGGCCTGCACCATAAGAAGTATCACAGCCTCGGACGACGAGTACCTCAGGATTTTCCCAGCGGCCGACGGAACCAAACAGGCCTACCGGCTGGAATTGGGAGGGATGGACAATCATGACTCTGCTGTCAACAGCTGACCTCCCCAGCGGATTCCGGTACCTACCCGAACTCCTCCGGATCATCGAATACGAACTCCTATTCCCTTTCCATGGCTCATCCTCACCGACAGCTCTCATCATCCCGGCGGCCGGGTTGCGCCAGCGCTGAACGAACCCTCGTCCTGTTTGCTGATCGCGAGGGCAACGACGACGTCGCCTGCTTCGAAGTCAACGGCCGCTACGGGCCAGCGGTGGCGATCCGCGATTTCACCTCACCCGGCTGGGAGCAGGTGACCGCCTACCCGTCGCTCTACGCATGGTTCCGCCAAGCAATAGGGGGCTTCATCAACAATGATTAGCTCGCAGGAGTATCACGAGGCGGCTGGCCGCTCCGCATAGGGGCCAGCGGGCCGACGCGGCTCTCCTGGTTGGAGCCCTGGTGATGGGAAGCCGAGGTTACTGGGCCCACCATTGCGTGAGTCACAATCGAGGATGGCCCGCCCTGGCGACACTGGATTCTCACCGCAATGCAGACGACGGCCAGCCCTACAACCAGCCACTACTAGGGTCTGTGGGAACTCGACTCGATCGTCGCCACCAGACCAAGGTCCCGCCGGTGGTCTTGGGTCGGGCCGAGGAGTCCCCGGCCAGCGCGATCAGTTCGGCGCCCCCTGATGGCGGTAGGTTTGTAAATCAAGATCCGATTGGATTGAAAGGAGGAAAAATGGTTATGTCAGAATTATTTATCGAATCTCACGATTTAGATTGGTTTGCAGTAAATGGCGAAGGCTTCATTGCTCATTTCACAACTAGAGGAACCGATAAGTTGCCAAGTAAACTTAAAGAGTCTAAGCCATTGTGGGAGCGTCAATTCGACTTCTTGAGCAATTTACCTGATACCACGGGAGCTCTTCTTTGCGAAGAGAATCTACCAGTATTCAACACCCCAAGGGAGAGCGAAGAGTATTTGGAATCCTTTTTGAGTTACGCCAGAAAGGGAATTTTTAGTTATGACATAGATCTGGATGACTTAGCGTATAAACTGATAGCATTTCCCAAAATACCTATGGCATTAACCAATTTGCCTCAGGGATTCGGCATGGACTTAGTAATAATTGACCACACTTATAGTTGCTCTTCAACGATCAGTATTTGAATAAGGTAGTCGCGTGGCTATCAAATCAATACGGCGAGGACGGTCAGCTCGTTCGGAATCAGGCCCGGCGAGTTCCCTGCCCTGGAGCATGCCGCCATTCACGGAAGTGGGAGAAGAATCTCGCCATGATGTGCGATGTGGGTAGCCGGCTCCGGGTGGTGTCATAGCGTCGTAGCAACACCCCTGTTGGTGGGGGCTTGGGTTTGGAGGTCTGGATGGTGCGGCGGGGGTTTGAGGTTTTCGGATCGCTCGGAGATAGCGACAGCGTTGAAGGCTGGTTGGCCAGTGCGTAGGATCGCGGTTCATCTGGGGCGTTGCCCGTCGGTGATCTCCCGGGGTGTTGCGGCGGAACTCGACGAAGACCCGCGGCTACCAGGGGTGTGACTGCGGACGTGGCAGCGCAGCGCCGGCTGGCAGCGTCCGCAGCAGCGGAAGGTCGCGGCCGAGTCTTGTGCTCCAGGCGCGGATAGACCACGGCTGTGGCGGCGTCGTGGACGCCCAATGAGATCGCGGGACGCTTGCGCCTGGAAAACGGCAGACCCCAGTGTTGAACCCATGGTGAACACTG
>JBHAEB010000072.1:0-55162 GCA_041855345.1 Arachnia sp. | reverse complement strand
CTCTCGCAGACGCGCCGTCGGCCATGCCAGGCGCCACCTCGGCCACTTCCATCACCACCACGGCAACCACGGTCAACGATCGACGCATCTCGCTAGAGAACCGCTACGCCGATTTCAGTGACGACGTCATGATCGCCCACAACCGCTACGAGGCACAAGAGTCCAACGTGGAGCAGGCCATAGAATCCGCAGGGCAGCTCGCAGCGCCTGTAAACCCGAGCGCGGAGCAATCCACCATTGCACGTAGGCTCATGGCAGGGATGCAGCACTGATGTCGATCACCTGGAGCGATATACAAAATTGGGACCCTGCGCATCTGAACAACGCCAGCCAATCCCTATCCACCCTGCGCCAGACTCTGACAACCGAGGCCGACACGGGAGCCAACCTAACCAAGGCGCCGGTCTCGTCAGGCACGGCCTTCACCACCATGATGAGTAACTTGGGCACGCTGAACGGTGATCTCGATCAACTGGTAGCAGAGGTCTCCGAGTTGATGATGGCCACCTCTGAAGCCGCCGACGGGGTGTGGGATGTCCAGACCAAAGTCTTCGAATGCACGTCCTACGCAGAAGCTCGCGACTACCTGACAATCAATTCCGATGGTAGCGTTACTTGCGAGACCATTCCCTCCCTCGGCTCTCCCGCAGCAGATGTGTCTCAGGCTAGAGAGGACAAAACCAGGCGAGATGATGCCAAGGCCCTAGCTGATTTAATCCAGGCAGCACTCGACCGTGCAGTCGAGGTGGATAACGCCTACAACAAGCGATTAACCGCAGTCAACAATGGTACTTATACCTCTACGGAGACAGCCAGCAGCGCTTCGCAAGGCCTTCCAGATCTTCCCCAGGAAGGCTGGTCACCCACTGAAGTGGCGACTTGGTGGAGCAGCTTGACACAAGCCGAGCAGGACCAGATCATCGCGGAACATCCAGAAACCATTGGCAACCTTGACGGTGTTTCCATGACTGCGCGCGACAAGGCCAACCGAAATATCTTGCTGGGCCCAGATGGCACGGGAGGGCAGGTCATCAGGGATGCCGAAGCCGAGCTAGCCCGAGTACAGGCCGAGTACGATAATGCTCCGCTTCGCGGACACCCTGGGGTAAACCCCTATGAAGATGAGTTGCGAGCGGCACAGCAGCGTGTTGATGATCTGCATACACTGCGCGATCTCGTCACCAATGCGGATACCGACTATTCCCTGGTCAGCTTCGACGCGTCTGGTTCAGGCGATGTCCGGGCGGCTGTGGCTATCGGCGATGTGGACACTGCGACGAACGTTAGCACTCTGGTTCCGGGGATTAGCACCACCGTTCGCCAAGGACTGACCGGCCTAGCTGGAGACGCTGCAACGCTACAACAAGCCGCAGGTGGCAACACCGCTACTATCGCCTGGCTTGGATACGATGCACCCCCCGGCTTCCCCGTGAGTGCGGACCAGAAGGGAAGCGCATTTGACATCACCTCTACTGCCACTGCTAATGAGGGGGCGGAAGCACTCAACGGATTCCATGAGGGCATTCACGCCTATCACCAGACCCAGGGCCGGGATCCGTATCTCACCACGGTGGACCATTCATATGGTTCCCTGACGGCCGGCACTGCAGCGCGGGACACGAAAGTCGGGGTCCTTGATGCCATGACCCTATACGGCTCTCCTGGCGGGCGTGCCCACGACGCCAGCGAATACAACATCCCTGAAGGCAAGGTTTACGCCTCGGCGAACTCGGGAGATTGGGTGGTTGGCCTGGGACCAGATTGGTCATTCGGAAAGGAACCCACCGAGATGCCAGGTGTCACCGAGATCTCATCCAATGACGGCGGACACTCGGATTACTGGGACAATCCGGAGTTTGTGGAGGATGTGGCCCAAATCGTCCGCGGCGAAGACCCGAAGGCCAAATGACCTGCCCAAAACCAGCTACCGAACGCATCAAGCCGGGTCCCCGATCAGCTAATCTGAACGGCACCGTATCCTGGAGACTTATTCCTAGCCCATCTTAACTAGGTACTTCACCGGGCAGGCAGGGCGTCTATGAATGAGTCTCCTGGTTTCCTTCGGGTTCAACCATCGAGGTTGGCTAGCTTGCTAGCCAACCTGCGAGGCCGCGAACATACCAACCCTGACTTACCCCGTGGCTGGGTTCAGCAATAGGTTTTGCCACTATCTCCGCCAGACTCGTGGTCTTGGTGTGTCACGTTCACGCAGGCCCGCTAGGCTTACCTAGCCTTGGGGCTCTGGAACCCGGTGCGAGTCCGGGACGGTCCCGCCACTGTGACGCCGTCGGCGAAGTCAGGAACATCCCTCGGGCAGACCTATTTGGACGCGGATCCTAACGGAGGCGAACTTGACCCGCATCGCACTGCTGACCACCACCGAAACCGACCTGCTGAGCGCCCGGGCCAGCGGCGCCGACTATGTTTACGGCAACCCCGTCAAACTGAGCACCGACGAGGTCTCACAACTGATCACAGGCGCCGATCTGATTGTCTTTCGGTTCCTAGGAGGCAAGGAACAGCTACCACAAACCTTCCACAGCTGCGTCGCCTCCGGGCTACCGCTGGTGGTCCTGACTGGCCAGCACACCCCCGATGCCACTTTGATGGAGCTGTCGAGCGTGCCGATCGGGGTCGCCGCCCAGGCCCATCATTACTTCGTGCAAGGTGGCGTCAACAATCTGCGGAATGTGCACGCCTTCCTCTCCGACACGGTGCTGCTGACCGGCGATCCCTTCGAGCCAGTGGAGCAGATGCCCACCTGGTGTGAGCTGCCCCGACCGGAGGCTCCCACCGATGAGCCCGCCGGGCATCGTCGCCCCAGGATCGGCATCATCTTCTACCGCGCCCACTACGCTGCCGGGAATACCAACCACATCATGGCCTTGGCGGATGCGATCGACCAGGCTGGGGGGCGCGCAGTGCCGGTTCAAACCGCATCACTTCGCGACCCCGCTCCGGAACTCATCGACTTCCTGGGAACCTGCGATGCGCTGATCACCACGGTGCAGGCCTCCGGTGGATTGACCCCAGCCAACGCCTCAGCAGGTGGTGAAGAGGGCTCCTGGGATGTCGAGCAGCTGGCGAAGCTGGATCTACCTATCTTGCAGGGCCTGACCTTGACCTGGGATCGGGAAAGTTGGTTGGCTGCCGATGACGGGATGAGCCCCCTCGATGTCGCCACCCAGGTGGCGGTGCCGGAGTTTGATGGCCGCCTGATCACAGTCGCCTTCTCCTTCAAAGAAATCGACGCCGACGGGCTGCCGCACTATGTGCCCGACCTGGAGCGCTGCGCCCGGGTCGCGAGCCTGGCGGTCAACCACGCCCGACTGCGACTGATCCCCCCAGCGGAGCGGAAGATCGCGCTGGTGCTCTCGGCCTACCCCACCAAGCACGCCCGCATCGGCAACGCCGTCGGCTTGGACACCCCAGTCTCGGTGATCCGGCTACTGCGCGCCATGGCGGAGGCGGGATATGACATCGGCGCTCCCGGTGAGATTCCAGGCACCGGCGAACTGGAACCTGTCCCCGGCGAAGACCCCGACACCACAGCGGGCAATGCCCTCATCCACGCGCTGATCGCCGCCGGCGGACAGGATGAAGAGTGGTTGACCCAAGAGCAGCTAAGCGGACAGCCAGTGCGCATCGACGCAGCAACCTATCGCCGCTGGTTCGCTGAATTCCCCGCCGAGCTTCAAGAACAAGTCACCAACGCCTGGGGTGAAGCTCCCGGAACCCTATTCGTCGACCGCTCCACCAACCCGGAGGGCGAGATCGTCGCGGCCACCCTACAAGCCGGGAATATCGTCATCTTGGTGCAGCCACCGCGAGGCTTCGGAGAAAACCCGATCGCGATCTACCACGACCCGGATCTAGCACCCACCCACCACTACCTGGCCACCTACCGCTGGCTGGAGAAGGAATTCGGGGCCCATGCCGTGGTCCATGTCGGCAAGCACGGCAACCTGGAGTGGCTGCCCGGTAAGACCCTCGCCATGGATGCCGTCGCCGGCCCCGACGCAGCCCTGGGGAATCTGCCATTGATCTACCCCTTCCTGGTCAACGACCCAGGTGAAGGTACCCAAGCCAAGCGTCGCGCCCACGCCACCATCGTCGATCACCTGATCCCACCGATGGCCCGCGCCGAATCCTATGGCGACATCTCGCGATTGGAGCAGCTCCTCGACGAATACGGCAATGTCTCGGTGATGGACCCGGCCAAGGCTCCCGCCCTTCAAGGCGAGATCTGGCAGCTGATCAAGGCCGCCCAGATGCACCAGGACCTAGGGCTGGAGGAACGTCCCGATGAGGACGAATTCGATGAGTTCATCATGCACGTCGATGGCTGGCTGTGTGAGATCAAGGACGTCCAGATCCGCGACGGCCTGCATATCCTTTCCCAGGCCCCTGAGGGCGAAGGCATGGTCAACCTGGTGCTAGCGATCCTGCGAGCCAACCAGGTCTTCGGCGGCCGCACCGATGGGGTGCCTGGGCTACGGGTGGCGCTAGGGCTGCCCGAGGATCAGCAGGATGTCTCCATCACCCGGGAGCTGACCGACCGGATCGAGGCTGAGGCCCGCGAACTGGTGGTCGCCTTAGCTGATTCCGGTTGGCAGGCTGGGGCTGTTGAGGCCATCGTCGCCCCGCTACGGGGACGCGAGGATGTGGATGCCGACGGTGTGGCTGCTGCCTTGGTCTTCGCCGCCACCGAAGTGGTGCCGAGGCTGCAGGCCACCTCGGGGGAGATCCCTGCGGTGCTGCACGCCCTCGATGGCGGCTATATCCCTGCCGGACCGTCGGGCTCCCCGCTGCGCGGCTTGGTGAATGTGCTGCCGACCGGGCGCAACTTCTACTCTGTCGACCCCAAGGCCATCCCCTCGAAGCTCGCCTGGCAGACCGGTCAGGCGGCCGCGGAGAACCTCGTGGCCCGCTACCTGGCCGAGACCGGTGAATACCCGAGCTCCGTGGGGTTGTCGGTGTGGGGCACCTCTGCGATGCGCACCTCAGGTGATGACATCGCCGAGGTCTTCGCGCTACTGGGGATCCGTCCGCTGTGGGAGGAGCAGTCCCGGCGGGTTGTGGGGCTGGAAGCTATTCCGCTGACAGAGCTGGGACGCCCCCGCATCGATGTCACGGTGCGGATCTCTGGCTTCTTCCGCGACGCCTTCCCGCACGTGGTGGCGCTGCTAGATGATGCCGTCGCCTTGGCCGCCGCCCAGGACGAGCCAGCGGAGTCGAACTTCGTTCGGGCCCATGTGGCTGCTGATCTGGCGGATCATGGCGATGAGCGTCGCGCCCGCACCCGGATTTTCGGGTCGAAGCCGGGCAGCTACGGGGCCGGCCTGCTGGAGGTCATTGAATCGGGCAACTGGCGTACCGACGCCGACCTGGCCGAGGTATACGCAGCCTGGGGTGGTTTCGCCTATGGCCGCGACCTAGACGGGGCTCCCGCCCGGGACGATATGGAGGCCAACTACAAGCGGATCAAGGTGGCGGCCAAGAACGTCGATTCCCGCGAGCACGACATCATCGACTCCGATGACTATTTCCAATACCACGGCGGCATGATCGCGACCGTGCGGGCGCTGACTGGTTCCTCACCCAAGGCCTATGTTGGGGATACCACGATCCCCGATGCGGTGCGCACTCGGTCGCTGGCTGAGGAGACGGCTCGGGTGTTCCGTGCCCGCGTCGTCAACCCGAAGTGGCTGTCGGCGATGCGTCGTCACGGCTACAAGGGCGCCTTCGAGATGGCCGCGAGCGTGGACTATCTGTTCGGCTTCGACGCCACCGCTCAGGTGGTCGGCGACTGGATGTATGAGGCAGTCGCCAACACCTACCTGCTCGATGAGGAAAACCAGGACTTCCTGCGCCAGGCCAACCCGTGGGCACTGCGGAATATGGTGGAGCGGCTCCAGGAGTCCGTTGACCGCGGCCTGTGGGAGAACCCCGATCCTGAGCTGATCGCGCAACTTCACGAGCTCTACCTTGAGGTGGAAGGCGACCTCGAGGAGTGATCTTGGCGATGACCACACGACGCTGGCTGCCTGGGCTGACCTGCACAACCATGTCAGCCCAGGCAAGGCTGGGAATCGGATAGCGACTGGGTGGCTGCTGGGCTGCGGTTGGTTGATCAATCAGCCCGTAGCTTGGAGGGGAGACGCCCCACCCCATAGCCCGCAGGATGCGATTACCGTCAGGCCAGGTCACCTCAACGGGACCCGGCTGACAGCTCAGCGACCGAGGCCGACAACGATCCGGCAGCTGGGATCAGCGAGACACCACCCTATTCGGCCTCGGCATGAGGCCTGGCGAAGGCGTACACATCCATCACCCAGCCATGCTCGGCGCGGAGCCTAGCCCGAGTGGAAATGATCTCATCAAGCACCTCTGATAGCCGACCGCTGCGTAACTCCTGGGATTCCAATCCCAGATTCGCCCCCCACCAAATCGTGGCATCGGCTGCCCGATCCACCAGGTATTGAACCTTGAGGTGACCATCGAGCATGACCACAGTCATCCCCATGTCGGACCGCCATTGGTCGAGCAATCTGCGGCCCGTCGTGATATGCACCGGACCACCCACCTCATGCAGCACGATCCCGTGGGCAGCGGCCAAGGCCTGGAAGGCGGTGATGCCAGGAACCACCTGCGGGGTTACCGGCAGGTAGTGCTGGATTTGCTCAACGATCCGGATGGTCGAATCGTAGAAGGCTGGATCCCCCCACACCAGAAAGCCAACAACACTGCCCTCAGGTAGCGCTGCCATCACATCGGCGTAGCCCTTGGCACGGGCGGCATGCCAGTCAGCCACCCCGGCCTCATACTGGGCCTTGTCGCGCTGGGCATCAGGACCCCGCACCGGGTCCTCGACGGTGATGAAACGGTAGCTGCCCTCCTCCAGGAAGGCCTCACAGACTGCGCGACGAGCCGCCACCAGATCGGATTTGGCCTCACCTTTGTCAGCGACGAGGAATACGTCGACCTCACGCATCGCTGCGATGGCCTCTCCAGTGAGGTGGGCAGGATTGCCCATACCGATTCCGATGATATTGACCTTCATCGAGCCACCTCCACTAACGCTGTCACGTCAAGGTTGTCCTCACAAGCATCAGCGAGCCGTTCGATCATGGCTTCCCGCTGCTCGGCATAGCCCGGCGCCTCGGTCACGGGCTGCCAATCGTTGCCGACGCGCTGCGCCACTTCGCTGAGGAAGGCGCGACGGAAATCGTCAGATTCAAAGGCGCCGTGCCACATGGTGCCGAAGACCCCATCCAGCTGCTGCCCCTCGCAGAATTCCTCACCCCCGGCTGGGTACACGCGTCCGTGGTGGATGGTGTAGCCCGTCACCTTATGGCCATGCCACTGCCCAGACGGTCGACCCAGCACCTTCTCGGCCCCAAAGCGGACTTCACCAGGCAGTAATCCCAGACCGGGGATGTCGCCACCGCCTGATTCCACCTCATCTCGGATCACCTCGGTGAGCATCTGGTAGCCGCCACAAATCCCAACCACCGGGAGCCCAACCGCTGCCCGCGCCACCACAGCATCGGCCAATCCCCGTTCCCGCAACCAGCTCAGGTCGGTGACGGTGGCTCGGGACCCGGGCAGCACCACCAGATCCGCGTCACGCACCTCAGCAGGTGATGCAGTGACCACCACCTGGACTCCGGGCTCAGCCGCTAACGCGTCGACATCAGTGGCATTCGAGGTCCGTGGGAAATGCACAACCGCTACCCGCAACACTCCATGGCCTGGACGCAACGCCCGCGACCCGATCGTCAACGCGTCCTCACCATCTAGCCACACATCCGGCAGCCAGGGCAGCACACCGAAGTTCCGTAGCCCGGTCCGCTGGCTCAACTCCACTAGGCCGGGTTCAAGTACCTTCTGATCGCCCCGAAATTTGTTGATGAGGTAGCCCACCAACCGGGCGCGATCGCCAGCTGCGGAAATCCCGTGGGTGCCGAAAATCGCAGCCAGGGCACCACCTCGGTCAATATCGGCAGCCAGCACTACCGGCAGATCGAAACGCTCCGCCAGCCCAAAATTGACGTAATCTCCGGATCTGAGATTGATTTCAGCAGGTGAACCCGCCCCTTCACACAGCACCAGGTCATAGGCCTGAGCGAGCTCTTCATAGGCTGCGAAGGCCGCCTCGGCCAGGTGCCGACGACCGACGGCATATTCCCCCGCTTCCAAGGTCCCTGCGGGTTGGCCACGCAGCACGACGAAGCTACGCCGGTCGCTGCCTGGCTTCAATAACACCGGGTTGAGCACACTGGTCGGCTCTACTCCCGCTGCTTGGGCTTGCAGATACTGTGCCCGCCCGATTTCCGTGCCGTCCAGACACACCATCGAGTTATTGGACATGTTCTGAGCTTTGAACGGTGCTACTTTCACCCCGCGCCGTCGCAATGCCCGCGCTAGCCCAGTCACAATCAGCGATTTGCCCGCATCCGAGGCGGTGCCGGCGATAAGTAACCCAGTCATGCTTTCCTCCCCATCACGCACAATGTCGCTGCGATAGCTGAGGCCGCGGCGACGGTGACCGCAGTGACCAGCTTGGCTGCCTGACCTACCTGCGGGGCCCCGGGACGGGGACCTTCGCCAAGGGTGGGTCGCGATTCCACCTGCTGGCCGTAGCGGTTCTCCCCGCCGAGCTGCACCCCCAACGCCCCTGCCCAGGCAGATTCACACCAACCACCGTTTGGACTGGGATGCTTGGCCCCATCACGTCTCATGATCTGCCAGGCTCGCCTCCCATCACCCCCGATAATCGGGGCCATGGCGCAGGCCAGCGCTCCAGTTATCCGAGCAGGAAGCCACGCGGCTGCATCGTCGCTGCGGGCTGCGCTACGACCAAACCGGGTATAGCGCTCATTGCGGTAGCCGACCATGGCGTCCAAGGTATTGAGCGCCCGATGACCGAGAATACCTGGCACCCCGGCAATCGCCCCCCAGAACAAGGTGCACACCCCAGCGTCGTTAGTGTTCTCCGCCATAGACTCGACGGTCGCGCGACCCAATCCCTCAGCATCAAGTTGACTTGGGTCCCTGCCGCACAGATTTGGCAGCTGTTCCCGAGCCAGTTCGAGATCACCACTAGCTAAGCGATCCGCCATGATCGCACCTTCATTGGCAAGTCGACGGGTTCCCAGCGCCGCCCAGGTCGCAACCGCAGTCGTCAGCACTTGGAGCCATCCCCGCCTGGCAGCGACCTTCTCCACGGCCAGCCCCGCAGCCACCACCGGGGCCACACAGGCCACCGTGAACCGGGTTCCGGCTGCCTGATCATCGGCATAGGTGATCTCCTCCAGCTGGGTGGCCCAGCTGCCAAACCAGGCCACTGGGTGGTGTCGCACCGGATCGCCAAAAATCTGATCAGCCACGGTTCCCAGCAGCAGCCCAAGGCCACGAGCAACCAAACTCATCCCAGTCCTATCCCTTTCCACACCACTGCCAGTACGAGCCACACCGAGGCTTGGGTCAACTCAATCAAAGAACCGAAACAGTCGCCATTGAGCCTGCCCAGTCGCCGCAGCAGATGGCGCTGCCACAGCGCAGCCAGCAGCCACGCTATGAGGATCGCGGCGGTGCAGCTGAGTAGGCCTCGCCAGCCGAGCAGCGCCCAGCTCACTGCCCCAGCCGCCAGCAGCACCACTGCGCGGGCCAGCCACAACTGGTAGGGCTGGATTTTTCCGTTGACCAGCGCGGAAAGTGATCCCGGTACGGGTGCAGCCCCCGGTCGAGTGACCGCCCCTGCTAATGGGGTGACCCGGCCTGCGATCATTCCTAGAGCCAAGATCAGTGGCCAGGTTGCTGCGGGGATCGCGGTAATGGCGCCAAGCTCAATCAGAAGCACACTAACGAGGCTCACCACCCCCATTGGCCCAATATCGGATTGCTTCATGATGGCTCGGGCTTGCTCTGCTGGTTTCCGCGATCCCAATCCGTCGGCCACATCAGCAAGCCCATCTAGATGCATCGCTCCTGTCAACCAGGCCGTGATCGCCAAGGCGAGCGCGGCACCTAGGAAACGCGAATCAGCAGCCCACGCGATCCCCCAGCCTAGGAAGCCAACGAAGACACCCAGCAGCGCCCCAACCCAGGACAGGGCCACCAGCCCATCTGGGAAATCCCGGTCTTGCCAGTCATGTTTGGTCACTGGAAGCCAGGTGTACATGGCCAGGGCGCTGAGCATGGCCCGCAGGGGTCGCATCAGGGGGCCTTGACTGGCATGGGGATCCCCGCCACACAGAGCCACACTCGGTCAACCAGGCTCGCGACTCGCATATTGAGCCTCCCCAGTTGGTCGGTGAACAGTCGACCCGAGCTGGTCATCGGCACGACACCCAATCCCACCTCGTTGCTGACAAAGACAACCTCCCGACGGGATCTCTCCAGGGCCTGAAGAAACTCGTCGATCCGCTGCTGACAACGCTGCAAAGCCTCAGGGTCACGATCCCAGCAGCCGTCATCCAGCAGCCGGGTCAACCAGACCCCGAGACAATCCACCAGCATCGGTGCGTCATCGTCGCGACGCAGTTCGGTGGCCAGGTCGATGGTTTCGATGGTTTCCCAATGGGAGGGGCGGCGCGCCACATGTAACCGCAGCCGCTCCACCCACTCCGGATCATCGGGGCGCACCTGGGAGGTAGCGACATAGCTCACCCGGGGCGCGTGCTGGAGCAGCGACTCCGCAAAGGTGGATTTGCCTGAACGGGTACCGCCCAGCACCAACGCCCTACCAGTCACGCTTTCGACACCCCATGGCCGCTGAAGGTACCCATCTCATTCATCACGGTGGCGGCGCAACGCACCAGCGGCAGGGCCAAGGCACCGCCCGATCCCTCGCCGAGTCGCAACCCTAGATCGACAAGTCCCTTGAGGCCCAGCTTGGCATGGGCGACGGCGATAGCCGGCTCCACTCCGGCATGGCCAGCCAGCAGATATCCGACCACCTGCGGAGCCAAGGCATGGGCGACGACAGCGGCTGAGCAGGAGATCACACCATCAAGGACCACGGGAATCCGCCGGGATGCCGCAGCCAAGATCAGACCCACCATAGCTGCATGTTCGAACCCACCCACGGCGGCCAAGGCCCCCACAACATCACCGCTAGCCACCAGGGCTGGCACATCATTGGTGGCGAGCCCCTGCTCAATCACGGCGACCTTGCGATCGAGCATCTGATCATCGGCGCCTGCCCCCCGGCCTGTCACCTCAGCCACGCTGACACCGGTGAAGGCGGCTGTTAATGCGGCTGCGGGGGTGGTGTTGGCTAGACCAACCTCGCCGGGAACCAGCACATCGGCGCCCGCATCGATCGCGGCATTCGCCCGCTCAATACCCACCGCGATCGCCCTTAGGGCCTGCTCCCGGGTCATCGCCGCCGTCTGGCTCAGGTCTGCGGTACCAGCTGCGATCCGTCGATCGATGGTTCCTTCAGCGGGGGTTTTCAGGCCAAGATCAACCACCTCTACCTCAGCGCCGACGGTCCGCGCAATGACACTGACTCCAGCAAAACCGATAGCAATGCCGGTGGCCATTTGAACGCTGACTTCCTGCGGCCAGGGGGTGACGTTTTGACCAAAGACGCCGTGATCTCCGGCGAAGACCACTACCTTGGGTTTGGTGGGCACCGGGGGCGGGCATTGCTCGGCGATCGCGCACAGTTTGATGCCGATCTCTTCTAGGCCGCCCAGGGAACCAGGAGGCTTAGTCAGATCGTTTTGCCGATCCTGACCTGCCTGCACCCAGACCGGGTCGATGGCAACGATGCGCGCAGCGAGCTGGCTCAGCTCATCGACGGTGATGGTAGCGAGATCCATAGGAAGTCCTTCGTTTCGGGGGTGAACCGACGTCGAGGCTAGCAGCCGCCGCCGCAGCACTGATGTCGGGTCAGAACAAGGAGATCGGGCTGATGATATCCGCCAGGATCAACACAATCCCGCCCAGCAGCAGGAAACCGCCCACGACATAGGCCACGGGCAGGAGCTTGGCGGTATCGACCGGTCCAGGGTCAGGTTTGCCACGAAGTTTGGCCAACCAGCGTCGCAGCCCCTCATAGAGCGCACCTGCGATATGGCCCCCATCCAAGGGCATCAGCGGCACCAGGTTGAGTAGCCCGACGAAGAGGTTGACGCTGCCCAGCAGAGACAGCCAGGTCACTGCCCGATCTGTGATCGGCAGCTGCTCCGCCACCGCGATTTCTCCAGCTACCCGTGAAGCACCCACGATGGAGATGGGGCTGTTGATATCACGTTCAGCCCCAGTCGCCAGCCCAGCAGCCACATTCCACACACGAACTGGGAAGGAAGCCAACGCGACCACCGACATCTTGGTCATCGTCCACATCTGGGCGGAGGTTTCCACTACCCCACCGCGAACCAGCTCTGTACCTGGGGAGATACCCATAAATCCCGCCTCAACCGTGGCGGTGGGATCCAGTCGATCTGGCAGGGTTTGGATGATGGTATTGACCTGCGGCAGCTCGATGACCTCGCCTTCGCGCTCCACTGTCAGCACCGCAGCGCCATCCCGGTTGGCCCGGATCAGATCACCCAGCTGAGTCCAGGAACTCACAGGCTGCCCATTGAAGGCGAGGACCGTATCGCCGACCTGGATCCCTGCTTGGGCCGCGGGGGTTGCTGGGTCTCCTTCCTGGCACACCGCTGGGGTGCGGTCGGCGGGGATGACGCACTCGTTGACGACGCTGACCTGCAGGCTGGATTGCCAGGTGCCATGGAAAAGGTTGATCCCCAAGAAGATCAGGAAGGCCAGCACCAGGTTCATCATTGGCCCGCCCAGCATGATGATGATCTTCTGCCAGGTGGGTTTCTGGTAGAACAGGCGGCCGTCGTCCTCAGCTGTAATGTCGAGGTGCTCATCACGACGAGCGCTATCCGCGAGCCGGGTCAACCAGTTCTTGGGGCCATCAGCAGGTTTTTCAGGTGGGTACATTCCCACCAGGCGGACATAGCCGCCCAGCGGGATTGCTTTGAAACCGTATTCGGTTTCGCCACGGAACCGTGACCAGATCGTTTTCCCGAAACCCACGAAGTACTGGGTCACCTTAACCCCGAATATCTTCGCCGGCACCAAATGCCCGATTTCATGCAGTGCGATGGAGGCCATGATGAGGGCAAAGAACAGCAGGGCCAAACTAATCACGATCAGTGTGGTCATCGGGCAGCCACCAATTCCGCAGCGCGTCGACGAGCCCATCGGTCGGCAGCGAGCACTGCCTCAAGGCTGAGCTGCTCATCGGGGACATGTCCACCGGCTAGGTGTTCGTTCAAGCATTGCTCGATGCCCTCGGTGATCTCCAGGAATCCCACCTGGGATGCACAAAAGGCGTCTACCAGTACTTCATTGCTGGCGTTGTAGACAGCAGGTGCGGTGCCTGCAGCGCGACCAGCGCGACGAGCCAATTCCACCGCTGGGAAGGTATCAGCGTCGAGGGGTTCGAAGGTCCAGGTGGCGGACTTGGTCCAATCACAGGGGGCACACAGCCCCGGCATTCGGTCCGGCCAGGTCAAAGCCAACCCGATAGGCAACTTCATATCGGGCGGGGAGGCTTGAGCCAGGGTCGAGCCGTCACAGAACTCCACCATGGAATGCACCACGGACTGGGGATGTACCGTCACCTGGATTCGGTCGTAATCGATGCCATAAAGCAGTGCCGCTTCTATCAATTCCAGCCCCTTGTTGACCAGGGTCGCCGAGTTGATGGTGATCACCCGACCCATATTCCAGGTGGGGTGGGCCATCGCCTGCTCGGGTGTAACTTCGGTCAATTCGTCTCGGCTGCGTCCCCGGAAGGGCCCACCTGAGGCGGTGAGGATCAGCCGTGATACTTCATCGTCGCGGCCCCCTCGTAATGCCTGGGCCAATGCGGAATGTTCGGAGTCGATGGCCACCAATTGTCCTGGTGCAGCGGCCTGGGTGACCAGCTTGCCGCCAATTACCAAGGATTCCTTGTTAGCCAAGGCCAAGGTGGTTCCAGCCTTCAGCGCCGTCAAGGTCGCTGTCAGCCCGGCGGCCCCGGTGATCGCGTTGACCACCACATCGCAGGGTAGAGCTGACAGGATCTCGTTAGTCTTCGCTCCGGTGATCAGCTCGGGAAGGGCTACGCCCCGGGCCGTCAATTCGGCTTCGAGTGCACCGCCTGCTTCGGCGCGAGCCAACCCGACTTGGCGGGGACGAAACTCGGCAATCTGGTCGGCCAGAAGGGAGATATTGCTTCCCGACGCGGTGAGGGCGGTGATCTCAAACTGGTCGCGGCGATCCCGAATCACCTCAAGGGTTTGGGTACCGATGGATCCGGTGGAGCCGAGCAGGACGATTTTTCGCACCGAACAAGTGTGACACGACGGCCCAACCGGGTGGGTTGGGCCGTCGCTGTCAGGTGTGGCTCAGACCAGGCCAAAGGCCTGCATCGCGTTAGCGACTTTGATGAAACCGGTGATATTGGCGCCCATGACATAGTCACCTGGGGAGCCGTATTTATCGGCGGTGGCGGCACACATGTCGTGGATATTGCGCATGATTCCGGTCAGGCGCTCTTCGGTGTACTCGAAGCTCCACGAATCCCGGCCTGCGTTTTGCTGCATCTCCAGCGCGGAGGTGGCTACCCCACCTGCATTGGCTGCCTTGCCCGGGGCGAATAGCACCCCGGCGGCTTGGAAGGCCTGAACCCCATCGGGGGTGGTAGGCATATTTGCCCCCTCGGCCACAGCCTTGACGCCATTGCGGATCAGCGTGGCGGCTTGGTCGCCATTGAGTTCATTCTGGGTTGCACATGGCAGCGCTACCTCAACGGGGATATCCCAGATGCTGCCGCCGTTGCCCATGACCGCAGTGTCACGACGGTCTGCGTAGTCGGATACCCGGCCCCGCTCAACCTCTTTGACCTGCTTGAGCAACTCTACGTCGATGCCTGCGGAGTCGACGACATAGCCGGAGGAATCCGAGCAGGCCACGACGGTGCCGCCCAGCTGGTGGATCTTCTCGATGGCGTAGATCGCTACATTGCCGGACCCGGAGACTGAAACCTTCTTGCCGTCGAAGGACTCGCCCTTGGTTTTCAGCATCTCGTTGGCGAAAACCACCGTGCCATATCCGGTGGCCTCAGTCCGAACTAAGGAACCGCCCCAGTCCAGGCCCTTACCAGTCAGCACCCCGGATTCGTAGCGGTTGGTGATGCGCTTGTATTGACCGAACATGTAGCCGATCTCGCGGCCACCCACACCGATATCGCCTGCTGGCACATCGGTGTATTCGCCAAGGTGCCGATACAGCTCGGTCATGAAGGACTGGCAGAAACGCATGACCTCCGCGTCGGAGCGGCCACGGGGATCGAAGTCTGAACCACCCTTGCCGCCACCGATCGGCATACCGGTCAGTGAGTTTTTGAAAATCTGCTCAAATCCCAGGAACTTGATGATGCCCAGGTATACCGAGGGGTGGAACCTGAGGCCACCCTTGTAGGGGCCGAGTGCGGAGTTGAACTCGACGCGGAAACCACGGTTGACCTGGACCGTGCCCTGATCGTCAGTCCACGGCACCCGGAAGATGATCTGGCGCTCCGGCTCGCAGATCCGCTCCAAGATCTTGTCGTCGAGGTAGCTGCGGTTCTTCTTCAGCACCGGGGCCAACGACTCAAAGACCTCACGCACCGCCTGATGAAACTCCGCCTCCCCCGGATTGCGCGCCACGACGGACTCGAAAATCGACTGCAACTGCTGGTCCATAGCACTCCTGAGGTGAATTGATCAATGCAGTGAGAATGCTAAACCCGCTGTTGTCGGCAGCTGCGGTAGCGTCCAAAAACCCTGCTCAGCAGGTCTCACGCGCCGCCAATTGCCCACATGCTCCGTCGATCTGCGATCCTCGGGTGTCGCGCAGTGTCACCGGCACCCCGCGATCAGCCAGAGTTGCCACAAAAGCCGCTTCATCAGCGGGTCTGGAGGCCGTCCACTTAGATCCTGGGGTGGGGTTGAGGGGGATCAAATTGACGTGGACCCAGCCCCAATCTCCCCGCCTCCTTAGCACATTTGCCAGCAGTTTGGCGCGAGCGACCGAATCGTTGATATCCCGCATCAACGCATACTCAATGCTCACCCGGCGTTTGGTGACCCGAGCGTACTCCCAGGCCGCATCTACCACCTCGGCTACCGACCAGCGATTATTGACCGGAACAATCTCATTGCGCAGTTCATCATCAGGAGCGTGCAGGGAGACCGCCAAGGTTAGGGGCAGCCCCTCCCCTGCGAGTTTGGTGATCTGCGGCACCAAACCGACGGTGGAGACAGTGATCCCCCGGGCGCTCATACCGAATCCTTGCGGGCTAGGTGCGATCAAGGTTCGGATGCTGCCCATAACCGCCTTGTAGTTAGCCAGCGGCTCCCCCATACCCATGAACACGATGTTGTTCAACCGTCCGGTGGTCCCCGGTACCAGTCCCGAAGCCAGCATCTGGTTGGCGGCGAAGGCTTGGATGGTGATTTCAGCCTGGGATAGGTTCCGGGTCAGTCCCCCCTGACCGGTAGCGCAGAAGGGACAGGCCATGCCACAGCCTGCCTGGGAACTGATACACAGCGTCGAACGGTTGGGGTAACGCATCAGCACCGATTCCAGCAGCGAGCCATCGTGCAGTCGCCACAACGTCTTCACAGTTCGACCACCATCGGCGGTGAGCTGACGGACCTGGCTGAGCAGCGCAGGAAACAGTTGGGCGGCCAGATCAGCACGGATCGCGGTGGGCAGATCGGTCCACTGGGCCACATCGTCGCTGAGCCGATCGAAGACATGACGCGAGATTTGGTCGGCGCGAAAGGCTGGCAGCCCGAAGGCCGACATCGCTTCCCGGCGGTCAGCTACGGTCAGATCCAGCCAATGAGTGGGGGCCTTACCCCGAGCTGGAGCCTCAAAGATCAGCGGCAACGAGGTCATGTCCATCCCCCCAGACTCAGATGCAGGACCAGCCACCCTACCGGGACTGCCACCAGCATGGAATCCAGTCGATCCATGATCCCGCCGTGGCCTGGTAGGAAATTCGACATGTCCTTGATGCCGACATCTCGTTTCAGCACCGATTCCACCAGATCACCCACCGTGGCTGCTGGCGCGATACATAGGCCCACCAGGGCCCCAAGCCACCAAGGCGCTGCAAGAATCCACATGCCGGCCACAGCACCGATCAATGCCGCGGTGAGGATGGATCCGACGAATCCCTCCCAGGTCTTTGATGGCGAAATACTCGGAGCCATCTTGTGCCTACCAAACAGGGTGCCCACAGCGTAGGCCCCGGTGTCGGCAGCCGAAGCACAGACGATCACCAGGATCACCCGCAGCGGCCCTTGAGGCTGGGCCACGAGCAATGGAATGAACAGCCCCATCATCGGCACATAGGCGATGATGAAGGCGCTGGCGCTGACATCACGGACGAAACCCACTGGGGGTTGCAGAAACAACCGGGCCACCGCCGCCGCCAGAAAGGTCCCGACCAGGGAGATCACCGCGAAGGCTGTCGGGCTGACACCGCCAGGATGGTGATGGACCCAGTATCCGCCCAAGATGCTGATGACAGTTCCCACCACGATGGTGCGAACCTGGGAGTTCATTCCCTTTCGCTGCAGCGCTTGGTGCACCTCAACCACGCCGATGGACAGCCCCGCCGCCGTGATGATCATGAACAGCCATGGCAGCCACAGCAGCGAGGCAGCCAGGGCTGCAAAGAGAGCGACGCCAACCCCGATTGCTACTGGAAGGTTCCGCCCAGCTTTCGGTGTTGGCGTCGCCTGAGATTCTGTGGCCATCAGACTTCGTTGAGCTCAGCTTCCTTGTGCTTGAGCAACTCGTCGATCGATTCCACGAATTTCTTGGTCGTGCCGTCCATGGCTTTCTCGGCGCGAGCCAGGTCGTCTTCGCTGATCTCGTGGTTCTTTTCCAGTTTCTTCATCGAGTCGATGGCGTGACGACGGATATTGCGCACCGCGACCCGCCCCTCCTCAGCCTTATGCCGGGCGACCTTGATGTATTCCTTGCGTCGTTCCTGGGTCAGCTGCGGAATCACCACTCGGATCGCCACTCCGTCGTTGCTGGGGTTGACACCCAAATCGGCGTCGCGAATCGCCCGTTCAATAGCGGCCATGGCGCTGCGATCGAAGGGGGTGATGAGCATGGTGCGAGCATCTGGCGAGGTGAATGTCGCCAACTGTTGCAATGGTGTTGGCGAGCCGTAGTAGTCCGCGGTGAGACGGTTGAACATCGCTGGATGGGCGCGCCCGGTGCGAATAGTGGCCAGTTCTTCGCGGCAGTGTTCAACTGCCTGCTGCATCTTGGCCTGAGCTTCCTTATCGATATCAGCGATCATTGCTGGTGTTCTCCTTGTGGGTGGGTGTTTCAGCGTGAGACGAGGGTTCCGATGGGTTCGCCCTGCACGACCCGGCCAATATTGCCCGGCTCCGAGAGGTTGAAGAAGACGATCTTGAGGGAGTTGTCCCGAGCTAGCGCGAGTGCGGTGGCGTCGGCCACCTTCAAGTCACGAGCCAGGAATTCGTCGTGGGTGAGATGTTCAAAACGCACCGCATTGGGGTTGCGTCGCGGGTCGCTGTCGTAGACCCCATCGACCCCCTGTTTGCCCATCAATAGCACCTCCGCACCGATCTCCAAGGCTCGCTGGGCGGCCACGGTGTCGGTGGAGAAATAGGGCATCCCCGACCCAGCGCCGAAGATCACAACTCGGCCTTTCTCCAGATGGCGTTCTGCTCGTCGTGGGATATAGGGCTCAGCAACCTGGGCCATGTTGATCGCGGACTGGACCCGGGTCTGGACCCCGGCCTTCTCTAGAAAATCTTGGAGGGCGATGGCATTCATGACGGTGCCGAGCATGCCCATATAGTCGGCACGATCTCGGTCCATGCCGCCTTCGCTCAGCTCAGCTCCGCGGAAGTAATTGCCGCCGCCAACCACCACGGCGACCTGGGTTCCCTGGGCGACGACCTCCGCCACTTCGCGCGCTATGCCAGACAGCACGACGGGGTCAACCCCGAGTTTTCCACCTCCAAAAGCCTCACCAGAGAGTTTGAGTAGGACACGGCGATAAGGCTGTTTCATAGGCTTTGACCTTCCTGGTGGGTGACCCGATACAGCCCACAATATCGTGGCTACGCGAAACGAGCGCGCCCCTGTGGGGACACGCTCGTTTCGAAATGGGTTAACTTAGGCGCCGACAGCGAAGCGGACGAAGCGGACGACCTCCATGCCAGCGGCCTTGAGGGCGTCTCCCACTGACTTCTTGTCCTCCCACACAGCCAGCTGATCCAGCAGCGCAACATCCTTGAAGAACCCGCCGAGACGGCCTTCGATGATGCGGGGCAGGGCAGCCTCCGGCTTGCCTTCCTCACGGGCAGTGGCCTCGGCGATACGGCGCTCATTCTCGACGACATCAGCCGGAACCTCGTCGCGGGTGACGTAGCTGGGGCTCATAGCGGCGATATGCATGGCGACCTGGTGGGCCAGGGCCTCATCGCCACCGGTGTACTCAACCAGCACACCCACCTGCGGGGGCAGATCGGAGGCGCGGCGATGCAGGTACAGGTGGGTGGTGCCCTCGAAGCGAGCAGCCTTGACCAGGGAGAGGTTCTCACCGATCTTGGCGGCCAGGGCCTGAACCGCGTCGAGGACCGTGCCCTCGCCCAGGGCAGCAGCATTGGCTGACTCCAGATCGGTGGCGCCAGCAGCGGCCACCGCCTCAACGATGGAATCGCCGAGGCCGACGAACTCGGCATTCTTGGTGACGAAATCGGTCTCTGCGGCCAGCTGGATCAAGATGCCGTCACGACCGGCCACGATGCCATTGGTGGCCTCCCGGTCGGTGCGTTTGGCGGCCTTAGCTAGGCCGGAAATGCGAAGCAGTTCAGTGGCCTTGTCGAAGTCGCCCTCGGCCTCAGTGAGTGCCTTCTTGGCATCCATCATGCCGGCGCCGGTGGCGTCGCGCAGCTTCTTCACGTCAGCAGCAGTGATTGCCATAGTGTTTCTTTCAGTCGTGCGTATCAGTTCTAGGAATTACTCGGCGGCGGTCTCAGCCACGGCCTCGGTAGCGGTATCCCCCTGGGCGAGGAGTTCACGCTCCCAATCAGGCATCGGCTCGGCCTCGCCCTGGTCGCCGCCACGACCGGAGGAACGCTCAATGAGACCCTCAGCGACGGCGTCGGCGATGATACGAGTCAGCAGCGCGACAGAGCGGATTGCGTCATCGTTGCCAGGAACCGCGTAGTCCACCTCATCGGGATCGCAGTTGGTGTCCAGGATGCCCACCACCGGGATACGCAGTTTGCGCGCCTCATCGACGGCCAAGTGCTCCTTCTTGGTGTCAACCACCCACACCGCCTGCGGGGTGCGGACCATGTCGCGGATACCGCCGAGGCTCTTCTCCAGCTTGTTCTTCTCACGTTCAAGCTGCAACATTTCCTTCTTGGTCAGCCCACTGACTGCGGAATCAGTCAGGTTCATGGCCTCAAGTTCCTTGAGCCGCTGGATTCGCTTGGTCACAGTGTGGAAGTTGGTGAGCATGCCACCGAGCCAGCGCTGATTGACATAGGGCATACCTACGCGGGTGGCCTGCTCGGCGATGGCTTCTTGGGCCTGCTTCTTGGTGCCGACGAAGAGCACCTGGCCCCCGCGGGCGACGGTGTTCTTGACGAAGGTGAAGGCCTTGTCGATGTAGCTAAGGGAGAGCTGCAAATCGATGATGTAGATGCCGTTGCGCTCAGCGAAGATGAAGCGCTTCATCTTCGGGTTCCAACGGCGGGTTTGGTGCCCAAAGTGCACACCAGATTCAAGGAGTTGACGGGTAGTCACTACGGCCATGGCCGTTCCTTTCGCGGGGGACGAGGTCGCCCCTGGGTTGGGTGAGCGTTGCTCACAGGTGGTTGTGGCATAGGACCCTGATGGATCCTCCTGATGCGCCCGGTAGTTCACCCGATGCCTACACATCGGGACCACGCAACTACCGCCGGTCTTACCGAAAAGGCGCATGCGACGTCAGTCGGCGAACCGACTGCGGGGTCAATCCTAGGCGCCAGCTGCGGCCCTGTCCAACGCTGCTGGGCGCGAATTCACAGGTGTTTTGTGGCTTCCCGACGACTCAGCGCTGACAGCTCAGGATGGGAAGCGATAAAGGCTCTCACCCACCCGGGCGCGGTGCGTGCATAGTCGCGCAGTGCCCAGCCGATGGCTTTCCGGATGAAAAAGTCGCCGTCATGTTGATTTGATTCGATCACATCGGTCAGCAGTTGGGTGTTGACCTTCCCCTTGAACTGGAGTTGGCTAAGTATTGAACTACGGCGAATCCACACATCGGGGTCGGTGGCCCAGGTGCGCATCAGGTCAGCCGCCTGGGGATGGTGACGCAATACCAGGCCAACCCCGTGAGTGGTTTCATCAACGAGGTCCCACCACTGTCCGGTCCGGATGAAGTGTTCGTAGAGCGGCAGCGCATTGAGTTGTGGCGCAAATTCCTTTGACACTTTTGAGCGCACCACCGCCAAGGCGGCGTAGCGCTCCTCTCGCAGTTCTGCTTCGTCCCATAGCCGCTGCAAATGTGGTGCCCAGGTGGTAGCAGTCCACAACGATGGGTATTGCAGCGCAAGGGACTGGGCAATTCGACGAACCGTGGGCACCCCAACCCCGTACAGGGGCATCTCAGACTTCAAATACCGCCGCTGCTGTTCGGCCCGTCCGGCATCCCCCACAGCAGCCAATTCCTGCCTCAACTGGGCACGAAAGGCCGAAAACTCCATGGGCACATCCTGGCATCGAAACGTCGACCGTGCCCAAGTTATGCACAGTCGTGCTATTTTCGGCCGGATTTAGCGGTTCCGCTGAGAAAACGCCCACAGTGAAGCCATGAAAAGACTCCTGATCTGGGTTGTGAGCCTGCTGCTTGCCATCTCTGCTCCCGCTGCTTGGGGTGATGATCGGCTGATCCTAGACCCGCCGGTTCCTGGCGAGTTACTGAAAGGTTTCAGACTTGGTGACAGTGTTTACGCCGCTGGGCATCGTGGCGTGGATTTAGCTACCGACCCGCTCGCAGAGGTACGGGCGGCTGCTGTTGGCTCGGTCTATTTTGCAGGCCTGGTAGCGGGACGCCCTTCGGTATCTATTGATCATGGCAATGGTTTGCGCACTACTTATACCCCGGTTGTCACTACTGTTTCTGTGGGTCAGCAGGTGACTGCTGGGCAGGTCATTGGGCATATCGATGCCGCCACACCTCACTGCCAGCCGCAGTTTTGTCTGCACTGGGGTCTTACAGACGGATTGAACTACTACGACCCGATGCTGTATCTGCGGGCTCCCCCTGTGCGGCTACTGCCCAAAGGAACCCGTCCGCCTGAGGTGACGTGGCTACCGCCAGCCAATGCCGCCGCAGCCGGTACCAGCGTCGGCTCGTTGCCGGTTTCTGGACCGATCACCAGTCCTTTCGGTATGCGACTACACCCTGTCACGGGAATCTACAAGCTCCATGATGGGGTCGATATCGGGGCATCCTGCGGCACTGAGATTCGGCTGCCATGGGCGGGCACGGTGGTCTCGGCTGGCTATCACGGCGGATACGGCTACCGGGTTGTTGTTGACCATGGGGAGCGCCGCAGCGCCTACGCCCACTTACCCGGAATTGAGGTCGCCGTCGGTCAGAGCATGGCAGCAGGGGCCGTTGTTGGCCGAGTCGGTAACTCCGGTTATTCCACCGGATGCCATCTGCACTGGATGGTATGGGTCAACGGGTCCTTGGTGGATCCACTGACCGTGGTGGGATAGGTGTTGCTGGTCAGGCCCGGGGATGACCCCCACCGACGACACCCCAGCGGGCCTTATTCCAAGTTGCTGGTTAGGCGCGGGGATGAGCCTGCTGGAAGGCTGAACGTAGCCGCTCATCGGTGACATGGGTGTACCTCTGGGTGGTTGCCACGGAGGCATGGCCGAGCAGTTCTTGGACGCTACGCAGATCAGCTCCCCCAGCCAGCAGGTGGGTTGCCATCGCATGGCGGAGGGAATGTGGGCCACTGGCGGCCCCACTGGCAGCAGTGGCAGCGTGCACGACACGCCGGGCGACTCGCTGATCAAGTGGACCGCCTTTGACCCCGAGGAAGACCAGATCCGGGCTGTCGGGGCGCGCCAGCTGATGTCGGGCTGCCAACCACTGTTCTACGGCATGCCGAGCCGGTTCCCCCATGGGTACGGTGCGCTCTTTATTTCCCTTACCGAGGACCCGAACTGTGGAGCGTTCAAAGTCGATATTGCCTAGTTTCAGGCCGCAGGCTTCTGAGATCCGCAGACCGCTGGCGTACAACAGTTCCACCAAAGCCACATCGCGTAACGCAGCTGGATCCCCTTCAGCTGCCGCCTCGGCCAATGACTCGATGGCTGTCGAGACCTGAGCGAGGCTGGGAATCCGGGGCAGGGTGGCGCTACGTTTTGGGGAGCGGAGGCGTGCAGCTGGGTCCTGGGCGAGGTGTCCCTCCCGCAGCGCCCAGGCAAAGAACCCTTTCACGCATGAGACCCGGCGCTGCAAAGTGGCATTTTCCACTCCAGCATCTGCTTGGTTCGCCAGCCAGACCCTTAAGACACCCAAGCTCACCAGGGTTGGGGGAAGCTGTGTGCTGTCGGCCAAGGCCCGTAGATCGCTGCGGTAGGCCCGCACCGTATGACTGGAGCGTCCACGCTCGGTGGTGAGATGACGCGTGTACTCGTCGATGAGTTCAGCCCAGGCTTGGTCCATATCTCCAGTGTGTCAGGAGGCATAGGATGTTGCTGCCTGACGATCCGATGCTTCGAGGAGATTGATGAGCGACGAGTTCACCGTAGGTGGCCAGGTCCTACCCATCACGCGGTGGGGCACCCCAGTAATGCACGCTGTCACCGACCCTGTCACCGAGTTCGGCGAAGAACTCCACCAGCTGGTACGCGATATGTTCGCCACGATGCATGCGGCCGAGGGAGTCGGCCTGGCCGCTACTCAGGTCGGGGTTGGGCTATCGGTGTTTGTTTATGAATGCCCCGACGGTAATGACCGAATCCAGCGTGGTGTGGTGTGCAATCCTGTCGTGGAATTACCAACCGGTAAGGACCGAAATCTCGATCCGACGGAGGAAGGATGTCTGTCCTGGCCGGGTGGCTACGCCAGCGTCCCGCGACCTGACAGGGCTATTTGCCGGGGACAAGATGCCTACGGAAATCCCATCGAGGTGGTGGGAACCGGGCTGCTAGCTCGTTGTCTGCAACACGAAACGGACCACCTCAACGGCACGGTCTTTGGGGATCGACTATCTGGCAGGGCGCGGCGAAAGCTCGACGAGCAGGTCTCGGAGCTGGAATGGCGCTACCCCAGCGATTGGCCCGTGAGCCCAAAACGAACCTCGGCACCACTACCCTCGGCTGACTGATCTGGCCCTATGCCAGCGAGACTGGCTCACCAGTGACAGGATGGTCCTCGATCAGTGTCGTGTTTTCTGTTCGAAGGTGAGCCATGAAGGTCCAGATTCGCCACGCAGCTGCGCTGTCGGCATTCGTGTTGATGACCTCCAGTCTGGCTGTGTGGGCGCCGACGACCCACGCCGACCCAGCCCAGGATGTGATGATCAGCACCTATCTCGAAGGCAGCGGCAATAACAAAGCTGTGGAGCTGTTCAACCCAACTGGCGAGTCCATCGCCTTGGATGGCTATACGTTAACCCTGTATAGCAACGGCTCCAGCAACCCAACAAACACCCTTGGGCTCAGCGGCCAGGTCCTTCCAGCCAGTGGCTATCTGGTCATCACCCATCCCAGCGCATCATCCGAACTCAAAGACAAAGGTGATCTTTCCGCCAGCATCACCAATTTCAATGGCGACGATACATTGGTGCTCACCAAAGCCGATGTGGTGGTGGACTCGGTGGGACAGCTCGGTTTCGACCCGGGGCGTGCTTGGGAGTCCAACGGGGTCAGTACTGTGGATTCAACCCTGGTTAAAAAGGGCTGCATCGCCGATACTGATCCGAGCGACGGCTTCGACCCGGCAGCCAATTTCACGGCCTTTCCCCGCGACGATATATCGGCGCTGCGTACCTTCAGTTGCACCACCCAGCCACCTGGCCCACAACCCGATGTCCTAGCTATCGGCGCGGTTCAAGGCAGCGGGGAGGCCAGCCCAAAGGTTGGTCAGACGGTGGTGGTTCAAGGCACCGTGGTTGGCGATTTCCAAGGATCCGGCCAGTTCAACGGGTTCTATCTTCAAGACGGTGGAGATGCTGATCCGGCGACCAGCGACGGCATCTTCATCTACGATCGGGGCGCCAACGATGTCAGTGTTGGTGATTCACTGCAAGTTGAGGGGCGGGTCAGCGAGTTCGGCGGCCAGACCCAGATCACCCCAACCTCGGTTGTCGCCGGTGATTCTCAGGTCCCCGCGACGACACCATTGAATCTACCGGTGACTGACTGGGAACGAGTCGAAGGGATGGCGGTCACCTTCCCACAAGCGCTGACCATCGTGGAGTACTACAACTTCGACCCCTTCGGGGAGATCGTCTATGCGCTAGATCGGCAATGGACCCCAACATCGGTCGCAGAACCTGGGGCTGAGGCCCAGGCAGTGCTGGCTGAGAATCTTGCGGGGCGGCTCGTGGTTGACGACGGTCGTGCGGTGCAAAATCCCACCCCCGCGATTCACCCCAATGGCGGGCCCCTGGCCCAAGACAATTACTTCCGTGGCGGAGACCAGGTGGCTAATCTCACCGGTGTGATCAGCCACAGCAGTAGCGGCTATCGATTGCAACCCACCCAAGGCGCGGATTACACCCGCATCAACCCCCGCCCATCGGCCCCCACCCAGATCGGTGATCTACGGATCGCGTCGTTCAACGTGTTGAACTATTTCACGACCTTGACCAGCGACGATTCGGCCGCCCGCGGCGCCGACACCCCAGCGGAGTTCGCTCGGCAGCAGGCCAAGATCGTGGCAGCCATGATCGAGCTTGACGCTGACATTTTGGGTTTGATGGAGATCGAGAACAACGGCACCGCGGTGGCGGATCTGGTGGCCGCACTCAATGAGAAGGCCGGTGCTGGCACCTATGCCGCCGTCGAAACCGGGGTCCTCGGCTCAGATGCCATCATCCAAGCCTTCATTTACAAGCCCGGGAGTGTTGAAATGGCTGGGAATTTCGCCGCCTATGATTTCGGCGATGACAAGAACCGCCATGCACTCACCCAAACCTTCAAGCACAAGCCCTCAGCCGAGTTGGTCACCATATCGGTCAACCATTTGAAGTCGAAAGGTTCAGCCTGCCAGGGAGACCCTGATCACAATGACGGTCAGGGCAACTGCAACCGCACCCGAACCGAGGCAGCGACCGCACTAGTCAACTGGCTGGCAACAGACCCCACGGGCCAAGGCGCGAATCGCATCATCGTGATGGGTGATTTGAATTCCTACGACTACGAGGATCCCATTGACGCCTTCATCGCTGGCGGATACACCGATATGGAGAAGGTCTTTGGCGGCGACCATGCCTATTCCTATGTATTCAATGGCATGGCTGGCTACCTGGATTACGCTTTGGCCAACGAGGCAGCCAAGGCCAACATCGTCGCTGCCCAGGCGTGGCATATCAACGCTGACGAATCCGACCTGTTTGACTATGACATGAGCTACAAGAAGCAGGCGGAGCAGGACCTGTTCAGCCCTGATCCCTACCGTTCCTCCGACCATGATCCAGTGGTGGTGGATCTGCAATTGGCCACCACGCCACCGGCCGTTGAGCCAGCTACGGCATCGCCCACTTCTTCGACGGCCGCTCCCCCACCAGCTGGCACCACCCTTACCACACCTCTGGCGACCACAACCAAACCCGGCCTGCCAACTACTGGATTCGCGGATTCGAGCCACAACCGGCTACTTCATGAGAAACTACGTTAATGTTTGGCGCCGCTGAAAGCTTCCTGATACTGCCCGGAAGGTTCAGGATGGCTGCCTTGTTGGCGGCTACAACCCTCGCATTCCCTCTTATGTCGGCTTGCACCCCAGCGTCAGAGCCGCAAAACCCCTGGTGTGGGGAGATTGAGAGTGCCATCGCTGAGCTGCCTGCAGATTCCTTTCAACGTCAAGCTCTCAGCGACTGCAAAGTCACCGACGATGAATTCATGCAGGCGCTCAATGATTACAAGACCTGCATGTCCGACCACGGTTACCCAGTCAAATTTCAGTTTGAAGGAGGCCGGTATCTAGGCCGCGAGGTCGACGTCCCAGCCGCATCCACCGAGGAATATAGCCAAGAAGCTGCGAAACAGTTTGAAACCCAGAATGAACAATGTGACGATAACTATCTCACGCATGTTGAGTTCTACTACGTGGAGATGAAGTCGAACCCGAATAATATCGACCCCACACTTGAGATCATCGGTTGTATGCAGCGCAGAGGGATCGTCGATGCCAACTACACCCCCGAGCAGTTCAATGCGGATCTGGAGGATCTCGCCGGGACCTTCGGAGCCGACGCTGCCGAGGTAGAAGAATGCATGGAGCTAGGGGCGGAAGGATGAGATGACGAAAAGCCCTGCGACCCCCGGCCGTCGGGCCTGGGGGCTCATCGCTGTCCTCGTCGTGGTATCGGTACTCGTTGGGGCCGCCTTAGGTGTGGCCCTAGTTCGGGCACGAACCCCCGACGAGGTGGCACCAGCTACAGCAGTGGAACTCGTGCCGGTGACGGTCGAGCCCTTCGACGACAGCAGGGATGTTGAACTCACCGTGACTGTGCCGCAACCAGTGGCGGTACCAGCTCCAGCTGACGGTATCGTCACGTCGTGGTCATGTGTGCCTGGGCAGTTAGCTAGTTCTGGAACCCAGGTTGCCACCATTGGGAATCTGCCGGTGGTGGGTCTGCACACTGAATCCCCGATGTGGCGTGATGTGAAGGTAGGCAGCTCTGGCTCAGATGTCTCCCAGATCAGCACGGAATTACACCGGCTAGGTTTGCTCGATTCCCCTGTTGAGACAGCCAATGCGAAACTGATAGCTGCCCTGGCTCAATTAGCTGGTCTCCCCAAGGACACCACCACGATCCCGGTAGGAACCTTCTTCTGGCTATCCCAGCCATCAGTGGCCTGGTCGGCCTGCGATGTTGCCGTGGGTAGCCGCGTATCACTAGGTCAGCAGCTCGGTTCCCTAGTCAGCCAGCCCACAGCATTGACCTTAAAGGCTGCCCCTAGCTCACCGGTTGCTGGTGAGCGTATCCTCACCATCGATGAGGCCTCGGCGCCGATCACCGATCTCAGCCTCACAGATCCGACAGCGCTGACAGCCATGGCCCTGACACCCACATACCAGCTATGGCAGTCAACCGCTGGGGTGGTACCTCTTCGAGGCACCTGGCGGTTAGCCTCCCCGGTTGATGGAGCGACGGTCCCAGCTGCGGCTATCACAGCTGGGATGGGGATTGACTGCGTTCACGATGAGACAGCTTCCTATCCGGTCACTGTGGTATCGAGTTCTCTGGGCTATGCCCAAGTCACCTTTGTCGAGGCTGTTCCTGAGCAGGTATTCGCGGTCGCACCCTCGGGAGCGTCGTGTCCCTGAGCGTCGAGAACCTCGGTCATCGCTATGGCCACGGGGAATGGTTGTTTCGGCACCTCACCCGCACCTTCCCTGCCGGTAAATTGACCGCCTTGGTGGGGCCTTCGGGTTCTGGGAAATCGACGCTGTTACGGATTTTGACCGGCGCACTGACCCCCGCTGAGGGCAGCTACACCGCATCTGGGGATCACATCTTGGTGCGCCAGCACCCGGCCGGGTTTCAAGAACGAACGGTTCTCGACCATCTCAGCTTGCCGCTGCTGGCCCGGGGGCAGACTCGAGCAGCGGCGGAGATTCCGGCGAGGAGGGTTGCGGAGCTCTTTGGGATCGCGGCTCGGCTTGAGCACCCCTATCGGCATCTCTCCGGTGGGGAGGCGCAACGGTTGGGGCTCGGCATGGCCTTACTCGTCGGGGCGCGAATCATCCTCGTCGATGAACCTACTGCGGCCTTGGATAGCCGTAATGCCGATGATGTCATTGAGGTGCTGGGGCAACTTGCCAGCGACGGCGCCACGGTCGGGGTGGCGACTCACGCGCCACGGGTGGTGCGCGCCTGCGATGAGGTTTTGGAGTTGGGCGAGGCTCCACGATGAATCTACAAGCTGTGCTCTCGGAAACCTGGCGGAACCTCTACACCGGTATGTCGCGAGCTGGACTATGGGGCTTGTCGTTGCTGACCGTATTGGGGTTACTCGTCCAGCTTGAGGTCAGCAGCGTCGCGGGGATAGTTCAGCGGACCCGGGACTATGTGGCCCAGGGCGGATCCACCTTCATGCTGCTGGGATCGGATCTGATCTCGGCCAAACGCTGCGATGCCCTGGCAGGATCCGGCCAGATCGCGGCGGCTGGGGCACTGCGGCAAACAACCCAGCTGACCCTACCGGCCATGCCGGATTTACCGATCGCTGTTTATGAGGCCAGTGAGGGCTGGTGGCATGATTTCGGCCCCAAATCCGGCCATGTTGCCTTGTCGGAGCCCCTAGCGCGATTGGCTGCACCTCAACTGATGGCTGGTCAAGCCGCGAATTTGGGTGAGCTAGCAGCTGACAGTTTCTTTGCATGGCCTGAAGATGGCCGGGTCAGCAGCGTCGGACTGGCCATCGTCACCCGCGGTTTACGTGGCCCTGCTGATGAATGCTGGGCCCGGACCCTCGACCCGGCAGCAACCAACCCGCCGTTACTGCGCTGGGTGCTCACCGGTGAGGGCGAGACCAGCACCACTAAACTCAATCCCACCCTCGGCGCCCTCACCAGCTATGAGGATTTCCAGCATCGTCCTTCCCGTTTCGCGTGGCTGGCGGCTGTCGTCTTCGCTGGGGCCTTGGCTGGGTTGGCGTGGCGGCGTCGCGCCATTGAATTGGCGCTAGCCCGCTCAATTGGTGTGCCGAGACTCGCGGTGCTGCTTGGGGCCTGCTTAGAGGCCTTGGTGTGGAGTGGCGCGGCGGGCCTGGGGGCCCTGGCCTGGGGTGTCATTCAAGCTCAGGCTGATCCAGATCTCGTGGCTTTGGCCGCGCCAGTTGCTTTCGGCGGCACCGCAGGTGCTGTTACCGCCACCCTCCTTGTGGTGCCGTTGTTGATTCGTCGTGATGTCGACCACTATCAACGCCATGCAGCCAGCTAGTTCCGGAGCCAATGCGCGAAGATCGCGGCCGCTGCCGCCACATTGAGGGAGTCCACTCCATCGGCCATCTCGATCCGCAACTGAACATCGGCAGCTTGCAGCCATTCCTGGCTGAGCCCATGCCCTTCGGAACCGAGGAGCAGCGCCAGTTTCGGTGGTTTCCGGTAGTCGGTGAGTTCCACCGCCATTGGGTTGAGGGATGTGGCTGCGATCACGAACCCCGCCTCCCGTAGTCGGTCAAGATCCTGGGTCCCGGTCATTCGTCGCCACGGCACTTGGAAACAGGTGCCCATGGATGCCTTGATCGCCCGCCGATAGAACGGATCCGCCCCGCCTGGGGAGATCAACACGCCATCCCAGCCCAAAGCAGCCGCCACCCGAAGGATCGAACCTGTATTGGCGTGGTCCACCAGATCCTCACAAACCAGCAGCCGTCGTGCCGCCATAAGGCGTTGCCAAGGCGCCTCAACAGGCCGCTCAAAACTGGCGAGTGCACCACGGTGGACATGAAACCCACTCACCTGCTCGATGAGCGCCTCCGTCGCCACTAGGCAGGGGACCTCCGATGAAGCGGCCAATACATCGGCCAACCCTGGAAGCCATTTCTCGGCTAGGAGAAAAGCTCTGGGCTGACATCCAGCGGTGGCCGCCCGTCGGATGATCTTGTCACCTTCGGCGATGAAGATGCCCCGTTCGGCTTCGATATGGCGACGCAGCTGGGCATCCCGTAGGGCGACGAAATCCCGCAACCGGGGATCGTCGAGGCTGGTGACGACGCTGGGCTGGGGCTCAGGATGGGATGAGCAACTCATACCAAGACCTCAGCTACTCAGGGCAGTCGCGGAGCAGCTGCTTAGGCTCATCCTCGCTCCCCCACAGACTCTGCCGCTCCAGCGGATAGTGGCTGCGGCTGATCCAACATAGGTAATGAATCCGTCGGCTATGCGAATCTGCACCTTCCTAGACCCGACTATGACAACGGCTTGGTCGAAGAGCCCGCCGAGTTCAGGGTCTCGCTCTAGATCAGCCAGCACGAGAGAGGTCGTCTTTGCCATAGGCTCCCTGATTCTAGCCACCAAGGACACCATCATGGCAGCTGCCGAGCTAGGCACTTAGCCCTGGATCGCGGCGCAACGCTAGGCTGCGAGCTGTGTTCTCGAAGCTGAAGGACCCGTTCCTGCTATTCATCCTGGTCTCCGGGGTGCTGGGTTTGCTGCTGCCGATCTCAGGTAACGCTGCTGTGGCTCTGGAATGGGCCACAAAGGTGGCAATCTTTTTGCTGTTCTTCGGCTACGGCGCCCGACTTGAGGCTCATGAGGCTTGGACAGGGCTCAAACACTGGCGGCTCCATCTGACCATCCTGCTGTGCACCTTCGTGGTCTTCCCGGTATTCGGTATCGGGCTACTTCACCTGCCCTGGTATGGACAACCGCTGGCAATCGGGCTGGCTTTTTGCACCCTAGTCCCCTCGACGGTGCAGTCGTCGATCACCTTCACCTCGATTGCTGGGGGGAATGTTCCCGGGGCCATCGTCTCGGCAACGACATCGAACCTACTGGGGGTGGTACTGACTCCCCTGCTGGTGATGGCGGTGCTGCCGACCACCGGGGCTGCCCCCATCGGCTGGGGAAGCTTCGCTGCGGTCATGGTGCAACTATTGCTGCCCTTCATTCTCGGACAGTTGTCACGCCCCTGGACTGCGGCATTCATGACCCGACACCGGCCCAAGCTCAAATGGCTAGATCAGGGTGTGATTTGCCTGGTCGTCTACGGGGCCTTCGCTGACTTACGCGTCACTGGCGTGCAAATCAGCTGGAGCGAATTGCTGATCGTTATTGCGATTTGCGCAGTCATGTTGGCGATCATGTTGGTGCTGACCTGGCGAATCGCGCGAGGATTTGGCTTCTCCCGCCAGGATGAGATTGCAATCGTCTTTTGCGGCACCAAGAAATCACTAGCTACCGGGGTTCCAATGGCCACTGTACTGTTCGCAGGCGGGGCAGTTGGTCTCATCGTGTTTCCGCTGATGATTTTCCATACGCTGCAACTCATCGCCTGTTCGATCATTGCACAACGCTATGGCCGAGCTGCCGAGCAGAACTGATCCTGTGGCACCTAAGCCCTGAGACTCCACGTCCCAGATGGTGATAGTCCACGGCTTATTCTTCCCCAGCCCAGGTGGCAGTCCTTGCAGCCCCAGTCTCATACCCAGGTCTTGAGCCCATCGCCTACAGGCTTCTAGGCAGCTGCAACGCCCAGTCACGGCCAAGATATGCGCTAAATATGACATATCACGACGCGAATGGAGAGCCTATGACTGATTCAAAACCAACAACCTGGAATTTTCTACTGACCCGCCGACACCTCTTCGGACTCGCCGGCATTGGAATTGTCGGCAACTCGATGCTCACGGCCTGCTCGGCATCTACACCTGGGGCGAGTCCCAGTACCGCCACCAGCACCACCATTGATGACCCGACGATCGCGGCAGTCGCTGACTTAGTAGCTGCCCGATGGCCTCATGGCGAGACGATCTGGCCGGATCACGATTACACCAAACATGCCATCCTGGCGCTAGGCACTACCGACGACGGCACGATCTCACGGGCCTGGCTGATCACGACTAACGGGGCTCGGCAGTTAGCTTCATCTGAGTATTCTTCGTTGCAGGTTCCACCATCTTTTGGACAGGAACTCTTTAACCAGCAACAGGCCATTTCTATGACCATCTCCTCCTTCCAGGGGGAGCTTGGCAAATCGCTGCAAGATTCATCGAAGCCTGAGGGAGTAGATCGAGATTCCGATGTGCTATTTAGGGTCGCAACCCACGAATTGGTCCACTTCTATCACCAAGCTGAACTCACAACAGGCACTAACGCCAGCCGCGATACCCACTATCCCATCAATGTCGAACCGAGGGTATTGCGGAGAATGCTGTTGCGTCGGCTTCATCAAGCCTTAGCTGAGGAACCGCAGCGAAACACTCGGCTGGGCCAGGCAGCCTACTGGCATGACCGCTGGAAGAAGGAATATCCCCAAGAAACCGAAGCGATCCTCACCTTCGATATCGCCGAGGGGGCAGCCGACTATATTGAGCGCTATATGGCGCGCTTCGATCCCGCCGCACCCACAGCCGCAACCACCCTTGATGCTGGGCTCAGTGATGCTAAGTTTTTTTCACATGTCGACGCCGAATCCTATGAGCTTGGGTTCGTCACTGGACGGCTACTCGATCACACCCGCCCAGATTGGAAGAAGGGTTTCTACACCTCGGCGAAAACCATGGTCGAAACCCTTCTGGAATCAGTCACTGCGGTCACGGATGTGGAGGATCAAGACGTCCGCGATGGCACCGCCGCCCTCATTACTCAAACCAATGATGAGCTGGCTCCCGCAATGAAGCGTGTAGATGATGCGCTCGCGGATAGCTCCATCGCCTATCTCACCTACACCGGCTTCTTCTCCTCCTTGTCCTACAGCGGCTCCTATGTGTATCAGGGACGCGTGGTGCTATTGGATGCTCAGTTCACGCTGTCCACTCAGCAGGGCGAGTTGCGGGTCACTGCGCCGGTGGTATTCGCCGACCACCGTGAAGCCCCATACCAGGTGCCACTACAACCGGGTTCCTATTCCTATCAGGCCGGCACCTTGACCGCCACCGGCAAGGAGGTCACGGGTTCAGCGTCAGCCACGCTTACTCAGCAGGATGGACGCAACATCTACACCGTCACGCTGGTTCAGTGACGGCAGCCCGCTGGGGGGTTCGCTGGGCGCGGGCCCCCCAACGCCCATCCTCACCACGGGCAACCATCAACCCCATTCCGAAGGTGGCGCTGAGGTTGGCATCGGTCAAGGTGGTCTCGATTGGCCCGACAGCCACGATGGCAGCCTCAGCCAGCAGCAAGCAGTGGGTAACTCCCTCGGGGATCTCCTCGACGTGGTGGGTTACGAGCACGCTGGTGGGGGCATAGTCGTCAAGGAACAACTCGGCCATGGTATCGACCAAGGTTTCCCGCCCAGCCAGGTCAAGCCCACTTGCTGGCTCATCGAGGAGCAGCAGTTCCGGGTCAGTCATCAATGCGCGAGCGATTTGGACACGTTTACGTTCCCCTTCGCTCAGGGTTCCAAAACTACGGTCCTTAAGGTGTGCGACCCGCATCGAGGCCAATAACTCCAGCGCTCGTTGTTCATCTGAGAAGTCATATTCCTCGCGCCAGCGTCCAACCACAGCCCAGGCGGCGGAAACTACAACGTCAAGCACCCGCTCCGCAGGTGGGATTCTCACCGCCAAGGCCGAGGAGGTCAACCCGATTCGGGGACGCAACTCGAAAACGTCAACACTGCCGAGCCTGCTGCCCAGCAAATCGACGGTCCCTGAGCTGGGATGCAGGTTGGCTGCTAACACCGACAGCAGTGTGGTTTTACCCGCCCCGTTAGGGCCGATCATCACCCACCGTTGTCCTTCCTCGATCACCAGATTGATCTGATTGAGGAGAACCGCGTCTCCGCGCCGAACCGTTACATCCGTGAGTTGCGCCACCGCTGCCATGCGGCCAACGTTACCGCCGCTCAGGCACCCGTGGAGTGAAGCCCGCCATCGACATGGATTATTTCGCCGGTGGTAGCCGGGAACCAGTCTGACAGTAAGGCGACGACAGCCTTCGCAGAAGCCGTGGCATCGGTGTTATCCCAGCCGAGGGGCGCCCGTGAGGCCCAGATGTCGTTGAACTCGTCAGCGCCTGGGATGGCCTTCTTCGCGATGGTGTCGATGGGACCGGCAGCCACCAGATTGGAGCGGATCCCATCGGGCCCTAGATAGCGAGCTAGGTAACGGCTAGCCGACTCCAGTCCGGCTTTAGCCACCCCCATCCAGTCATACTTCGGCCACGACACCGTCGCATCGAAGGTGAGGCCGACAATGCTGGATCCGGGTTTCATCAGCGGTCGGCAGGCCATAGCCAAGGAAACATAGGAGTAGGTGGAGGTGTTCAGGGCAATGCCGACATCCTCCCATTTCGTTGACAAGAAGGCCCCGCCGAGGGCTCGCGCCGGGTTTGCGAAGGCGATGGAGTGGACGATGCCGTCCAGCTGGTCAAAATGCTCCCCCAGTTGCGCGGGTAGCCCAGCCAGATGTTCGGGGTCGGTGACATCGAGTTCCAATACGGGTGGCACCTCACTGAGGCGGCCAACCACACGTCGGGTCAAGCCAACCGCACGGCCCAGGTTGCTGACGACCACCTTCGCCCCCTCAGCCAAGGCGATTTCGGTGACCTTGTAGGCGATGGATGTGTTCATGGTCACGCCGGTGACCAGGATGTTCTTTCCTTCGAGGATTCCCATAGTTTCTCCTAGCTAGTGCCCCATACCGAGGCCACCATCGACGGGGATGACCGCGCCGCTGACATAACCGGCTGCTGCCAAATAGAGCGCAGCCTTGGCGACCTCCTCGGCCTGGCCGAGTCGACCGGCTGGGATCCGGGCTAGATAGCCCTTGACAACGTCGTCGCCCAATACCGCGGTCATATCGGTTTCGATAAATCCTGGGGAGATGACATTGGCGGTGATATTGCGGGTGCCGAGTTCGCGTGTCAGGCTCCGCGCCATCCCCACGAGGGCAGATTTGGAGGCCGAGTAGTTGATCTGTCCGGGCGAGCCCAGCAACCCCACCACCGAAGAGATCATGATGATTCGCCCAAATCGGGCGCGAGTCATCGGCCGGGCTGCCCGACGCACGACACGGAAGGTGCCAGTCAGGTTGGTGTTGATGACCTGGTCCCAATCCTCATCGGACATCCGCGCCAGCAGGGTGTCCTTGGTGACCCCTGCGTTGGCTACCAACACGCCTACCGTGCCCAATTCGGCCTCAACGCGGCTAAAGGCGGCATCCACCTGCGATTGGTCAGTGATATCGCACTCGAGGGGCAACACTCCCTCGGGGACCTCACCGCCAGCGCGGTGAGTACCAGCGACGCGGTATCCCGCGTCTCGGAATTGTTCGGCAATGACGCGGCCGATACCGCGGGTCGCTCCGGTGACAAGGACTACAGGTAGGTCTTCCACGGGGCCAAACTTACCCTGTCTTGAGTCAGTGACCACCAGTAGTCTTGGCCCATGGCCACCCGCCCACCTTCACCTGGCCTCGTGGCCACCGTGCCGCTCTTGGCTTGCCCAGTCTGCCAGCAGCGATTGAAGCTGACTCAGCGTCGGCTCCACTGCCCGGCTGGGCACAGCTTTGATATCGCCAAACAGGGCTATATCAACCTGCTGGGTAGGGCTACACCGGCCAACGCTGACACTGCTGAGATGGTTGCTGCCCGGAATCGTTTTCTCAGTGCAGGTTGGTATCAGCCAGTCACCGACGCCATCAGTGAGGCCCTCGATGATGCCACCACAGTTGTTGAGGTGGGGGCCGGCACCGGTCACTACCTGGGCTCCTACCTCGATACCAGGCCCGAGGCCCGGGGCTTAGCCACCGACATCTCCTCGGCTGCTTGTCGTCTTGCGGCGCGCCGACAGGATCGGCTTGCCGCTGTGGTCGCCGATACCTGGCATCGGCTCCCAGTGCGGGACCACATCGTCGATGCGGTGTTGTGTGTCTTCGCGCCCCGCAATCCCGCTGAGTTCTCCCGGGTGCTCACCCGAACCGGAGGTGTCGTTGTGGTCACCCCAGCGCCCCAGCATTTGCTCAGTTTGCGGCAACAGCATGGCCTCATGGGGCTTGAATCAGACAAATTGGCTCGGCTGGATTCATCCTTCACCGATTTCACCCTCACTCACCGGCACATGATCACTCACGAGCTGGCCCTCTCCCAGGAAGCGGTCACAGACCTTATCGGGATGGGCCCCAATGCCTTCCACACCCCAGCCCAGGCTGAGGCCACGGTCACCGAAGCCGCCTTCATCGTCAGTTGCTATCGGCGTTAACCTCCGCTCTCACTTACGATGGAAGGGTGCTGCATCCTGTCCTGGCCCCCGCGTCAAGGAAACACGCCCTTGATCAGTGGACGCGCCTAGCTGTCGTCGTGACCGGTGCGCTGCTGCTTTTCGTGAACCTTGCGGTCAGCGAATACCCAGTCGGAACCACCGGGATGAGCTATTTCCTGGTGTTCGCAGCACCTGCGGTGATCATTTTGGGGATCGCGATGGCGATGAAGCTACGCTCCCAAACCCTGCCCGAACCACCCTCCCGGGCCCTCATCATCGCCGCCAGTGGTTTTGGGCTGATGCTTGCGTGGGCGGGACTGACGATGATCTTGTCACGCCACTGGGTCAGTGTTGAATTCGGTGACCCGTCCACGGTGGTGCCGGTTCCGTTGAGCCATGTACTCAGCCCCTTGGTGACCTCCGGTTTGACCTGTTTGCTCGCGCTGTTGGCGGTCAACCTGGTCCACATAACTGACCTTTTCCGCATCACCTGGGGATTCGCCATCGCGGGCGCCGTCGGCACTCCGATCTTCGCAGCCTGGAATGCTGCCTTTACTGACCTCTACGGCCGCCTAGCCACCAGGCTTGGCGGGGCTGCGGTCCTGCACACCGCGTTATTGCTGGGCTTAGCGGTGTGTGTAGGGGCAGCGCTCCAGGGGTATCGCCGATGGCTGTCCGCGATCGCAGCGGTGCTATATCTCGTGTCCTTTTTAGCGACGGGTTCCCGTGCGGGGCTGATTTCGCTAGGGGTTTTCCTCGTCTTGGCGCTCGGCCCTGGGCTGCTGTTGTCAGCTCGAAACCGACCCAGCAGGCTGCCCCTGCTCATCGGCGGCACCCTCATCGGATTGGCGGCCTTCACGATGGTGGCCATCCAGTTGTTGCAAAGCAGGGGTGTAGATCGCAGCGGCGGGGGCCGTACCGATACCTGGTTCTATGGCCTTGACCAGACCTTGTCTTCCCTTCACAGCCTCGTCTTCGGTGTGGGCTATGGGGTGTTGTGGCCGTGGTACGGCTTTGAAGCGAAGGTACTTCCCCAGCCAGGGGCTCATGGGGACAAGCAGATGCCCGATGGCACGACGCTGTCCCATGCCCACAACCTCTATGTGGCGGTGTTCGCGGAACAAGGCCTCATCGGATTGGCGCTACTGCTAGTGGTCGTGGCCGTCACGCTGTGGGCCTGGTGGCGTTCTCGGGGAGCTGTGGAGTTAACCCTCGCCGCGGCCTTGGCTGCTGGGCTGGTCAGCTTCGCCTTTGACACCTATCTGATCAAGAACTTCCCCGTCAGTTTCGTCTGGTGGTCGTGCTTGGCTGTGCTGTTGGCCTTACAAAAACACCGACGGGCTATATCCGAGGCTCGCTGACCACCAGGATCGCGACCAATTGCGCGCCAGCTGCCCGCAGCAGCACAGCAGCCTGTTCGACATCGGTTAACGAGTCGCGACGGTCCACAAACAACACCGTCACCGCACCGTCGCTCACCGCATCTAGGGCAACCGGGTCGGCTCCCCCGGGGGCTGTGGTCACCGTTGTGGCATGAGGGCCGATCCGCTCCATCAAACCTGCACGCCAGGGCCCCAGGTTGACCCGTTGGCCACTGGCCACCAAGGTCACAGCATCTGCGCCATCGGTTTTCAAGGCTCGGATCAAGATTGCGCCCAGCTGTTGTAGGGAAGTCTCGTCGGGTTCGGCCCGCAGCACCAGATAGCCCTGCTGAACCAGTTTCTGCCCGGAGCCGACAATGGGACGCAATGCTGCCCGCCACCATGCCAAGGTCAATCCCACCGAGAGCCCAAGTACCGCCCCGGCGGCGGCCATGAGTTTCCATGACACCCCTGATGAGGATGTTGAGATGGGTAACTCGATGGCTTCGGCTCGCACCAGTGGCGGGGTTCCTGGATGCAGCGCCTCGATCTCTACCGCCAATTCCTCCGCCATCGCCTCAGCCCACACCACCGCGCTGGCCGGATCCTCGGAGGTGATGGAGAGCACCACCACTTGGTCGGTTCCAGTGGCCGCGGTGGCACCCGACAGCGTCGCAGCCGTCGTCCCTGGGACCCTGGCAGCGGCACGTTCGGCAACTGGCATCGAGCGGGCCATGGCTTGGTACAGGGTCAATTCGGAACGCACCATCTGCGTGAGCTGCTGGGCATTCTCCGCTGTCAGGACAGCATCGGCGTTGGCAACCACCGCCACCTTGGAGACTGCGGTGTGGCTCGACGACGATGATGAGGCGACCGCCACGCCACAGGCTGCGCCCACCGCGCCAGCGGCGACCACCAGCAGCCAGGACCTCCCGGTCGCGGCCAACCAATCACGAAGATTCATCTCACTCCGTCGTCAGGGACTTACACGGCGCCCCCGATTATAACGACGATCGTTATAAATCGATGGGCTGTTGCGATCACAACCCCAAATAGCGCCGGAACTCGTCGCAGGCTTGCTCCGCCTGTTCCTTGGTGGGCATCTCGCAGAAGATCCGCAGCAATGGTTCGGTGCCGGAGAACCGGGCAATGATCCAACCGTTGTCGAAGTAGACCTTGCAGCCGTCCCGGTAGGACACCTCAGTGACAGTGGCACTGAACTCGGGCAGCAACCGCTGTTCCATGAGGATGTTGAGGATCTCGGGTTTGCGTTCGGGGTCGAAGGCGAAGTCGGTTTCGGCCATGTAGTGGGGATCGAAGGCCCCAGTGATCTCCTGGTAGATCTCGCTCATCGGCTTACCCACCACGGCCAGCATCTCCACCAGCAGCATTGCGGCGTAGATTCCATCCTTGCCGAAGATATGCCCTCGCACGGTCAGGCCGCCCGATGATTCACCACCGATGATGGCATCGGTTTCCAGCATCTTCCCGGAAATCCATTTGAAGCCCACCGGGACCTCGTAACAGACCTGTCCGAAACGCTCGGCGACGTCATCGAGCAACGAGGTGGTGGCCACATTGCGGACGACGGGACCTTTCCAACCCTTGTATTTGAGCAAGTAGTAGTAGAGGATCACCAGCAATTGGTTGGGATGCAGGAAATTACCCTGATCATCGATGACTCCAAGGCGGTCTGCGTCGCCGTCGGTGGCGATGCCAAGGGCACAGCCGTTGTCGACGACATAGCGCTTTAAAGACTCCAAGGTCGCGCTGCTCGGTGAGGGCATCCTGCCACCAAACAAGGTGTCGTGGCGGTCGTGGATAACGTCGACTTCACAGCGCGCGGTCATCAGGATGGTCTGCAACGAGGTCCGTGAGACACCAAACATCGGGTCGAGGGCGATCTTGAGGTTGGCTGCGCGGATAGCCCCCATGTCCACCTGCTCGATGATCGAGTCAATGTAGCCATTGAAGGGATTGATTTCACTCACTAGTCCTGAGGCAATTGCCTTGTCATAGGGAACCAGCCCGATCTCCGCCTCGCCATGATCCTCCAAGGCCGTCATCCTGGCTTCGATGTCACCGGTGACCGCCTCATCGGCGTCCTTACCGCCCTCGGTGAAGACCTTGATGCCGTTGTACAACGCGGGGTTATGGGAGGCGGTGATCGCCATCCCGTAGGGCAGGCCAAGGTCCTTGACGGTCCACATGATCAGTGGGGTGGGAGCTTGGGCTACCTTGATCACCCGGCATGCCACACCTTCCCCGGCGAAAACCTCGGCGGCCCAGTGGGCGGCCACATCGGAGAGGAAGCGACGGTCGTATCCGATCACTAACCCCTCAGTTGCCCGGCCTTCATCTTTGATTCGCTGCGCCAGGGCACCGCACAGTAACCGAACATTGGCTCGGGTGAACTCGTCGCCGATGATCGCCCGCCAACCGCCTGTTCCAAAATTGATCCTCGCCACGCTCATAACGCTAGGGCCACTCTGCCCAGTTCGCTCATAATATGAGCAGTGCTCTCGCCAACCCGAGCAATAAATCTGATCATCCGCGCAATTTTGCCCAATATTGGTAGAAATTGATCATGATCACCGATCTCGCAGCCCGCCTCGTGGCGAGAAACCAGCCCCTTGAGCCCGCCATGGCCGGGATGCTCGCAGCGGTGGCTGCCCTCATCACTTTCAGCCCAATTGGCTACGGCGTGGTTCGGCATCTGCTCACCTTGATCCATGAGGCCGGACATGCGCTGATCGCGGTACTGACTGGGCGTCGCCTCAGCGGTATCCGATTGCACTCCGATACCTCCGGGCTGACGGTGACCAAGGGACGCCCCCGTGGATTGGGGATGGTGCTCACTGCCTTGGCGGGATACCCGGCACCTGCGGTGGTCGCGTTGGCAGGAGCGGTTGCCTTACACCAGGGTTACGCCGCCACCTTGCTATGGGGGCTGGTGGGGTTGAGTGCATTGATGCTGCTGATGATCCGTAACTTCTTTGGGCTGTGGGTGGTGTTGGCTTTCGGAATCAGCTTCGGTGCCTTGTCCTACCTGGCCCCCAGCCACATCGTGGTTGGCGCGGCCTATGTGGTGACCTGGACCTTGTTGTTGGCTGCTCCCCGGGCGGTGATCGATCTCGCTCAGGCACGTCGACGGCCGGGAGGTCAAGGCAGCGACGCGGACCAGGCAGCACGGCTCACCCACATTCCGGCTTTCGTGTGGGTGGGCGTGTTCTTCATCGCCTGTCTGGCGGCCCTGGTGGTCGGCGGCTATCTCCTGATCTGGGGCTAGCAGCTTATGATCGCACGCACTGGCGCTGGCCAGCAGCTGCGACCTCGAATGGCCGAGAAGGTGTGGTTAAGCCAGTGCGATCAGTTCGGCATAGTCCTCACTCCACAAATCCTCTACCCCATCGGGCAGGATCAGTACCCGGTCCGGAGCCAACGCCTCAACGGCCCCAGGGTCGTGGGTGACCAACACCACGGCACCGGTGTAGGTCCGCAGTGCCGAGAGGACCTCCGCACGGGAGGCAGGGTCCAAGTTATTGGTGGGCTCATCGAGCAGCAGCACATTGGCGGCTGAGACCACCAGCATCGCTAGAGCTAATCGGGTTTTTTCACCACCGGATAACACCCGTGCCGGTTTATCGACATCGTCCCCGGTGAAGAGGAAGGATCCCAGGACCTTACGCACTTCCGTGTCCCCCAAATCTGGGGAGGCTGAGACCATATTCTCCAGCACTGAGCGGTCCACATCGAGGGTTTCATGTTCCTGGGCGTAGTAGCCGAGCTTGGCCCCATGACCGAGCACTCGTCGACCGACATCAGGTTCCTCAATACCTGCCAGCAGCCGCAACATCGTGGTCTTTCCGGCACCATTAAGCCCCAATATCACGACCTTGGAGCCTTTATCGACGGCTAGATCGACGGCTGTGAACACCTCCAACGACCCATAGGCCTTGCTGAGGTCCTCGGCCATCAGCGGGGTCTTACCGCATGGCGCCGGGTCTGGGAATCGAATCTTGGCCACCTGATCTTGGGCCCGCTCACCTTCGATCCCAGTCAACAGCTTCTCGGCTCGCTTAGCCATATTGGCCGCTGCAACGGCCTTGGTCGCCTTAGCCCGCATCTTGTCGGCCTGCGCCATCAGCTGGGCTGCTTTTCGTTCGGCATTGAGCCGTTCGCGTTTGCGGCGTTTCTCGTCGGTTTCACGCTGCACCAGGTAGCGTTTCCAGTCCATCGCATAGATATCAAGTTCAGCCCGGTTAGCATCCAAGTGAAATACCTTGTTGACCACGGCCTCCAACAGACCGACGTCGTGGCTGATCACCACCAGTCCACCGGCATAGTTATGCAGATAGCTCCGCAGCCAGGTAATCGAATCCGCGTCGAGATGGTTGGTGGGTTCATCCAAGAGCAGTGTGTCGGCATCAGAGAACAGGATCCGCGCCAACTCGACGCGGCGACGCTGACCACCAGACAGGGTGTACAGCGGCTGCCCCAAGACTCGATCTGGTAGCCCCAAATTCGCCGCGATTCTCGCGGCCTCAGCTTCAGCCCCATAGCCACCGGCAGCCAATAATGCGTTCTCAGCGCGGGCATAGCCCTGCATGGCCTGTTCCCTGGCGGCTGGATCCCCCTCGCTCATCTCCCGCTCGAATCGTTTGAGCCGAGTCATGATCTCGTCGAGGCCACGGGCACCCAGGATCCGGTCACAGGCCAGCTGCTCTGGTTGACCGGATCGGGGGTCCTGGGGCAGGTATCCAAGCTGGCCGCTGCGAGAAATCGAACCGCCCGCCGGTAACGACTCCCCCGCCAAGATCCGGGTCAGCGTCGTCTTGCCAGCCCCGTTGCGGCCCACCAGCCCAACCCTGTCGCCAGCGGCGATCTGGAAGCTGACTGGGGACAACAACAGGCGGGCGCCCGCGCGAACCTCAACATCTTTGACCTGCAGCACGTCGCCAAACTCTACCCGCGCCCGACACAAGAACCTGGCCTCTGGCACCATGGATGGGGAAAATCTGTTAGGGCATCAACCCGTCAGGAGTATCACATGGGTTTCATCAAGGCATTTACCGGCGCTCTAGGCGGAGTCTTCGCTGATCAGTGGCTTGAGTTCATCACGGTACCGCAGAATGCGTCGGCCACCGCCGCGTTCCTTCCAGGCGTCGTCGCCGGCCGGAATGCTGGACGAGGGTCCAACACCCGCGGCTCAGAAAATGTCATTAGCAACGGCTCCAAAATCGTGGTGCCACAGGGATATGGTTTGGTGACCTTCCAAGATGGCCGAGTCACCGGATATATCGGGGAAGCTGGTGGTTTCGAGTTCCGCAGCGACGATCCCACCTCGGATTCCGTTTTCGCCGGTGATGGGGTCTTCGGCCAGGTAATCCGCAACACCTGGGAGCGCATCAAATTCGGTGGTCGTCCCGGATCCCAGCAGCAGGTTTTCTTCGTCAACCTAGGTGAGTTGCCGAATAACCGCTTCGGTACTCAGTCGGAGATCTACTGGGATGATGCTTACCTCGGCGCCCAGGTCGGGGCCATCACCCGCGGCACCTACACACTGCGGATCGTCGATCCGCTGCTCTTCGTAGAGAAACTGATACCCGGCAGTTTCATCGCCAACAATCAAGTCTTTGATTTCTCGGATTTCGACAATCCAGTAAGTGACCAGCTGTTCACTGAAGTCGTCGCCAGCTTGGCCCCGGCATTCTCCAAATACACCAACGATCCCTCCCGGGAGAATCGCATTACCCGGATCCAGCAGGATTCTGTCGGTTTCGCGAAGTCACTCAGCGAAGTCGTCGAGGAGAACTATCAATGGCGTTCCGGTCGTGGCCTGGTTATCGAGCGGGTCGCTTTGGCTGCCATCGAATACGACGAGGACACTCGGGCTCTGCTCTCTGATGTGAAGAAGGCAGATGCGCTTCGCGGTGATCGCGGCAACTCGTTCATGCAGCAGTCGGTTGCCCGTGGTTTCCAGGCCGCTGGGGAATCCGGCGCGAGCGGCGGGATCATCGGTATGGGCATGGGTGTGCCAATGGCCGGTCCCATGATGGGTGGGCTCCAGCAGCCAGCTCAGCAGACCACTCCCCCAGCCGCACCGGCTGCCCCCGTGGAGGATCCGGTCACGAAACTCAAGCAGATGAAGGAACTGCTGGATGCTGGTGTCGTCAGCCAGGAAGAGTTCGACACGCTGAAGCAGCGCCTGCTTGGTCTTTAAGGACTGACTGCGATGACCGTGCCTGGACAAGGCCAGCCCGCAACTCCGGGCTGGCCTGGGCCTTCGGCTCCTCAACCCAGCGGCCCCAGCGGCTCCGTCGAGGATCCTCATGTGATCGAGTTGAAGCATGACCCCAACGCTGGGGTGATGATCAAATGCCCACGATGCGGAAGCTCCGATATCCATTACAGCATTGAAGCAACCGCCTTGGTGTGCTCCAACTGCCGAACCCAATACAACGAGGAGATCCTGGAATCGCAGGTGGATCTCACCAGTGGCATCCGTGAACTGCGCGGGACGGTGGTCACCGAGTTGGCGCAGAACCTCATCGATGCTGAGACCGTCACCCTCAAGTGCCGGGCCTGTGGCGCAGAGGTGGTCATCAACGCCAATGAGGGAGTACAGGTTCGCTGCCACTGGTGCCGCAATTACCTGTCGATGGATTCGCGGATCCGCAACGGCGCTGTACCTGATGCTGTCGCCCCCTTCCAAGTTCCTCGGGAGCAAGCTATAGAGAAAATTCGGAGTTTCGTCGAGGCCCGGAAATTCTTTGCCCATCCTCGATTTAAGCGGGAGTTCCAGCCTGAAAACGTGGTTGGGGTGTATCTACCCTATTTCGTTTTTGACGGGATGGCTTCGGCCCATGTGTGGGGTGAGGGCGAGATTCAAACCCGCCGTTGGACCGAAAAAAGCGGAGATAGCACGGTCACCTACTACTCTGCCGATGTCTACCAAGTGGGTCGGGCCTTCGATATGGAAATCGACGATCTATTGTTGGAGTCGAGTAGCGAACGCGGGAACCTCTCGGATCCGTCACAGACCAACAACATCATCAATGCGATCCTGCCCTTCCATGTCAAGGGAGCTCGACGCTATAACCCCAACTATCTGCGTGGCTTCACCTCTGAACGTCGAGATATCAACGTTGACCAGATGGGGTTTGTTGTCAGAGATCGGCTGCTGAGCATCGCACGGGCCCGTGCCGATGAGATGACTACGCGCTACAACCGCCGTGTGCGTTGGGATGGGGAGGAAGTAGACCTCCACGGCTCCCGGTGGGCGACGGTCTACCTGCCGGTGTGGTTGTACTCCTACTACCAACAGAGCAAGGGGCTGAAACACTTCGTCGCCGTCAACGGTCAAAATGCCAATGTCATGGGCTCGGTACCGGTCAATATGGTGGCCCTGCTCCTGGTGACGTTGTTAGTGATGGTTGTCGGCACAGTCATCGGGCTCATGATTTTCCTAGGGATGGGATGACATGGTTTCTCTGCTGATCCTCCTTAATAGCTCCTCCTCCAGTGAGGTTCGGGTCCTCGCGCTGCTGCTGGGACCGGTGACGGCTGTAATGTTCTTCACCCACATCTGGCGTCGATACCGCAACACCGACAAGTCCTACCAATACGAACACACCACTGCCATGAGATTGAGTAATGTCACGGGCAAGGATCAGCGCGTCGGCCATATCCGCCGCACCCGTGACCCACTCGTTAGAGGCTACGAGCGCACCAAGAACCCTCGGGACCGGATTCGTTAATGCTGCCCCGGTATCGACGACTCAGCCGTCGAGTTCGGCCAGGAAATCAAGGATTGCCCGGTTCCATTGGTCAGCATGGGACACGTTCACCCCGTGCGGGCCACCTTCGATGACCACCAGACGAGAGTGGGGCACGTATTCAACCATGCGGGCGCTGGACTTCGCCAGGGGGACGTTCTGGTCGCCGTCGCCATGGATGACGAGCAAGGGAGTATCGATCTTGCGGCAGTCCTCACGTAGGTCCGTGGCCCAACTCATGATGGTCGCCACCGCAGCATGGGGTGCGGATTGGCGGGCGATGGCCACTGCCTCAGCACGTACCTGCTCGGGTACGGTCAGGCCGTCGTTATTGCTGAAGAACCAGGTGCAGAACTGGTCCACAAACCCAGCATGATCCGCAGCACAGGCATCCGCCAAGCCCTGGAGGCCGTCGAGCGGCATCGCGCCATCGGGATTATCGTCGGTGATGCACAGTGCGGGACAGATAGACCCCGACAAGATGGCAGCCGCCACACGGTCACGGCCACGGGTGCCCAGGTAGTGGGCCACCTCGCCCCCTCCCATCGAGAAGCCAAGAAGCACCGCCTCACGTAGGTCCAGCCCGACGAGCAGCGCATCGAGATCAGCGGTCAAGGTGTCATAGCCGTAGTCGCCCTGGGGTTTACCAGAGGCCCCAAAGCCCCGGCGATCGTAGGTGATTACCCGGTAGCCGTGATCCGCCAGCACCGCGGCATTGTCCTTGAACGCTTCTCCGGACAACGGCCAGCCATGGATCATCACGATGGGGCGGCCTTGCCCAATATCGGTGTAGTTGAGGTTGACTTGGTCTGGGGTGGTCAGTTTCGGCATCCTCGCCCTCCGTCTTGGTATCACTGCCCCCCACCCTACCCAGAGGTGGAAGAAAACTGGGCCCGAAGGCTAAGTTCCAAGGTCAGGATCGCAGGCCGAGGTGTCGGCTCCTTGAGGCTGCCTGTCACAAAGACTCGTCAGGTCTAGGTGATCACCTGGGATCTCCTCGGCGGCTTAGGGGCTCTAGCCATGAATGAACGCGAGCGAGACGCATCCACACCGGTATCGGTGTGCGAGGACACACCAGTGTCAGCAGCCAAGGGAAGAGCAAAACGGCGGCGCTGTAGATGGTCAGCGCCTCGTATGCCAGGTCATGCCATCCTCACCAGCTGAGGTGGGCGTCATCGCATCCTGGTGCTTGCTGGCTACTATCCCTGAGTCCGCCGAATCGCAGTTCGCCCCAACCCGCATCTCACGGCGCTCGGCCACGACCTCAGCCCTATCGTCACCGCATAAACCTGAGGGGTTGCGATTCGCCGGAGGACGGCCCGCGCCCACCCACGACACGCCGCCCCATGCTCCCAACGAGCCTAGGGCCGAGAATGTCTGTCGTAGAGTACACACCGTCGTCTACTCATAGGAGTGCCATGAATCCGGACCTGAAGTCCATCCTCAACCGCTCGTCGACCGCTCTCATCGTTTTGGGCGTGTTGGGCATCCTCACCGGGCTCGTGGTCGTAGCTTGGCCCGGGATCACGTCGATCACCTTCGCCATCATCTGGGGGGTGTATGCCCTCGTGGACGGGATCAGCGCTTTGGCCCTGGCCTTTACCCAGCGTGAGGGACGCGGTTGGTTGATCGTCTCGGGTGCGATTGGCGTCTTGGCAGGCATTCTGGTCATTGCCCTTCCTGGTACGGGATTGGCCACCTGGGGCTGGCTGTTGGGCGTCTGGCTGCTGGTTCGCGGTATCTCCGAGATCGTGGCGGCCTTCGCCCCTGACAACTCCACCACTAAGTGGATCATGCTGCTGGGCGGTGTGTTGTGGATCATCGCAGGAGGTTTCGCGGTAGCGAACCCCCTCGAAACTGCGATCTCCCTGACCTGGTTCTTCGGTCTGATGGCCATCGCCTGGGGCGCGACGTTACTGATCACCGGCGTTCTTGCCCGCAAGACCACTCAGCCCATCGAGTGAGTCCGCTACGCACCACGGTCCATCACGCGGCCACGGCCGTCGTGGTGGTGGCCCTCTTCTACGCCATCCCGGTGCGCACCGGATACGACGTGTGGGGCCGAGGAGTGGTTTCCGCCCTGCTATTGGCCGGGTTCGCCTTGCTGATTCGGCATCAGGTGCGGCACCATGCCAGCCAGTTGGGTCGCCTGCTCAATATCATGTTGGCGGCGGTTGCCGCCTGCGCGCTGAGTTGCTTCGCGCTGGCGACCCAGCGCCCTGGTGAATTCACTGGCCTGGTCACCCGCACCGACGCCTTGTACTTCACTCTTGTCACCATGACGACCGTAGGCTTCGGCGATGTGCACCCCGTCGGGCAACGGGCCCGAATCCTTGTCATCATCATGATTGGATTCAGTGTGGTCTTCATCGGCATGGCGGCCCGCACGATCACCGAAGGGTTGCGCGCGACGCGCCCCGGATCCGAAAGTTGAACCATGACCACCTCGGCTGTCTCCCGGGTTCAAGCGGCACGTCCGCTTCTTCTGTCCATCGGCTACGGCGCCGCCGCGGGCGCGATCGCCGCGGTGACCTTTGCGCTGATGAAACTGCTCCAGCACGTCTTGTGGCTGGGTGGTGAGGCTCGTTGGTATGTCTTCGTGATCGTCGTCGCTGGTGGCGTGCTGCTCGCGTGGCTGCGGGCCAATAGCGACGATGTCGACCTCGATGCCCAAATCGCTGAGGCCACCAATCCAAAGGCGCTGCGGCGTAAGAAGACCGCCTTCCTGGCGCTCTCGGCTATCATCGCGGTCGGCTTTGGCGGCTCGATCGGCCCGGAAGCCGGGCTGCTGGCAGTCGTGGCGCAATTGTCCGCGATCATCAGTGATCGGGTCGCCCGCAGCCGTGAGGAGGCTCAGCTGATTGGACATGCGGGCAACGCGGCCGCGCTCGCTGGGCTTTACGGGTCCCCACCCGCCGGTGCGCTCTACAGCGACGACGCCCTCGGTAAGCCCACTAGTGACAAACTCGCTGGTTTCGCTGCCGGCATCAGCGGATTCCTCGCCTTCCTGGGCGTCGTGCGTCTGGTCGGCATTGAAAGTCATGGGTTGCATCTGCCCGAGATGGCTAGCCGCGACCTGTCCGCCCTGGCTTGGTCCGTGGTGCCCGCCACCGTCGGCGCCTTGGTTGCCCTGGGCTACGGCTATCTGCGTGACTTCCTAGTCCCTTGTCTGCGGCGCCTGGGCCCAGCCTGGCGGCAGACTCTGCTGGGCTCGGTGCTGCTGGCTGCCCTGCTAGCCGCCTGGCCTGTGTTGCGTTTCTCAGGGCACGACGAGCTGTCCCTGGTTGGGGATTGGGCTGGGCAAGCTGCCTGGGGACTGCTGTTGGCGGTCGCCGCCGCCAAGGCACTGGCCACGGCGCTCTGCCTGGCCGCTGGATGGCATGGCGGCGAGTTCTTCCCGCTGGCCTTTGTGGGTGGGGCGTTGGGGGCCCTCTGCCTGGCCTTTGTTCCTGGCCTGGATGCAGGCACGGCGATCGTTGCGGGGCTGACTGCGGCCGCCACGGTCGCCTTGGGTAAGCCCGTCGCCGTGATGCTGATCGTCGTACTCATGGTCGAGCATGTTGCACCAGGACCGGTGATGCTCGCTGTGCTGATCGCGATGGTGGTGTTGCGTGTCAGTGGACGTCAGCCGTCCCACCACTGACACACAACATCTGGGTTACAGGTTGTAACCGATAGCACGCAGCTGCTCGCGACCGTCCTCGGTGATCATTTCCAGGGTCCACGGCGGCAGCCACACCCAGTTGATGGTCACGCTGTTGGCAAGCCCATCCAGGACATAGCGGGTGTCGTACTCGATGCGGTCGGTCAGCGGGCAGGTTGGGGAGGTCAGGGTCATGTCGAGGGTAACGTTGCCTTCATCGTCGACTGTCACCCCGTAGAGCAGTCCCAAGTCGACCACATTGACCATGAGTTCCGGATCGACGACATCCTTCATGGCCTCTTCCACTTCCTCCGGTGTGGGGATCCTGGTGGCGGGGCCGTCGTCGGGTAGTTCGTCCTTGACCAAATCGGAGGGTCGGGGGTCAGGTGTGTACATCAGTTCTCCTTCGACGTCTGGTTCACGGCATCGCGTAGCGCACTCCACGCCAATAAGGCGCACTTCACCCGCGCCGGGAATTTCGATACTCCCGCGAAGGCGATGGCATCCTCGAAACGATCCTCATCAGGGGTGATCTCACCCCGAGAGTGCATCATCTCCAAGAATTCCTCGTAGAGTTCGTCGAAAAATTCGACGTCCCGCCCAATCACCAGGTCGCTGAGAACGGAGGTGGAGGCTTGGGAGATGGAGCAGCCTTCACCGTCGTAGCTGACATCAGCGATGGTCTCGCCGGTGATGTGGACCCGCAGCGTCAGTTCATCTCCACAGGATGGGTTGACGTGATGCACCTCGGCCTCATAGGGCTCCCGCAAGCCGCTGTGGTGTTTCTCGCGGTAGTGATCGAGGATGATGGTCTGGTACAGCTCGTCGAGATTCATCGGGCTCCGAAATAGTTGCGGGTGAAGACCAGGGCGTCGGCCAGCGCATCGATCTCCTCGAAGGTGGTGTAGAGATAGGCGGAGGCTCGGGTGGAGCTGTGATGGCCAAGTCGCTTATGCAAGGGTCGGGCGCAGTGATGGCCGCCGCGGATCGCGATACCTCGCGAGTCCAGCACCTGCATGACATCGTGGGGATGGATCCCGTTGAGGTTGAAGGAGCATGCTGAACCCCGATCGACGGCGGAGGTTGGGCCGAGGATCACCAATGAATCGATGCTGGTGAGTTTGTCCAACATATAGCTGGTGATTTCCTGCTCATGGGCTGCGATCGTGTCCATGCCGACAGAGTCGAGATAGTCCAATGCCGCCCCTAGCCCCACGGCCTGAGCGATGGGTGGGGTTCCGGCCTCAAACCGGTACGGCGGATCCGCATAGGTGGAGTGGGTCATCTCCACTACCTCGATCATCTCGCCACCGCCCAGGAATGGCGGCAGTTCCGCGAGTAGATCAGCCCTGCCCCACAGCATGCCGATCCCGGTGGGGCCACACATCTTGTGTCCGGTAAAGGCCATCAGATCGGCTCCCAGTTCACTCACCCGCAATCTTTCATGGGGTGCTGACTGAGACGCGTCGATGACCATGATGGCTCCGACGTTGTGGGCCAAGGCCGCGATCTTAGCCACAGGGTTGCGAGTGCCCAACACATTGGAGACGTGGGTGAGCGCCACCACCTTGGTGCGTTCATTGATGAGGTTCTCGCGCTGTGCTCGCTCCAGGTCCAGCCGCCCCTCATCGGTGACATCAAACCACCGTAAGGTGGCGCCAGTGCGTTGACAGGCCAACTGCCAGGGCACGATATTGGAGTGGTGCTCCATCACGGAGATCACCACCTCATCACCTGGGCCCAGCCGCGATCCAAGGGTATTGGCTGCCAAATTCAGCGCCTCGGAGGCGTTCTTGGTGAACACGATCTCCTGGCTATCAGCTGCTCCGACGAAGGCCGCGATCTTGGCGCGTGCCTGTTCGTAGGCGTCTGTTGCTTCGGCACCGAGCAGGTGCATGGCGCGAGCGACGTTGGCGTTGTGCCGCCGATAGTGTTCAGCGAGGGCATCGACAACGACCTGCGGTTTCTGGGAGGTATTAGCCGAGTCCAAATACACCAACGGGTGTTCCCCGACCCGTCGTTCCAGGATCGGGAAGTCACGTCTGATGGCGGCAAGGTCGAGGCTCACGCCATGCTCCCTTCGACTCAGTGGCTAGCGGCCTTGACGTAGGACTCGTAGCCTGCAGCTTCCAGCTTGTCGGCCAGTTCGCGGCCGCCTTCGTCGACGATCCGACCATCGACGAATACGTGGACGAAGGTGGGCTCGATGTAGCGCAGGATGCGGGTGTAGTGGGTAATCAGCAGCAGCGCCCGATCCCCTTGGGCGGAGTAGCGGTTGACACCCTCAGAAACCACACGCAGGGCGTCGATATCCAGACCAGAGTCCGTCTCGTCGAGGATCGCGGCCTTGGGGTTGAGCAACTCCAGCTGAGCGATCTCGTGACGCTTCTTCTCGCCGCCGGAGAACCCTTCATTGACCGAGCGGGCGGCAAAGGACTTGTCCAGTTGCATACCGCTGAGGGCCTTCTCCACATCCTTGACCCAGGTGCGGATCTTCGGGGCTTCGCCGTCCAGTGCGGTCTTGGCGGTCCGCAGGAAGTTAGCCACAGAGACCCCAGGCACCTCGACTGGATACTGCATAGCCAAGAACAGGCCTTCTCGGGCACGTTCATCGACGCTGAGTTCAGTCAGTTCGACGCCATCGAGGGTGACGGAACCGGAGGTGATTTCGTACTTGGGATGGCCGGCGATGGCATAGGCCAGGGTGGATTTGCCGGAACCGTTGGGGCCCATGATGGCATGGACTTCACCGGGGTTGGCGGTGAGGTTCACGCCTTTGAGGATCTTCTTCGGGCCTTCCTCGGTCAGGACATCGACGTGCAGGTCAGAGATGACGAGCTTGGACATGGGTATCAGGACTCCTGGTGATTCGTGATGGGATGGTCAAGGTCGACGAGGATCTCCTCGCCTTCTACCTTGACTGGGTAGACGGGGATGGGCTGCGTCGCAGGCAGGCACAATGCCTTACCGGAACGCAGATCGAAGCGGGCGCCGTGCAGGTAACATTCGATGGCGTTGTCGTCGACGTCGCCGTCACTCAAGGCGACGTGGCCGTGGCTGCATCTATTACCGATGGCGAAATATTCGCCTTGGTGCAGCACGATGGCCAGGTCATGCTCATCAATGGCGAGCGGCCTGTCGGCAGCTAGCTCATCGACGGTGGCCACGGCTACGAAGCTCATCTCAGGCCCCCATAGCGGCGGTGGCGAGTTCCAGTTCTTTCTCCACCTGTGCTTGTAGCCGCTCCTCAACATCGGCCACACCGATACGGCGGATGATGTCATTGAAGAAGCCATGCACGACTAGGCGACGGGCCTCGGCCTCTGGGATGCCCCGGCTTCGAAGATAGAACAGCTGCAGATCGTCGAAGCGCCCGGTGGTGGAGCTGTGCCCAGCACCCTCGATCTCACCGGTTTCGATCTCCAGGTTGGGTACCGAATCTGCCTTACAGCCGTCGGTCAACACCAGGTTCTTGTTGGCCTCATAGGTTTCGATACCTTCGGCGATTTTGCGGATCAGCACATCCCCCACCCACACCGAGTGGGCCCCCTGCCCCTGTAGCGCACCTCGATAGTCCACATTGGAGATGGTCTTGGGGGCATTGTGGTCCACCAGGAGACGATGTTCGACGTGCTGATCGGCATCGACGAAGTAGAGACCAAACTGCTCCAGCTCACCGCCAGGACCGGCATAGGCGGCCCGCTCGACAAGCCGGATCAGGCTACCGCCGAGGGAGGCTTGAACCGTGCGGACCCGGGCATCTCGACCCACAAGCACCGAGATCTGACCGGCGTGAACGGCATCGGCTTCCCAGTCGTTGACGTAGACGAGATTGACCTCGGCGCCGTCGCCGACCCGGATGTCATATTTGCAGGCGTAGGAGCCAGAGCCACGGAACTGCATCACCAAGGTGAGGCGGGCATGGGCGCCGATCTCCAATAGGAAGGATTCTGCGGCGGCTCCGCCACTTCCGGTGCCGGTGAAGACAACAGCCTCCGTCAGCTCCAGGTTTGCTGGCACCCGCATGACCGCGACCCGTTCGCTGCGGGCAGCAGCGACGACAGCCACCCGATCGATGGGGGGTTCGATAGCCAATGCAGTGTGGTTGGCGATGGGTTCAAAGGACCATTCGATGCCCTCAGGTAGCTCACCCTCCCAAGCCAATCCGGGCAGGGTGTCACCTGTCTCGAAAAGCGCCTTGAGGCGGGAGATCGGGGTGAATCGCCAGATCTCCTCCATTCCCGTGGGCACGGGGTGTTCGCTAGTGATCCACGAGGGGGTGGGGTGCAGGTGGGAGGCCACCGTCTCGATGGCTCCGGCCACACCTGCGGCAGTGGTGGTGCTCAATGTCATTTCCTTCTTCGCGTCGTGATCGGCCAGGCTCAGCCGACCGCGCCTTCCATCTGCAGCTCGATAAGTCGGTTGAGTTCCAAGGCGTATTCCATGGGCAGCTCTTTGGCAATGGGCTCCACGAAACCACGCACGATCATGGCCATGGCTTCGTCCTCCTCCATGCCTCGGGACATGAGGTAGAACAGTTGGTCGTCGGAGACCTTAGAGACGGTAGCCTCGTGGGCCATCGACACGTCGTCTTCCTGGACATCGACATAGGGATAGGTATCGGAGCGGGAGATGGTGTCCACTAGCAGGGCGTCGCATTTGACGCTGGATGCGGAGTGGTGGGCACCGGCCTCGACCTTGACCAGCCCACGGTAAGAGGCGCGACCGCCGCCGCGTGCCACCGATTTGGAGATGATCGAACTGGAGGTGTGTGGGGCGCAGTGCACCATCTTGGACCCGGCGTCTTGATGTTGGCCCTCACCCGCGAAGGCGATGGAGAGGGTTTCGCCTCGGGCGTGTTCACCCATGAGGTAAACGGCCGGGTATTTCATGGTGACCTTGGAGCCGATATTGCCGTCGATCCACTCCATGGTGGCGCCTTCCTCGCAGACGGCGCGCTTGGTCACCAAGTTGAACACGTTGTTAGACCAGTTCTGGATGGTGGTGTAGCGGCATCGTGCGTTCTTCTTCACGATGATCTCCACCACCGCCGAGTGCAGCGAATCAGAGGAGTAGATGGGTGCGGTGCAACCTTCGACATAGTGCACATAGGCGCCTTCGTCGACGATGATCAAGGTCCGCTCGAATTGGCCCATGTTCTCGGTGTTGATGCGGAAATAGGCCTGCAGCGGGATGGTGACGTGGACG
>JBHAEB010000071.1:0-20843 GCA_041855345.1 Arachnia sp. | reverse complement strand
ACCTCATCGAGGCCAAGCACCAGCTCATTCACGACCTGCAACGACGGCTTCAGCGGGAACTCCCTGAACTAGCTGCTCGCTGGGAAACTCGGGAGTTCAACGCCTTTCAGAAGCATTATTGTCAATTCGATTCCGAGATCGAGCGGGTCAAACAGGGTCTAGACATGGTCCATGCCAGCCTGACAGGTCAAGAGTTAGGGCCGGTACCCGCAGCGCGATCACGACGTAAACCCAGTCAGCAGAAAGACCGACGCGATAGTGCCCCGGAGGGGACCCGGCGGCTGGCTGCCGCCCATGCTGAACTTTCTGCCCTGTTGGGTGCGCTGTCGCACGAGTTGGCCGACTCCATGGGTCAGTGGAATGAGGCCTCCCGAGCTGCCTGGAGCGCAGCCCAAAGCACTTGGGCCGAGTCCAGTTCGCGGCAGCGCGATATCGTGGGGGCGGCTCCTGTATCTACTCCCAGCACCAGCGATTCGTCGCACTAAGGTGCGCTCAGCACGCGAGCTCAGGTCGGTTTTGGGGTGGCGCTTCGTCGTCGCAGGGCCGCCATGAGTCGCCGCCCGCACCAGATATGGTTACGATCCCAGATGGATCGAGTGCGAGCCTCCAAGGCCCGGGACAACCGGATCAAGTATTCCGATCTGGGAATCTCAGTCACCCCTAGGGAGGCAAGATGCGGGGTGCGCCACTGTACATCCAATAACTCGACGTGGGCGCGCCGAAGTTCAGCCACGAGTCTCAGCAATGCCACCTTCGAGGCATCACGACCGAGTTCTGCGTCGTGAAACATTGATTCTCCGGCAAACAAGCCACCAATCTGAACGCCATAAAGACCACCGACCAATCTTCCTTGACGATCCCAGGTCTCGACGCTGTGGGCATATCCGGCCTGGTGAAGTGCGGTATAGGCGAAGGCGATTCGATCATCGATCCAGCCATCAGGACGTTTCGGATCAGCACAGGCTGCCAATACCTCAGGGAAAGCCTGATCGATGGTGGTGGTGTAACGCCCAGACATTTTCTTCAAGGATTTAGAAATGCGCACGCCATCGAGCGGCAGCACACCACGCCGCAGTGGGGACCACCAGCCCATCTGCTCATCCAGTGGCATCGGGAAGACCCCGCAACGGTAAGCCACCAGCGCTACCGCGGGATCGAACTCGTCGCTGAATCCGATGAGATCAGAGTGCGGCCAGTCGTCAGGATGTCCGAAAACGTTGTCCAGCACGTCGCCTATTTTTGCAGGCCTGGAGGTCATTAGGGAACACCTTCTAGTTGAATTTCACTCTGCGATACGGCCCAGCTGGCCAGTGGTTCAAGCGCGTTAGCGCTGCACTCCCAGCTGACAACCCATAACGCCATTTTTCCGGGGCAATATTTGATGCCCTGCGGATCCGGCCAGCGCGGCACCGCCTAATATCGATCTATCGGAAATACAACCTCTGAGCGCAAGAGTCTCGGGTGAAGGAGGAGCAATGGATCGCTCGCGGTCGGTGACTACTGGCGAGGGTTTACCCGCTGACGCATTCCACCAGGTCCTCGAGCTGGCCATTGCAGGCAAGGGCAAATTGCAGGGAGCCAAGGCGGTGGCCCAGCACCAATTGCAACAGCGCCGCGACCCGGAGTCAGCGATCCGATGGGTAGCCAACCAGCACATTGCGCTGGCCTCTGGCCAGGGATTCGCCACCAACTGGGGCGGCTTCTTGATGTCTTTGGTAACGATCCCAGCAAACCTGGCGGCAGCGGCCTTCGTGCAGGCCCGTGCCGTGGCAGCCATAGCCCATCTTCGAGGCTACGAGTTGAACGATCCTCGGGTACGTACCGCCATCCTCATGGTGATGCTCGGTCCCCGGGGGGCAGGACACCTGATCGCAGCTGGGGAGCTTCCCAGCTCAGCGACGGCGGTGGCCACTGCGCCAGCCTTTGATGACCGCATCGATGCTCGGGTCTCACGTGCACTCTTGGAGCAGGCCATGAACCATGTTGGTGGGAAACGTCTGGGAGTCTTTCTTGCCAAGGGGATCCCGCTGTTAGGTGGCGGCGTTGGGGCTGTTGTCGATGGCTGGTCGACCCGAGGCGTCGTACAACACGCCATGGAGCAGTTCGTGTCACGTCGCCCCAAACTCAACGCCTACGCCGAGACCGTGAACTAGCTGTGCCACAACTCACAGACTTTGGCACCTGACCGGATTGGGTTTGCCCACGGACTCGGGCTGGGCTGTCGCCCTCGCGTAGCCAAGAAACGACAACGAGCGTTGCGTTCGGACTAGTAACGGCAATGACTGAGGGCACCACGAGGCGCCGCATCCAGTACTGAATGTGGCGCCTCGTCTAGGGTTGCGACCTAGGACTCCCCGTTAACGTAGTGGCGTTCAACGCGGGGGGTGATCACACAGGTCACCTCATAGGTGATCGTTCCCATGGCGTCACCCAATTCCTCAATGGTGATTTCGCTGCTGCCTTGACGACCGAGCAGCACCACCTCGTCGCCGACGTTGATCTGCGGGGTTTCCGCTCCCAAATCCAGCATCGTTTGATCCATACAGACGCGGCCCGCGATGGGATAGGACTGCCCGCCCACCAGCATCCGACCCCGATTACTGAAGGATCGCGAGAAGCCGTCGCCATAGCCCACCGGAACCGTCGCAATCCAGGTATCGCAGGGCGCAGTCCAGGTCCGGCCATAGCCGACTGTCTCGCCAGCCTCAATACGTTTGATGAAGGAGACCCGGCTCGTCCAGCGGGCGGCTGGAGTCAGCCCCTCCCAGGCGGTATCGCCGGTAGCGCGACAGCCATAGGACATAATCCCGGGACGGATCAGATTGGTGCCGGATAGATCGTGACCCATGACAGCCCCAGAGTTCCCGGCATGGACCCAGGGCACTGGACCCACGATGTCTCGGATGGCGGCGGCGATGGCCAAGAATCGGGCGAGCTGATCTCGGGTGTACGGTTCCCCGGCGGGATCATCGCTGATCGGCAGGTGGGTGAAGATACCGTCCAAGATGAGATTCGGGTGCTCAGCCACAAGCCGAGCCAGGGCGACGCCGTCGCTAGGTGGCGCCCCAACCCGTCTCATCCCGGTGTCGAGTTTGAGGTGGACAGGAAGGACAGCGCCGTTGCGGGCTGCGGCTGCAGCGGCTTGTTCGATGGTGGTCTGGTCAACGACCGTCAATGTGAGGTTGGCGGCCACCGCACGATCTAGCTCATCCGGGAAGGCTGGGGAGAATTTGAGGATCGGCAGGGTGATCTCTCCTGCCCGCAATTCCTCAGCTTCAGCTACCTCGGCGACACCCAACCATTGGGCTGAACCGGTGCGCTGGACATGACTGGCTACCGCGACCGCGCCGTGCCCGTATGCGTTTGCCTTCACTGGCAACAGCACCGCACGGCCCAGATGCCGGGACGCAGCCAGGGCCAAGTTGGCGTCGATGGCGGCCAAATCCACATGCAATTGTGAAGGGCTCATGCCCCTAGTCTTGCACCAGCCTCATGGGAAATCAGCCAGGGGGGCAGGTCTATGGGAGCCGGGTGACGGCTGGCAGGCGATGGTTGCGGAATCAACCAGGGGCAGGTCTACGGGCCACCGCCGTCGGGGATATCTGGCGGCACGGGATGGAAGATCAGCAACGACGGATGTACCACCACCGGGTGGATTAGGCCGTTGACGGGGCACCAGGGGATTTCTCCGGAGTTACCTGCCCCCGAGTCACCGATGTGGCCGTTGGCGGGGTACCTGGGGCCGTCGCAGGTTGAACGATCGTGGAGGAGGGACGACGAGGACATTTCGAGCCGCCACTTTCAGCGCGGCTTTGGCCGTCGAAGGATGAACAATCGTGGAGGAGGGACGACTACCCGATGGCATCCTCGGTAGGGCCTTTGGGTTCAGCGACTACCGATGACGATGCCCCCTCCTGGGTGACAGTCGTGGCACCTGGAAGGACGACAGGCCCCATATCCAGGGCCACTCAGCGTAAAGTCATTGAGTCGAGGCGGTATTAGGATGGCAGAATGGCCACCATGTCAAACAACCAGTGGGGCTCGCCGCAGGAATGGAGTGCCCAACCGCCGCAGCAGAACCCTCAGGATTGGAACAGCCAGCAAGCACAAACCTGGGGTCCACCCGCCCAGGATCCTGCCCAGGCTCAGGCACCACAACCTGGTCAAGGGATGAGCCCAGATTCCCAGCAAACCTCGCAGTGGAATGCCCCCCAGTGGGGCCAAGACCCGAACCAGACCACTTTGAATCCCCAGCCGCCCTCGCAAGGTTGGCAGCAGCCTGGCGATTCGCAGTCCACTGAGGTGTGGACGCCACCGGCGGAGTTTCTCGGTGAGCAGCAGACCCCACCGGCTCCACAGTGGGGCCAACCTGAGCAGGCGGCCCAGCCCACCTCAACATGGGGCCAGCCCAGCAACAATGACTGGAACAACGTCGATTCTGGCGCTGCCGCTACGGATACTACGGAGCAAGTCGGCCAGGAGTGGTATCAATCCAGTGGCCCTGCCCCCGAGCCTGCCGCGGAGGCCCCAGCCACCTCCTGGGACCAGTCCGCTTCCACCTCCCAGTGGGAACAGCCAGCACCCGCCTCGACGACGTGGACACAGCCTGCCTCGACCTCAGCATGGGAACAGCCTGCCGAGACCTCGCAGTGGAATCAGCCAGCCCCAACCGGGGCGGCAGCTACAAGCGATATCGTCAACCAAGACAGCGAACCCCAGCCCGCCCAGGACTGGAATAGCCAGCCCCAGACCGCATCCTCCGATTGGAACCAACCCGTGACCCAGTACCCCGACAACTCCAACCAGCCGTATCAGGATTGGAACTCCGCCCAGCAGCAGAGCACCTCCGAATGGGGCCAGCCGATGGCCCAATCCGTCCCCTCGGCCGGTCAACCCGCCTCCGCCCCATCGGCGCAGGATTGGAACACCCAGCAGGCCGCGTGGGCCACCGCACCGCAGCAGGCTCAGCAGTCTCCTCAGGCTTGGGGTGGCCAGCAGGCTGCTCAGCCATATGGGCAGCAGCCCGCCCAAAAACCCGGTGGTTTGGCGGCACTGTTTGACTTTGGTTTCAAATCACGCCTTCTTGGCGGAGTGATGGGCCCGATTTACACGGTTGTCTTCATCGCATTGAGTGTGATGACCCTTGTTGAGATGGTGAGAATCTTCTCCGCATCTTACATATACGGCGCCTCTAGTTCGGTAGGCCAGATCCTGCACGGCCTGTTCTCGCCGCTGGCGACGAACCTAGTGATTCTTATCGTGGTGCGGGCCTTGCTGGAAGCCCTTCATATCTTCGCGGAAAAGAATCGCGACTGAGGATCCTTTTACGACAGGGGCGGGCCGACTTGGTCCGCCCCTGTTGCTATGTCCATAGGTTGCATCTACCTGGTCACACTGCGATCCCCAGGACCCTGCCATATCACCCGGTAGGAATTCGAACTGACGCAAACGGCTGCCACTACCCAGATAGGTCGCCATTCCCAGGGCCCGCCCACAGCAACCCGCAAGGAGTCAAAGGCCGTTATCCATGGGGCGTATCTACCTGGTTGCGGTGCGATCCCCAGGACCCTGCCGCATGGCCCGGTAGGAATTCGAACTGATGCCACCGGTTACCACTGCCCAGATAGGTCACGATTCCCAGCGGACATCCACAGCAGCCGCAAGGAGTCAAAGGCCATTATCAGCGGGTTGCGAAATACCGATGGGGTTGTGATTCGAGGGTCCGCGTGATTTCGATCACGGCACCGAGGATCCTAATAGCGAGGCGATCACACCTAGAACAGCAGCGCCAAGGCCGGTTCGGCCAGGATCTCAGCGACATCGTGGAGAAAACGGGAGCCCTGTTCACCGTCGATGATGCGATGGTCGAAGGCTATCGACAGGGTGGTCACCCAGCGCGGCACGACCTGCTCCTCGGCACCAACCCCCACCACCCAGGGGCGACGCTGAATCGCTCCCATGCAGAAGATAGCTGACTCATCGCCGTTGATAATGGGGGTACCGCCGTCGACTCCAAAGACCCCAACATTAGTGATGGTGAAGGTGCCACCTGAGTAGTCTGCGGGCTGCAACTTGCCCTCGCGGGAGACCGCAACCAGCTGATTAATGGCTTGGCACAATTCCAGCAAGCTCAGGTCTTGGGCAGCCTTGATATTGGGCACCATCAGGCCGCGAGGGGTGGCTGCTGCGATTCCCAGGTTCACATCACCGTGGTAGACGATCTCCTTGGTTTGGTCGTCCCAGGAGGTATTGAGGTCGGGATTACGACCCAAGGCCAGGCACACGGCCTTCGCGTAGACCAGCAACGGCGAAACCCGCAGCGCGGAGAACTCGCGACGCTGTTTCAGGGTCTCAACGAACTGCATGGTGCCCGTGACGTCGACGGTGATCCACTCGGTGACATGAACATGAGTAGTCACTGAGCGGACCATCGCCTCTGCCGTGACCTTCCGCACTCCCTTGATCGGAACCCGACGCTCCCCCCGGCTCTTGGGCTGGCGGGGCCCACCAAACCCTCCGGCTCGGGGGCCGGTCTGGAAGCTGGCGGCGTCGTTGATGATCCGCCCCTGGGCGGGCTCTACGAAGGGCTCGGTAGGTGTTGACGTCGGTTCAGCCCGCTTGGGCTGCGCGTTCTCAAAGGCCCATGCGGCTTCCACATCAGCGCGAGTGATGCTGCCGCCCAGCCCAGTGCCGATGACCTTGCGTAGGTCAATGCCCAGTTCTCGAGCGAAGGCGCGTACCGGGGGTTTTGCGCGTACCCCATCAGGGCTGCTGGCCAACACCAATGTCGATGCCACGGGAGCCCGGCCAGTCTCAGGCAGCGGATCACCGACGGGGCTGGCATGTACGGCCTCGGCCGGATGAACCTCGTCGGCTCGACGGGAGGGCTCATGGGGAACATAACTATCCTCAATGGCCTGGCTGAACTCCGTCGGCTTCGAGGCAGCAGCACCTCGGCGACGTCGCGACGGAGCGGTGTTCTCCGTCGGTCCATAACCCACCAAGGTGGGGGCTTGCTCCTCCGGTGCCGAAACCTCAGCTACGCCATCATCGATCTCAACGATGGCCGTGCCGACATCGACAGTGGTGCCCTCAGCAACCAGTAGAGCGGTCACCGTTCCCGCGAAGGGTGATGGCAACTCCACCAGCGACTTCGCCGTCTCAATCTCAACCAGCACATCGTTGATCTCCACGACCTGGCCGACGGTCACCCGCCAGGCGACGATCTCGGCCTCCAGCAAGCCCTCACCTGGATCGGGCAGCAGAAACGAACGCAGCATGTCGGGCTCCTAAATTTCGAGGGATCGGTCGACAGCATCGAGGATACGGTCAGCGGAGGGCAGAAACTCCTGCTCCAACCTGGCAGGCGGATATGGCATGTCGTATCCGGTGACCCGTAACACGGGGGCTTCCATCTCGTAGAACAGCTGCTCATGGAGGTAGGCGGCGATCTCTGCCCCCAGCCCCAGGGTTCTGGATGCCTCATGGACGACGATTGCGCGACGGGTTCGGCGCACCGACGCTGTCAACGTCACCCAGTCCACGGGCGCTAGGGTGCGTAAATCGACGACCTCCAAACTGGTGCCCTCCTCGGCCGCGATGGTGGCTGCGTCGAGACAGGTGCGCACCATCGGTCCCCAGGCCAGCAGGGTCGCGTCGTTGCCAGGACGCAGAATCTCGGCTTGGTGGAGGGGCGAGGGTCGGTGTTCGAAGGTCACCTCCCCTTTGACGTGGTAGCGGCGTTTCGGTTCTAAGAACACCACCGGGTCGGGGCTGGAAATGGCTTGTTGAATCATCCAATAGGCGTCGTGCGGGTTCGACGGCGAGACCACCTTGAGCCCAGGGGTGTGACAGAAATAGGCCTCTGGGGATTCCGAGTGATGTTCCACCGCCCCGATACCGCCGCCGTAGGGGATGCGCACGACCAAGGGCATCGGTTGGCCTCCGGCTGTCCGGGCATGCAATTTCGCTACCTGGGTGACGAGTTGGTCGAAGGCCGGGTAGACGAAGCCGTCGAATTGGATTTCCACCACGGGACGGTAGCCGCGCATCGTCAACCCGACTGCGGTGCCCATTATTCCGGCCTCGGCCAGGGGCGAGTCGATGACCCGGTTGGGCCCGAACTCAGCCTGCAGTCCTTCGGTGATACGGAATACTCCACCGAGTTTTCCGATATCTTCCCCAGTCAACAGGACCTTCGGATCAGCTTGAAGGGCCCGGCGCAGGCCACGGTTGATGGCCTTGGCGATGGTCATGGTCTGGCTCATGCCTGCCCCCCTGCTGCCCATTCGGCGTATTCGCGGCGCTGTGCCTCCAGGGCGACGGTGTTTTCGGCATAGACATTGTCGAAGAGCTGATCCATGGTCAGATCCTTCAGTTGCGGGACGGCGGCGCGAATCTCGGCGCCGAAGGCCTTGGCCTGATCGTCGAGGTCCGCCAGCCAGACGTCATCGATGGCCCCTTGACTACGCAGATAGGTAGTCAATCGGGAAATAGGGTCCCGCCCCCGCCAGGACTCGGTTTCGGAATCCTGGCGGTATTTCGTTGGATCATCGGAGGTGGTGTGGGCCCCCATGCGATAGGTGAAGGCCTCCACAAAGGTGGGACCCTGTCCCCGATGAGCCCGATCCAAGGCCCATTGGGTCACCGCATGGACCGCTAGCACGTCGTTGCCATCAACTTGGATTCCGGGAAAGCCGAAACCGCGAGCGCGTTGGAACAACGGGATACGCGACTGTAAGGCGATGGGCTCTGAGATGGCCCACTGGTTGTTCTGGCAGAAGAACACCACTGGCGCGTTGTAGCTGGCCGCAAAGACATAGGCCTCATTGACATCCCCCTGGGAGCTGGCGCCATCGCCGTGATAGGCAACCACGGCGGCATTGCGGCCATCGTCATTACCGACAAGCCCATCCAATTGGATGCCCATGGCATATCCGGTGGCATGGAGGGTCTGGGAACCGATGATGATCTGATAGTTGCGGAACTTGTCGAGCTGTTCCCAGGCTCCAGCGTCGGAACCACGAAACAAGGCCAGCAGCTGGGTATAAGGCAGACCGAGACTCAGAAATACCGCATGTTCACGGTAGGTGGGAAATACCACGTCGAGTTCACCAAGGGCATGGGCGGAGCCAACTTGGGCTGCCTCTTGGCCCAGCGCTGGCGGCCACAGGCCGAGTTCACCATGACGCTGCAGGGCAGTCGCTTCAGCGTCAAAACGCCTTGCCAACACCATGTCGCGGAGGAAACCAAGAAGGTCTTCGTCAGTCCCAGAAAAGCTGAACTCGGGGTGGTCGACGCGCTTCCCATCGGGGGTGAGTAACTGCACCATGTCGTGATCCATGGGGACCTCCTGCTAAACCTACGCTTCCGTAGCTTACGGGTGCGTAGGTTCGCGACGAAGGGTGGAATCCCACAAGATCGACGCCCATCTTTGGCCTATCCCCCACAGCTGGAGGGCCTCCGTCGCCGAACTAGCCAGCCAGGGTGGCCACCAACAGCGCCTTGATGGTGTGCATCCGGTTTTCGGCCTGATCGAAGGCGATATTGGCCTCGGATTCGAAGACCTCGTGGGTGACCTCCATCCCATCAAGTCCTGTGGCCTGGTAGATCTCCTCCCCCACCAAGGTGTTGCGGTCGTGGAAGGCCGGCAGACAGTGCATGAACTTCACCGCCGGGTTACCCGTCGCCTCCAACATGGCGCGATTAACCTGATAGGCCTTAAGCAGCTCGATGCGAGGCAACCACAATTCCTTGGGTTCTCCTAGCGATAGCCACACATCGGTGTGGATGAAATCGACCCCTGCTACCCCACGAGCGATGTCGTCGGTGATAGTGATCCGAGCCCCTGTTGTCGCCGCGATCTTCTCGGCTTGGGCGCGGATTTCATCGGTGGTTTGCAGCTCAGGCGGGGCGACCAGCCGGATATCGGCTCCGACCATGGCGGCTGCGATCAGGTTGGAGTTGCCCATGTTGTTTCGGACATCGCCGACGAAGGCCCACGATGTCTCGGCCAGTGGTTTACCGGAGTGCTCCAGCATGGTCAGCTGGTCTGCCAACATCTGGGTCGGATGCCATTCATCGGTTAACCCGTTGTAGACGGGAACCCCTGCGTAGGCGGCAAGGGTGTTGACCGTGTCCTGGGAATATCCCCGATACTCGATGCCGTCGTACCAACGTCCCAGCACCCGTGCGGTGTCTGCGGGAGACTCCTTGTGCCGGATCTGCGAGCCAGCTGGATCGAGGTAGGTGGTGTAGCCCCCCTGCTCCCGCATCGCCACCTCAAAGGCGCAGCGGGTGCGGGTGGACGTCTTCTCAAAGAGCAGGGCCACCTTCTTGCCGATAAGACGCTGTCGTTCCTGCCCAGTGCGACGCTCCCGTTTCAGTTCCGCCGCCAACTCCAGCAAGCCGCGCCATTCGGCAGGGGTGAGGTCGGTCTCTTTGGTGAAACTACGTCCGGTCAGCATCGCTACCTCCTAGGTGAAAGACCGGATTCTAGTACTGTGTCGTTTCACTAGGGCACCAGATGGCGAATCTGGGGTGAGAATCCATCGACGACGTGCCTGGCCGCCGGGATCAGCAGCCAACCCCCGCAAGTCGCCCCCAGAGAAACGCAACATCGCGTTTCAAGGCCACCCCCCACCCACACCACCTCACTAAAGCTCAGGCCAACAACCTCGGGCGGTTCACCACCCACACCGAGCCGGAACCGGCAACCGGGACCCTCAGATGTCCTTAGCAGCCTGCGACCTAGCCAGTAGGTCGTCGGCGAGGTGGGCGTCGAGGTGAACAGGTACGACGGTCGGCGAGTTTTCGAAGTTATTGACATAGTTGTTGTGGATGACCCAACCCACAGTTGCCATGGTCAACGCAACCACCACGATCACCCCCACGGCACGCCAGATCTGTCGCTGCGGCAGCATCTGCTTGGGGGCATCGCCAAGTTCCGCGATGGTCCCTAAACCGTGAACATCCATGTCCGTCTCCTGCGACTCATGAGCAAAGCCAAGACCACTGCCCCAGCCCCGCCCCTCCTACCCATGACAACGCTTGAGCCTGGGGCAAAGGTTTACATGAGTTGCGAGATTTCCCGACGACGGCCGCAGGATCTGGCACCGACCTCACACGCAACACCCAGCGACGGAAGCGCCAGCCTATCTTCAGTCATGCCTCTTACTGCCAACCCACGGCCATGCTGCTGGCCCGAGTCACCTCCACACCAGCGGATCTTCAGTGATGTCTCTCGCTGCTGGAATCAGCAGCTGGCTTGAGACATAGGTCCCTGCACAATTCGCCTCAACGGCGATATTTCCTGGCCACGGCTGCCGGGATCGGCAACTAACCTCAGGCACGCCACCATATCCTGAAGCCGAAATCCACACTCACTGCGTTATGCCCCAAGGTCGCTACCGAAATCAGCAACTGACGGTGGGTAAAAGATCGAGGTTCTGAACGCGATATCGCGTTTTGGTAGCAGTTGTTACCGTCACGACGACATAGGGCTGCCCATCCTCCAGCGCCAGAAATTCGTAGCTGTGGGTTTCATTCGAGAGCATCAGTACCGTCACCCCCGTGCGGTAGTTGAAAACCTCCCCTTGTTCAACACCCGCCCAGCCTTGAGCGAACTCAGTTAACCGTCCTAGGTCGAAACTCTTCGTAGGCCAGGAGCTGCTCTGCAGGCTGGCGCCACCACTGCCGGGGTTCACTGCTTGATAGCCCTGAACCCCGCCATAGTCACCAAGCATGCGGATCCCAGACCACCCTTCGTTCAGGGTGTAAATCTGCCCGTCAGGATGAATCATGACCGTCCCTCGATCATCCAGTCCATGGGTTTGCAGCATGCCCGCCCAGCCATATAACGGCCCCAACGCTTTATCGCTGACCACGCGCTTGCGGATGCCCCCACCAGCCAGGTCGATGAGGTCCAAGTTGCCGGTAACAGTCGAGGAATCGGCAGTGGTGGGATCTCCCGGAACCTCGTAGAGCCACAGGTAGCCTCCGGTGAGTTCCCAATAGTTCACTGTGTTAGAGGTGGGGCCACCACTCCAGATACGAGGCGACACGCTGGGATTCTCCGAGTCCCATACCTGCACCTGTCCTTGGGAATCGGAGAAAGCAACAAAACGCCCATCTGAGTAGGAGTAGCGTTCGCGCATTAGCGCATCCTCCGTGATCAGAGTCAGCTTGGAGTTAGCGAAATCGTTCCAGTACAGGGACACGATGCCGCTGCCATCGGATCGTGGCTGGATCGCCAGTTGGGCATCGAGTCGGCCCAACAACGGCAGCGAGATCATATCGTTCAGATCCTCAGTTTGAGTGAGTTCAGGCCACGCATCTTCGACGTTGACGGCGCAGCGATTCTCGGGATAGGCGATCGGGGATGTGGCATCGCTGGGCACGTATACACCCGCATCACTCAACTCGAGTGTTTCGCTCACCTCCGATGGGGATGCCGTAGCGACAGGGCTCGGTGACGGAGTGGTCAGAATCTGTGGTTGCGGGAGGCTGGTCATCGAATTGAGCATCATCGCACCCGCCCCAACCCCTACTGTCAGGACTAGGGCAGCTGCCACCGCGGTCATCCGTTGGCGACCACGTCGCTTCGATTCGACATAGTGCATCACCTTCTCGGGGGTCAGTTTGGTTTCGACCGGTGTGGAAGTCATCAGTTTCTTCAGGTCATCGAACTCCATCTCAGGCTCCAATCATCTGAGATTCAACAGCGCGCATCTTTCCGAAGGCACGAGCCGTGGTGGATTTCACAGTGCCGATCGCGACCCCTAGTTCCGCAGCGGTATCGGCTTCAGATAGGTCGGCGAGGTAACGCAGGGTCACCACCGCACGTTCCCTGGCGGTCAACGGGCGCATCAACGCATCCAGACGCATCGTGGCGTCAACCCGTCGTTCTGGGTTTCCCCATGCCGTCAGGTCGGCAGTCTCACCCATCGCGGCACGGGAGCCAAAGAGTTCCGTAAACCGACGACGTCGACGCCAAGAGTCTCGATAGGTATTGACCAGGATCCGCCGGACATAGGCCAACGGCTGCTCGGTGTTCATCACCACTGACCATGACCGATAGGCCTTCTCAAGGCTGTGCTGGGTAAGGTCATCCGCACTGTCGGGATCACCAGTCAATGAGCGTGCGATACGTACCAAAGTGTCGAGGTGCTCAGCTGTGAACGCCGCGAAATGCGCCTGGACTTCAGCTCTTTTGGGCATCACAACCTCCTTCTGCCCCATCAAACGAATCAACGTCTAAAGAGGTTCTGCCCAGTTGCACAATCTCTAACTAAGCAACTACTGCAGTCAGGATGCCCGGCATCGCTGCCTCAATATCAGCCAGGGTGGCCCGGAACCCAGCGGCGGGTCCATACCAGGGGTCGTTGAGGTCTTGGCCGACGAGTTCGACATTGAAGTCGTTGATCAGTGCGTAGTTACCCTCCGGGTAGAGCGCCCGAAGCCGGGAGATATGCATCGTCTCGGCAGCCACCACTAAATCGGCTGTTTCCAAATCCTCGCGTCGCACCCGACGCGCCCGATGGCCATCGGCGTCGTATCCACCAGCACGCAGCACGGCCGCGGCGCGCGAATCAATCGGATTGCCCGATTCCTCCGCCGAGACCCCGACACTGATGACCTCCAGATCAAGGTCTAGGTCGGCTGCCATTCGACGCGCCACCCGCTCTGCCATGGGTGAGCGGCAGATATTTCCCCAACACACAAACACCAGCTTCGCCATGAGGTCACTGTATCCGGGGAGTTGAATGGGAGGTTTTCCGGATTTAATGGCAGTCTTAACCCATGCAGATCCTGGTGGTGGACGACGACCAGGCCGTGCGTGACTCGCTGGCCCGGTCGCTGAAGTATTCCGGCGACGATGTAACCACGGCAGCCGACGGCGTCGAGGCCTTGGCCAAGCTGGCCGGCTACACCCCCGATGCGGTCATCATGGATGTGATGATGCCTCGGCTTGATGGGTTAGAGACCACCCGGATGCTTCGTGAATCCGGCAACGACGTGCCGATCCTAATCCTGACCGCACGCGACGCCGTCGGTGATCGGGTCGATGGCCTTGACGCTGGCGCCGACGACTATATGGTCAAACCCTTTGCCCTGGATGAATTACTTGCCCGGTTGCGTGCGTTGACCCGTCGCTCTAAGACCGCCCCCGATCACGACTCCCGCGTGCTCAGCTTCGGCGATATCACCCTCGATCCCCAGCACCGTGAAGTGTCGCGAGCCGGGCAGCATATCTCCCTGACCCGAACCGAGTTTGCCCTGCTCCAGGCCTTCATGGAGAACCCCCGCCGGGTGATGGAACGCAATACCTTGCTCAACGAGGTATGGGGCTTTGAGTTCCCGGCGACGGCGAACTCGCTAGAGGTCTATATCGGTTACCTGCGCCGCAAAACCGAAGCCGGTGGCCTGCCCCGCGTGATTCACACCGTGCGGGGTGTGGGATATGTGTTGCGTGAAACCGCACCGTGATCGAGACGTTGTGGATTCGCCTCAGAAGGGGCATTGAACGGCTGCTCACTGGGCAGTCACTTCAGTCACGGCTGGCCATGCTCACTGGCATCTCGGTGGCAGCATCTGTGCTGCTGGTGGGGTCCACCGCCTATATCGCCACCCGACTGTCGTTGCTGGAACAACTGGACCGTGAACTGCTCAATGCGGCCCATTCGGCTGCGGATACGATCAGCGGCAATGTCGAAACCCTAGGGGGATTCACTGCTGCTGCGCTGGCCACCAACAGTGAGTTACTGGCTGTCACCACCGCGACGGGCGAGTCCCGGCAGGTCACCGGTCAGTCCTTTGAACTCGTCCCCGAAGCCGGGGAGATCGCATTGGCTCGGCTGCAACAGGGGCACCGGGCTCGGTCGGTACGGCTCGACGATGGTCTGGAATACCGTCTGGTCTCAGTGCCCATGGTGGCCCAGGATGGCGCGATGCGCACCCAGCGATACGCAGTGATGTATGCCCGACCGCTGGTGTCCTTAGATTCGACCCTGCAATCTCTGTGGTTGGTCATCGCGTTGTCGGGGGTGGCAGGGATCCTTGCGACCACTGCCACTGCGCTGTGGGTGGCGCAGGCCGCCCTGGCTCCGGTGCGACGGCTATCGACTGCGGTAAAGAACGTCACCCAAACCGACCAGCTGAACCCGATCCGCATTTATGGCCGGGACGATCTGGGCGAGTTAACCCAAAGCTTTAACCAGATGCTGAAAAGCCTGCAAACCTCCCGTGAGCAACAGCGTCAGTTGATCGCCGATGCCGGGCATGAGCTGCGGACCCCGTTAACGTCGATGCGCACCAATATCGAGCTCCTCGTCGCTGACGACAAGTCTGGGATGCTACCTGAGGGTGCACGTTCTGAGATCCTCGACGATGTGTCAGCCCAGCTTGGCGAGTTCTCGGCCCTCGTCGGGGACCTCGTCGCCCTGACCCGCGATGACCACCTTCAGCGGGAACCGGAACGACTCGATCTGGCTGAGGTGACCGAGGCTGCACTGGCCCGTGCGGAACGTCGAGGCCCCAATATCACCTTCCATGTGGCACTGGAGTCGGTCCCAATCCTTGGCGACGCCTCCACCTTGGAGCGGGCGATCACCAATCTTTTAGACAATGCCGTGAAGTTCTCCCCCTCCGATGGGGATATTTGGGTGTCTTTGACCGAGGATGGGGTGCTCACCATCGTCGATTCCGGCCCGGGTATCGCCGATGAGGATCTTCCACACATCTTTGACCGGTTCTACCGCTCTGATCGTGCCCGAAACACCCCCGGTACCGGTTTGGGCTTGGCCATCGTGGCCCATACCGTCGGGGTTCATGGCGGTACCGTGCGCGCCGGCAATCAGCGCGACGGTGGCGCGAAGTTCACGATGAGGTTGCCAGTCCTTCTGGAGCCGACCTCACCGTTATCTCCGTGAACTTCCCACGCTCTTTCCCACAGAGTTTTCCACAGCCTGGGTAGAACTACATCGCTGTCATTTCCCGTGCATGTCGCCCCGGCTAGGTGCTGAATCGCAGATCAACAGCAACCGCCCAGGGAAACGGTCGTGTTCCGGACCCGCGAAGGGATCGACCTTAGGCTGCGGCGCTGGGGAACTCGGGCCTGGAGGAATCGGCCACCGGAGCCGACAGAGGTATTGATGACCGCTCGACGTCGAGTCATGGCCTACACGCCCTGCTGGCAGTGGGGTTGTTGGGGTCGACCTAGGGCGTCGATTCTTTCCAGCAAGGAGGCGCCCGAGGGACCAACTTTCAGCTAATCAGATGTCCTCCGCATGGCCGACAGTCGATTCATTTCACCAAGTCAAACCCATTTTGGCGGAATGGCCAGGGGCGATGCACTTTCACTGCCGAAGGATATTACCTATGGTGGCGAGCGTGGGTCGGAGCAGTATAGGGGTGGACGCCGCCAGGCAGCGTCAGGTTTCCTGCCCATTTATTCAACGTCCATGGTGGCAGCACGCCTTCGTCGCAGTGATCTTGAGTGTGGTCGCCTGGAGCGCAGCAGAGCAACGCTGGAGGATCGCGGTGGTGTGTCTTCTGCTGTTGTCCTGCGTAGCACTATTTATGGGACGCGGTAGCCGAGGCGATCACATCGCCCCCTCTCCCTGGCATATGGCGGCCTTGGCTGGCGCGTTAAGCCTGCCCATAGTGCTTGACATCGCGGTGGGCCAGCTGCCATGGCTGAGCGAGACCTCCTCAGCTGTGGCCTGCCTGATTGCTTTCGGGGCCATGCGCGTCGACGAGCGACGGTGCAAAATGCGATTAGCCACCGGAGATTTCCGCGACGGCGAACTCTGGTAGACAGCCAGCAATTCCAAAACGGGATAGGGTGCCTGAGTCACCCACGACAGGAGGAATCATGCTGGGATTTGCTGTGCTCGATCGACGCCGTGAGATCGCGGCGGTGTGGCTGGTCAGTCGTACTGACGCCGCTGCGGCTGACAGCACCAATGCGGTGGTCCTCGATTTAACTCAGCCAGACTCCCTAGCTCAACTCCATGCGCTGACCCGAGATCGCATCGTTGTGGCTACACCTGAGACCGTGGTGGCCGATCTGCCGCTCACCCGTCCCCATGAAATCACCCTGGTTGCCGAGTTCATCGCCGCCACCCAGGAACACCAACAGGCCATCATCAAGGCGGTGAACGACTACACCGCTAGCCGTAAAAGTAAACTCACCGCACCCACCTTCCCCAGCAATGCTGAACTGCCCACCGAGTGGGCCGAAAGCCCCGAGCATCGTGCCCTCGCTTTGGCGCAGGTCATCGCCCGCGCCTGGACGGTGTGGCTGATCAGCGACGGAGAACGGCTACGACGCACCAGCCAACCGCGCACCGGGGTATCGCCGTGGATCATGCCAACAGAACTCAATCAAGCCGAACTGGTGGCATTGCCGCTGAGTATGGCTGCTGATCTCACCCCAGAACCGATCGAAGCCTATCCCGGCTAATCCTCATGGCTGGATGACCGCAACGACGACCTGAGTGCTGATTCGACACTGAGTCAGCGGCGGCCGGTCGGCAAGGGCCGTCGGGCCCGGCATGGGCGTGGTTCACATGCAACCACCAGAACCCATACTGCATCTGGTAGGTACTCAACAACCGGCCCGGGACAGACGCCACCAGGTCCAAGCCCAGGTGAGCTGTGTCCTCACGGTATCGAAACAGTCAATATTCGCAACCTGAGAAAACGTCAGCGGGCCCACCGGAGAGGGCCCGCTGCTGGGTTAACTGCTTAGCCTTGTTGCGGCGGATAGGGCTGCTGACCCTGTGTCGGATAAGGCTGCTGACCCTGTGTCGGATAAGGCTGCTGACCCTGTGCCGGGTATGCCTGCTGGTCCGCCGTCGGATAGGGCTGCGGCGGGAACGGCTGCCCTGGTGCAGCCTCGGGGCCAGCGGGCTTCTTCTTACCCCGCATCAGGAACCAGACGACGACCGCGATAGCTGCCACGCCCACAACGCCTAGCACGATCCACAGCCATGTCAGGTTGGCTCCATTCTTAGCGGTGGCATGGATACCCCCTTCAACGAAGGCGCTACTCGGATCGGTCCAGGTGACGCTATTCCCCTCGATCTTGCCGCCCTCGCTGGCGGATTCCACCGGACCAGGGAAGGTTACCTTGATGCTGAAATCGCTGAGCACGGAACTGGGGTCCTGGCCCCCCAAGCTACTCGAGTCGACCGTCTGGTTGCCTTCATGGCGATAGGTCCAGGTCTGGGTGGACTCATCGTATGACACCGCACCGTTGGTCTGATCAGCGCTCATGGTGCCGGTGATGATGCAACCGACATACTCCCCGTCGTCATACTGCTCGGTTTTCACACCGGTGGGCAACGGTTGACCATCGAATCCCTGGGTGCACATCGTCGATGGGTCGGTGCCCAGTTGGCTGGAGTATTGCTTCTGGATACCCATGTTGATGGAGACATCAATCTTATCCACGCTGTGGATGGTGTATTCGCCTTGCATGCGCATACACGCGCTCAGCGTCAACATCAGCGGCACGATCAGAAGGGCGATCACGGCCCTGCGTAGCTTCCTCATACCCTGAAGATATCGTCTCTGAGGCTCCTACAGGACAGGTGGTGAGGTTTTCTCCGGGAAAGGGTACGAAGTTGCCATTAGCGGCCCCAGTCGGCAACCTCTCAGCAACAATGGATCATGGCGAAACTACCGAAGCTTGACACCACGAGATACGAAGCAGAGCTCACCCGCCTCCAAACCGAACTGGTGGAGATGCAAGAGTGGGTTAAGGCAACCGGGGCCCGCATCGTCGTGCTCTTCGAGGGTCGTGACGCTGCCGGCAAGGGCGGAGCGATCAAGCGAGTGATGGAGTTCCTCAACCCACGAGTGGCACGCATCGTCGCCCTGCCGATCCCCACCGAACGTCAACGCACCCAGTGGTATTTCCAACGCTATATCGAGCATCTCCCCGCCGCTGGTGAGATCGTCTTGTTTGACCGCTCCTGGTACAACCGTGCCGGCGTGGAGCGGGTCATGGGCTACTGCTCCCCCGAGGAGTACATCCGCTTCCTCAGACAGTGTCCGCAACTCGAGCAGATGCTCATCGACGATGGAATCCTGTTGCGTAAATACTGGTTCTCCGTCTCCGATAAGGAGCAGGAGAAACGGTTCCGATCCCGCCTGACGGATCCGATGCGACGGTGGAAGCTCTCCAGCACCGACCTGGACTCGATCACCAAGTGGGAGGAGTACAGCCGCGCAAAGGACGAGATGTTCGTTCACACCGATCTGCCGGGAAACCGCTGGAATGTTGTCGAGGCCGAAGACAAGAAGCGGGCACGGATCAATATGATCGCCCATCTGCTGAGTTCCATCCCCTACCAGCACGTTGCCCGTCCAGAGTTGGTGATCCCCAAGCGTCCCAAGTCCACTGGCTATGTCCGTACCGAACGTCGGTTACTCAACGAGGTACCGGACGTGACAGGCTCCCTGACCCGAACTCAGGCCTACCTAGACCCAGAGGATGCAGAGAGCTAGCGACCTGTTGCGCGGGAGTTCAACAACCTCACCCGGGTCACCTGATTGGCCGGGCATTCTGGGGCGAGGTCGCGAGATCGGATGGGTTGCGGATGGGAGACCATCAGTCCCTCTGCTCTCAGACCCGTCACCAGTCTCTCTAGGCTCTTTTCGGCCATCATGATGCGGTCCCCACTGTGGCTGAACATGCTCTGTGAGAACACCATCAGGCTGTGGCCAGGTGCGTCGCTACGGGCGGTCACCATGAGCTCCTGATAGCCTCGCAATTCCCGCAGGACTGGGATGTAATCGAGCAGGAGACAATCCCCGAGAAAATCAAGGGGTCGGGGCAGCAGTTGGTGACCTCGCTCCAAGCGCCACGTCACCCACCCCAGACCACGTTCCTCGGGGATCTGAATCTTGGCGTCACGATAGGACAATCCCCAACGCTGCTTGCACAGGATCCTTCGGCTTTCTGCTATCAGCGCGCTCGGCGCTATCTCTGCCACCGTGAACCATGCCGTCGGTTCACTCGTACCCCAACCCCAGATACGGTAGTCAGCACCCATAACAACCCCCTCCTACCGGATCTGTCCCCGATTATGCCCATCGTGCCCAGCATCCACATAACCTTTGTCAGTCCGCAACGGTAACGTAGTTGTCATGAATCTGGTGGATCGCGCGGCAGAGGGTCGACGAGCAGTTCTGGCCGAACTCGACAGCACCACCCAGGCTAGCCACGGCCAATACTTCACACCGGCTGCTGTCGCGGAACTCATGGCGGAGTTGCCGGTACTTCCCAGGTCTGGAGAGTTGCGGGTGCTGGATCCTGGCGCCGGCTCGGGAATGCTCACGGCTGCATTGACCCAACGCCTTCGTTTCACCCACCCGGATCTTCGCCTAGACATAACAGCCGTTGAGGCAGACATCGCCCTGCTGCCCTCGTTGCGACGCACCATGGCCGACTGCGAGAAAGTCGGCGCCACCACCCGAATCATCACAGCTGACTACATCGAATGGGCCCTCACAAGCGGTGAGTCTTTCGATCTGATCATTCAAAATCCACCTTATCGAAAGCTACGCGCGAAATCCTCCACTGATGTCACACTTCGAAGAGCTGGGATCATAGTTCCCAATCTTTATGCGGCTTTTATGGCGCTCGGCGCTTTACAACTTACTCCTGGTGGCCAACAGGTCTCAATCACCCCGCGTTCATGGATGAACGGACCCTACTACCAGCCATTCCGACGCTTGCTGCTTCGGACCACCAGCATCGACACAATCCACACATTTGAATCTCGCTCGCTCGTATTCGGCGACATGGGTGTTTTGCAGGAATCAATTATTGT
>JBHAEB010000070.1:0-18214 GCA_041855345.1 Arachnia sp. | reverse complement strand
CTTCCAGCGCCCACCGCATCCCGCGACGAGACAGCTTCGCCCGCTCCGCCGCCGCAGCGGTGAGGTCCTCGCGCCAGGAGCGCCCGCACCCAGAGCACTGATATCGGCGGACGCGGACCAGCAGCATGGTCGGGCGGTGCCCGAACGGCTCATGCGCGAGCTGTCGCGTGTCCGTCCCGCGGGACAGCGCTCTGCTGCCGCAGCCCCGGCACCACGGACCTGGTTCAGCGACCCGGCACTCGATCACCGCCCGATCCGGGGCCAGCCGCTGGCCGACGGCCACGAGGCCGAGCTCGTCGAGACGGCAGAACACCGTCAGGTCAGGGGTCGCGAAGGCAGCATTGAGCACGTCAAGATCTTCCGACGGATGGTCCGTGTGAGAACTCCCATCATCGGAAGACCTCGACCCTCACCCCGGCACCAACGCGCTCAACCAGCTACCCGCTCATCTGCGAAGAGCCTGTTTGACGCCTTCGACATTGACCCGAATGCGATGTGGGCGTGACGGTTGACGGCTCGGTTCCATCACGGGCCAAACCCGTGGGCGCGTCAACTTCCTTCTTGTCGACGACAGCATCGTCAACTTCGATTACGGTCACACCGGCGATATGTGCTTCGGCGGTGACCCCTGGCGGGGCATTGCGCGTCGTGACGATGACGTCAAGGTCGGCGATGGATGCGAACCGGTGAGCAGCAGTCTGACTGAACTTGTCGGCCGTTGAAACCAAGATAACTCGTTGGGCCGATGCGAAGGCGGCACGCTTCACCTGAGCATCACCCCAGTCCGCAACAGTGAGCCCGACGTCAGGGTTAGCACCGCATGTGCCGATGATGGCGGTATCAAATTGCATTGCCGCAACGGCATCCACCACGCCAGCGCTGGTGAAGGCTAGTCCATCATGCTCGATGAGCCCGCCCGGTACGATGACCTGGTTGCCAGGCTTGCTCGCCAAGGCGGCCGCGGAGTGAAGGGAGACAGCCATCCCCGTCAGGCCCTTCCCGGACAATTCTTCAGCCACCGCAAGTGAAGTCGTACCGTTGTCAATGAACACACTCTCCCCGGGCTCAATAAGTTCGGCAGTGGCCTGGGCCAGTGCTCGCTTGAGGTCGATGTCTGAAGTTTGACGAAGGGCGAAGGGATAATTTGCCCCACGATGGGGCATCGGCGCGGCGCCACCTCGAACACGTCGAATGACACCTTGATCAGCCAGTTCCATGAGGTCGCGACGGATGCTCACGGCACTTACCCCGGTTAGCTCTGCGAGGGCCTGGATGGAGCGCGGCCCAGAACTCACAGCCGCAGTGATCAATTTCTGCCGTTTTGATCGTTGCATGTGATCATTTTAACACCTACCTTTGAAGAATGGTACGAGAATTCAGGACAGGGGCTCGAGGCGTCGCAGGTGTCGGAGCCTTCTTCGTCAGCAACGGTGCTGTATTCGCCGCGCTGCTCCCCTGGTACCCGCTCATGGTTGAAAGGCTAGACCTGAGTCCATGGGAGTTCGGCCTTATCGTAGCCTCGTTCGCAATCGGCGCGATCGTCTCTTCCATCCTCCCGGCACGGTTGATCATCCGCTTCCGGGCAGTCCCAGTGGTGGTAGGAGGCACAGTCCTCCTCGCTGCGGCTGTGGCTCTGGCCGGTTGGTCGCGCAGCGGTATCGTTCTGGCGACCTGTATCTTCTTCGTTGGTTTCTTCGATGCGATCGTCGACGTCTCCCAGAACGTCGTTGGCATCGCCATCCAGGATACCTCGGGCCGCTCGATCCTCTCCTCCATGCACGCGCTCTGGAGCCTTGGCGGCGTACTCAGCGGTGCAGCTTCAACTACTGCCGCAACCGTCGGCGTGGACATGCGGATCTACCTTGCCATTGTCGGCTTTGCCTGCATTGTATTCGTAACACTTGGCGGTCTACTTGTCGGAGATGGCGCCACGACCTCGAAACCTGATAGTCGCGGCGCTTCCCCTGTCGAGAGACAAACACGCTGGCGGTTCGTGCTGGTGGCTGCGCTGCCTCTGGCGGTCATCGCCATCTGTGGAACCACGATCGAAGACGTTGCCAACAACTGGTCCGCCATTGCTGCGGTGCAGATCAGCGACGTTCCTAGTGCAAGCGCCGGTATCGCTTTCAGCGTCATCATCGGCAGCCAATGCCTGGGGCGCTTCAGCGGCGACTTTATGATTCACAAGCGCGGACGAGCGCGAGTCGCTCAACTGGGCGGAATACTCATCACGCTAGGCGGGATCGCGATCGTGACAGCTCAAGAACATCTTCAGCTCCTCGCGGGACTAGCCGCAGTGGGGTATGGCTCGGCTACCCTGGTTCCTAGTGCCCTTAGCGCCGCCGCTCACATTCCCGGTGTAACCCAAGCTGCCGGAGTCACCCTTGTGAACTGGATCATGCGCGTCGGATTCCTTGTTGCGAGCCCCGTGGTCGGTCTTATAACCACCGTAAGCAACCTCCGCTGGGGCCTATCAACCGTCATTCTCATCGGTGTCACGACCTTTCTCCTCGCCGGCCGTTTGGGTCCGAGCGATGGAACTGCGACAATCATTGCAGCAGATCCTCATGGCCGACAAGATCAGGACGCCTCCCCATCGCCGTAAAGATGTATCAATACTACACACATTCACCGAAAGGAAGATGCGTTATGGAAAAAGTGCTCATTGACTACGCGGAGGTGCTTTCCAACCCCTTCCCCGAGAAGACGATGGCCGAACTCGCGCAACGTGTGGGAATGTCAACGCCTGACTTCCAAGAGCGGTATTGGAGGCATCGGGCACCTTACGACACTGGACAGTCTTCGCGAGAGTACTGGGAATCAGTCGTCGGATCGAATTATAAGCTCGACGATGAAGAACTTTCCTCCCTCGTTCAAATCGACGTCAAAGGATGGCTCGATCTCAACCCGGCAGCTACCCAATGGCTGGCAGAGCTGAACGAATTAGGTATCCGACCATGGCTTCTGTCGAACGCTCCACACCCCCTGGCTGACGCTATCGACGACTTGCCAATTGCTTCTGCTTTCGAGGGGATGATCTTCAGTGCTCGAATCGGCATGGCCAAGCCATCGCAGGAGTGCTTCGCTGCTGCGACTAAGGCCATGCAAAGCACGCCTGCGCAGATCCTATTCATCGACGATCGTTCGGCGAACATCAGCGCCGCCGCAGAGTTTGGGATGAACACCTTTCTATTCACAGGAGAATTTCCCACCCTATCCCAGGCATAGCCGTATGCTCCACGCTCAAGATCCAACCTAGATTAGGAAATAGATGAGATCATGCTGAACACCTCTAGCAACCTATACTATAGCGTCCCCGATTTTACGATCGCTGATGCCGATGGCCTCTATGTCCGCGACGAGGATGGCAACGAATTTATGGACTGCTCAGCAGGGACCTTCAACCTCAGCCTCGGATACCGCCACCCGGCAGTTATCCAGGCTATCAAAGACCAGGCGGATAAGTTAATCCACGTTAGCTCGAGCTACCAGACCCGTGCAATCAACGAGATGACCAGCATGCTAGCTGAATTGGCACCTGCAGACTTGAACTATGTACATCCTAAGGTCTCCGGAGGGTCATCAGCCAATGAGGGCGCGGTCAAAATGGCACAGCGCGCCACTGGCTGCACCGAAGTGCTCACGCTTTTCCGCGCACATGTCGGCCAAACCATGGCCATGACAGCGCTGTCTGGAAATCAGTTCCGGAAGGAGCCCTTCCCGACGCTGCCACGATTTGGGCTCCAGGTTCCTGACCCCTACTGCTCTCGGTGCTTCTATCGCAAAAATCGCGAGAACTGCGGGCTGTTGTGCGCAGAGCGAATCGTGGACTTCATCGAGTACGCTTCTCAGGGCGAGATCGCGGCAGTGCTTATCGAACCGATCTCCGGCAATGGCGGAAATATTGTGTCTCCGGAGGGGTATCTCCAACGAGTCCGAGAAATCTGCGATGAGAAGGGCATCAAGCTCATTTTTGATGAGATTCAGACTGGCATCGGCCGCACCGGACGAATGTTTGCTGCCGAATACTTCGACGTCGTTCCTGACGCTATCACTGTTGCCAAGGGCCTAGGTGGCTCTGGGGCTCAGGTCGCGGCGATCATCACCAATGATGACCTCCTCGGTATGGAATCAGACCATCATTCCTTTACTTATGGCTCAAACCTGCTCGCAGCTGCCGCGGCCACTGCCACCCTGAAGATCATCCGAGAGCCTGCCTTCTTGCAAAACGTGACCACCGTCGGCGAGTACATCATGCAGCGGATGAGAGCACTACAAATCCATGCTCCTATCATCGGCGATGTCCGTGGCGTCGGATTGATGATTGGTATTGAACTCATCAATGCCGACGGGTCCGAAAACGTTGCCGCGACCAATCACATGGCAAAAACTGCTCCGAAGTATGGGCTACTCATGCGTACTTCGCGTTATGGACGCGGCAATGTTCTGAAAATCCGGCCGGCACTGAACATCACCCTCGATGAAGCCGAGATCATGTGCGATCGCATCGAACTGTTAATCCAAGGAGAATCATGATGAAGGACCTGCTCTTCACCGCTGCAACGGCTATCCGAACAGCCGCCCACAGCAGCCGCGCTCAACGCGGGGCACCACGTGGTCATGACTCACCCGGCGGTGACGCGCAGTTTGACATCGACCTCATCGCCGAGCAGGCACTGTGGCACCACCTCGAAAACACGGCGCCCCCTTTGGCCCTCTACACCGAAGACGGAGCATTACGTAGTATTGGCGAGAGCGAACCCGAAGCGTTCCTCATCGTAGATCCTATCGATGGAACTCGAAGTGCCGCCGCTGGGCTGGAGAGTTCGATGATCTCTCTGGCCGCTACCCGTGCCAGTGATAATCCCCGACTGCGCGACATCACTGATGCACTACTGATGGAATTGACAACCGGTCGCTGGATGTACGCACGAGGGAGAGATTTTGAATCTCACGGATATCCCCGAGATCTCCCAGCGCCAACCACAGTGACTGAACTGGATCGGATGTTCTGGTCCATCGAATTCAACGGTCACCCGATGCAACTGATGAACAACGCCTATGGCCACCTCATCGATACTTCCTCGAACGCCGGTGGAGTCTTCATCTTTAATTCCTCCACCTACTCCATTAGTCGGATCATCACAGGACAACTCGATGCCTATGTCGATATTGGCAACCGTATCCTGCGAGACCATCCCGACACGCGAGCAGACTTCGAGCATGCTGGGCGAGGAAACATCCTGCATCTCTTCCCTTACGACATCGCCGCTGCCGTACCGATCGCCAAGGCAGCAGGAATCGTCATCACCGACGCTTACGGCAACAGCTTCGATGATATGTCGCTGACAGACATCAGTGCAGAAAACCAACAGTCATGCATCGCGACTTCCACACCCGAGTTGCACGAACAATTACTCACCGCAATCCACTGGTAAGAACGGATCTCTTATGCAAGCTATCATCCTCGGAGAGGACACCCGCTCCCTGAAGCTAGTCACCAGGGAAGCCCCTGTAATCACACGCCCCGATGACGTGCTCATCCGCATTCTACAAAGCGGCATCTGCGGAACCGACCGCAGCATCCTCGTCGGCAAGTTTTACGCTCGCCCCGGTGTAGTCATGGGGCACGAAGCTGTCGGGCTCGTCGAAAGCGCCGGGACCTGGGTCACAAACATGCATCCAGGAGACCGCGTTGTCATCAATCCAACACTCTTCTGCGGGGACTGCCTCGAATGCCGCAAGGGTCGGTTCAACCACTGCGTTAACAAAGCCACGAACGAAATCGGTATCGACAGAGACGGCACCTTCTGCGAGAAGATCGTTCTACCGGCAAAGTTCGTCGTCCCCATCCCCGATGGAGTCAGCACCGACCGCGCGACCCTCATCGAACCTTTCTGCTGCGCGTTATCGAACGTGACAGCCGCCGGAGTCCAACCGGGGGACCGCGTTGTCGTCCTCGGTGGCGGACCCGTCGGAGCATTGTCTAGTATTGCTGCGGCCCTTTCAGGAGCTCAGGTCACCCTCGTCGAGAGCAACGCCTGCCGACGCTCGCTGTTGCAGAATGTCTTTGACCACAGGAACATGCCGACCGTTTCTATTATGGAGGTCGCTGCCCAGGGAAATGACCAGCCACGCGCGGATGTCGTCATCGATGCAGTGGGCAATCTATTAGAGACCGCCATCTCTCTACTGGCTCCTAGGGGAACGGCTGTGGCCATGGGGTATAATTCCTCCGTAGAAGCGAGCGTGCGGCCGATCGATATCCTTTTCAATGAGCACCGGATCATCGGTGCCGGCGATTACAACTATCCGATGTTCCAACGAGCCGTTGATGCCGGCATTCACATTCCTTTGGAGCGTCTCATCACACACAAATTTGCACTCGAAGACTATGGTCAGGCATTCGACATTCTTGCCATCAACCAGGAAGGATCCTACGAAGCTCTAAAAGTCGTTCTCAAAAACCGCATTTAAGGGATAGTCTTATGACGATGATTATGGGTGAATACCCATACTATCGGGCACGCAAAACCGACTGGGCAACCGATCTCGCGCGTCTTCATGCTGAAGGTATCGAAGTAGTCAGCTTCTACATTCCATGGCGCCTCCATGAGAGTCTCTCAGGCGACATCGATTTTTCCGGTGAAGAAATTCCCAATGCCGATCTAAACGTCTTCTTCGACCTGCTCCGCGCAGAGGGTCTGACGGCAGTAGTCAAGCCTGGTCCATTCATCCACGCAGAAGTCAGATATGGCGGCCTGCCGGACCGAATCATCCACAGTAGAAACACTAACCACATTGGAAACCTCGCCAGCTTCGGAATCGGTTTCGGCGACGATCCACCCCTATCTCCTGCTGATCCTGATTTCCTTAGAGAAGCCACTGCGTGGCTAGAAGTCGTACGCGACCGCCTCATCCAACCAAACGCAGACCTCATCATGGCTGTACAGATCGGCAACGAGGGGGTCTTCAGCGATGCCGCCAAGCCTACTGATCACCCACGCCGATATACAGTTTCGCCTATCGGCGAGGTTCTTTCTCGATTCAGCAAAGTCTTCGCCGATGTACACGTTAAGCGCTACATCAACCTTCCTCTGCCTGATCCTGGTATCGCAGACCATCTCGCATATGACTGGTGGGTAACCCGAGTACTACCTATGGTCAGTCTGACGGACGCGGTTGGCTATACTGCTTGGGCGGGACCGATTAGTATCTCAGATGCCGCGCTGGCACGCACGCTGCTGGCAAGCCATCACTTCGATATGGGGTGCGTAGAAGAGAACTGGGGACACGTTTGGAGTGGCCCGCACTACCGCTCTCCAGAGGTGTTGCTACATCACAGCATCTTCTCCTTAGCGTTAGGTTCCCCGACTCAGTCGATCTATACAGCATGCAGCACAAATGCTATGGATCCATACCTGCAACCGACAACCACAGATTTGCTTGCCGAAGGGATGGAGCCAGCGGCATTTGCAGGCACATACTGCCCATTTGCGCCCATTGCTGCGGGGGGTCAAGATGGCGAGACCCTCCACGGACTCCGCAGATTGGTAGCTCTCCGAAAGGCGATCGATGCAACTGGAACAGAATGGGCTATCGATTACGACCTGGACGTGATCATCGAACCGACGGCAGCGTTTATCACCTGGCAAGTCGCTGAGCTCGTAAAGGACCTGTTTGTGCGCCACAAGATACACGCACGCGTTCTCTTCAGCGCCACTGAAGATGCCGATGTAGATCGTCCAACCGTGCATATCGAGGCAGCGGATGATCGTCAGAATTCAGATGATCTACGCGTGGCTGTGCGGCATGACAGGGAGTCAGGATGGCTCGCTCTGAAAGCGACAGAGATGAATGCTGAGGTAATCTGGCGCGTATTACATCTGACCTCGCCAGTACCAGCACTCGTTTCGACTTCAATTTGTCGTGTACGTTGGGTCGCATGCGATGGCTCAGGCGCACGTCTGGATTTCATTTTCAATCGCTCCAGCGAAAAGACCTTGGTTCACTATGGAATCGAACCTTCGTCAGAGGGCGCTAGTCGCGGAACACCGTTCACCGTAGAACCCTACGATGTTTTAGTCCTGTGGTCCGAAAGCGGCGTGAACTGGGAAGAAATCTGCACCTCTTATAAGCGAGTACGCTAATTGCGCAATTACGCGTAAACTGGCTCTTCGGGGCTGAGTGTTGGGTGGTGGGCGTGTCTGTGTTGTGAGCGGATCGAAACCCTCAAGGGAGGTGTAGAGCTGGCTGATGTCGAGGACCTCGAGGGTGACCGATTCTATCTTGAATCCTTGGGGTATTATCCAGAGGGTTCGATCTTGGAAGGATGGAGTCATGTCAAATCGAAGAGATGGTGGTGTCAAGTCGTGGTAGCAACGAGTTCTTCGAAGGTTTCTTGGGGGTTCTGGGCTCTTCGCAGAAGGGAGTGGCTAAGGGGTTTGAACCCTCCTGCCTCGAGGAGGCGGCGGGTGATGTCAATAGCCTCGCGAATCTCAGGCGCAGGACACTAAAAGACACGACACCAGAAGTGAGTATGGAAGCTAGGCGCACGAACGCCCCGGCTGCTGAGGCCGGGGGCGTCCTCGCAGGTTGGGTCAGGCCAGGGCGGCGCTGGCGGTGCGGGACTGGTGAGGCGCTCAGCCACGTCGGCCCGGTTGACCTCTAGGCCGCGACAAGTGAACGCCCCGGTGTAGGGTCGCGACGTGGAAACGATGCGTGCCGCGGTGCTGAGTGGGCCAGGTATTGAGAATCTAGCCGTCCAGGATGTGGCCGTTCCCGGCCCTGGCCCGGGTCAGGTGCGGCTCAAGGTGATGGCCTTCGGGATGAACCGGTCGGAGTACCACTCCGTGGCCGGTCTAGCAGGCGGAATGAGCTACCCGCGTGTGCTTGGGATCGAGGCCACTGGCGTCGTGGATCTGGATCCTGACGGAATCCTTGTTCCTGGGACGCAGGCGGTGACGATGATGGGCGGCATGGGGCGCGCCTTCGACGGCGGCTACGCCCAGTTCGTTGTGGTGCCCCGTGAGCAGGTCATCACGTTCTCGTCGCCGCTGTCCTGGGAGGTGCTCGGCTCGGTGCCCGAGACGCTTCAAACCGCGCATGGGTCGTTGACGACGGGCTTGGCCCTGCAACCTGGTCAGTCCCTCCTAGTGCGCGGCGGCACGTCGGCGCTGGGCTTGGCGGTGTCCGCGCTCGCACTGCGGTTGGGATGCCGCGTCCTGGCGACTTCGCGCCGCCCGGAGGGCGTCGAGTTGCTGCGCTCCCGCGGCGTCACCCCGCTGCTCGACCGGGGCGAACTCGCCGCTGAGGTGCGCGAACTGGTTCCCGGCGGCGTCGACGGTGTGCTGGAGTTGGTCGGTGTGCCGACGCTGCGTGACTCGCTGGCCGCGACGCGTCTCCACGGCACCGTCTGCTTCACAGGGATGCTGTCGGACTCGTGGACCATCGACGGGTTCTACCCGATGGACTGGATCCCGAATGGCGTGCGCCTAACCACCTACTCGGGGAACGCATCGAATCTGCCCCCGGAAGAGCTACAGCGGGTACTAGACCTGATCGCCGCGGGCGAGGTGGACCTGCTGCCCGTGCACGCCTATCCGCTCGAAGACATCGTCCAGGCCCACCGTGACCTCGCCGCGGGCCGGCACGTGGGAAAGCTTGTCGGACTGCCCTGGGCCTAGAAATGCACGCACGCCCGGCGGCTAAGCCGGGCGTCCGTGCGTTGGATCAGCTCAGGGCGGCGCTGGCGGCGCGGGCCTTGGTGAGGCGCTCGGCGACGTCGGCCCAGTTGACCACGTTCCACCAGGCGTTGACGTAGTCGCCCTTGACGTTCTTGTACTGCAGGTAGAACGCGTGCTCCCACATGTCGAGTTGCAGCACCGGGATCTGGCTGGCCGGCAGATTGCCCTGCTGGTCGTAGAGCTGGTTGATGTTGAGGCGCTGGCCCAGCGTGTCCCACACCAGCATCGACCAGCCGGAGCCCTGGATGCCGTTGGCCACCGCGTTGAAGTGGGCCTGGAAGGCATCGAACGAGCCGAAGAACTCGTCGATGGCGGAGGCGAGTTCGCCGTCGGGGCGGCCGCCGCCCTCGGGGGACATGTTCTTCCAGAACACCGAGTGGTTGATGTGGCCGCCTAGGTGGAAGGCCGCGTCCTTGCTCAGCTTGTTCACCGCGCCCAGGTTGCCGGCAGCGCGGGCCTCGGCGAGCTGTTCCAGGGCGGTGTTGATGCCCGCCACATAGGCGGCGTGATGCTTGCTGTGGTGCAGCTCCATGATCTCGGGAGCGATATGGGGCGCGAGGGCGCTGTAGTCATAGTCGAGGTCGGGCAGCGTGTAAGTCATATTGGACTCCTTTGAATCGTGCTCAGTGGCCCAATCCTATGCCGCGGCGGCAAGGACGAGCCGGAATCGACGCGCGTGAGCGGTGGGCTCAGCCATCTCGAGACTGTCCAACGTCACTGAAAGGCACTACCTTGAGCACGCGGAAGCCCTTGGCGGAGGCGAGCTTGGTGGTGGGGAAGCCCTGCTCGTTTAGCCAGCGTTGCAGCGAGTCCCCGCCCAGGTTCTTCCCGACGACGAGGAAGGCGGCGCCCTCAGGAGTCAGTCGCGGCAGCCAGCGCAGCAGCAACTCGTGCAGCGCGGCCTTCCCAATGCGGATGGGCGGGTTAGACCACACCTCGTCATAGGTGGTATTGGTCGGCACATCGTCAGGGAGCAGGGCTTGGACGCGGTCGGCCACGCCATAACGTTCGGCGTTGAGGCGGGTCAACTCCAACGCTCGCTCATTGACATCGACGGCGTCGACACTCACAGCAGGCGACGTGACCGCCAAGCCAACGGCGATGGTGCCCACGCCGCAGCCCAGATCCAGCACTCGTCCTGCCCGCGGCGGTTCGACCGTGCGCAGCAGCACCGACGTGCCCAGGTCGAGGCGCGACCCCGAGAAGACCCCTCTGGCCGTGGTGAAGGTGAGGTCGCGGCCGAAGACCTTGGCGGTGAACTCAGAGGCGATCAGCGGCTGGCCGGGAGTGTGGAAATAGTGGCTCATGCGTTCTCCAAGGTGCGCAAGGCACGGGACTGTTCGGCCCGCGAGGCCAGTTCGGCGTCGGGTGGATAACCCACCTCCTCCAAAGTGAGTCCGCGTGCCGGCATGACGTGCACCTCGCCGTGACGCACGGGGCTGGCCGCCACCCCCTCCAGCCACGCCAAGGTGCGGCGCGCGCTTGCGACGGCCGTGAGGGCGCCCACGAGCGAGCGGACCATGGAATGGCAGAACGCGTCGGCGAGAAGATGGATCTCGATGACGCCGTTGTCGCGTCGAGAGGCACTCAACTCGCGCAAATCCCTAATGGTGGTGGCCCCTTCTCGAGGCTTGCAGAAAGCGGCGAAATCCCTGAGTCCGAGCAGGATGCCGGTGGCGGCGTTGAGGGCGCCCACGTCGAGAGCCTCCCGGACGGGGGCAATATGGCCGCGCAACAGCGGATCGGGCGGGGTGTGGGCATCGGCGAGCCGGTAGCAATAGCGCCGCCAGATGGCTGAGAAACGTGCGTCGAATCCCTCTGGGGCGGGGGAGACACGGAGCACCGCCAAGTCCTCGGGAAGCACCCGGTGAAGCCGACGCAGCAGGTCGGGGGAGGGGTTGTGCTCGACGGGCACGTCAACGTGACAGACCTGGCCGCGGGCGTGCACCCCGGCATCAGTGCGTCCCGCTACCACTACGGTCACGGGATCCCGCAGGCGCAGCACCCGCGCGATCCACTCCTCCAGCACCCCCTGCACAGTACGCAGGCCGGGCTGGGCTGCCCAGCCATGAAACCTGGAGCCGTCATAGGCCAGGTCAATCCTGAGCCGCATCCTGCCTCCGGTAGGTCAGGTCGAAGATGTGCCGGCCCGCATCGAGGCCCCGCTGTTCGTACTTCGTCACTGGACGCGACTCCCACCGCGGTGCCCAGCCGTCGTGCACGTTGACCAGCCCGGGGAACCCATCCAGGTGCTCACGCATCCACCACGCGTAGTCTTCCCAGTCCGTGGCCAGGCGCCACAAGCTGCCTGGCGCTAGTTTCCTGACGACAGTGGCGGCGAAGTCTGGCCCCACGAGGCGACGCTTGTGATGGCGTTTCTTGTGCCATGGGTCCGCGAAGAACGTCCACAACTCGGCCACCTCGCCATCGGCGAATAGTTTTGCCAAGCCTTGTGCGCCGTCCGCCACCACGAGGCGTACGTTGCCCAACTCCAGCCGGCCGAGCTTGCCAAGCGTCGACGCCACCGCCGGTTCGAAGACCTCGAACGCCACGATGTTGGCCAAGCCGTGGGTGGCCGCCATGGGCGCCAGCGAGTCTCCGGCCCCGGAGCCGATCTCGACGATGAGCGGGGCCTCACGCCCAAAAACGGCGGCCCAATCGACATGCGCGTCGTCGGCGACGGAGGTGCTCATCTCCCCGCGAGGTACGTCGACGAGGAAGTCCACGCCATGACGGCGCCACGCCCCCAACTGGGACTCGTTCATGCGTCCGCTGCGACGCACGAAGCTGACAATGTCGCGGTTTAGCCGCGGAGTGAGCGGGTCCACTGCCTCAGGGTAACCCGTCAGAGGATGCCCCTGCTGTCGACAATGCGCTTGCCGAACGGGAAGCAGGTGACGGGGATCATCTTGATGCTGACAATGGCGTTGGCGATGCCGATGATGGTGATGCTCTGAGCCAGCGCGGCGCCGATATGGGCCAGGGCCAGCCACCAGCCGCACAGCACGAACCAGAGCACGTTCATGATGGCCGACCCGGTGCCCGCCCCCGGCTTCTTGACCACCTCTTTCCCGAATGGCCACAGCACGTAGCGAGCCATGCGGAACGACGCCACCGCCACGGGAATGGTGATGATGGGGATACAGGCGATGACGCCCGCAACGAAGTAGGCGACGGCCAGCCAGAAGCCGCCCAAGACCACCCAGATCAGGTTCAAAATGGTGCGCACGCTTGCTCCTTCAAGTGAGAGTGAATCAAGTGTAGGCATAGCCGAGTGGGGCATCGGCTACCCTAGCTCCGATGGCTTGGGGGATCGCCCAGAAGGAGATCACCATGCAGCTTCGCTCCCGCCTCGAACGCCTCAAACCTCGCTAGGCGGTTCTCATGAGCAGACCCCAAGAACGCAGAGCAAGGCGCGACTCTGGGGGAGCGCGGCTGAGGCAGGCGTGGCCAGACGCTGCATCCACACGCCAGACACCAGGTAGACGCCTAGGGATCGCCCTGGCCGGTGCCCTGCTGGCGGTCATGACCCCCAACGCAGCTCAGGCGGCATCGACCATCGTAAAGGTCGAGTCCAGCCCCACCGATGGGATTGCGGACGCCTTGGTGGCTGGGGAATACCGCTTGACCCCGGGGGAAACCTATGAGTTGGACGCTCCCATCGTCGTGCCCCGCGGTGTCTCCAGGATCGATGGGGCCGGCGCGAAGCTAGTGCTTCGGCCTGGTGTGAGTGCGGCCATCGTGTTCGTCTCCTCCGCGGCGGACGCCAGGCTGCGACTGTCCAACTTGAGTATCGATCTGTCGTCCTCACCCAGCGCCAAAGCCATTCGGGGCTCCGCGTCGGCCAACCGGGATCCCGCACACCGAGGCGAAGTGATGCGTGACGTGACCATTGAGAACGCGACCATCACCGGGATTGGCCCCACAGGTGGGGGCATCGAGGTGGTGGCCCGGGAGGGACATGCTGAGAACCTCACCATCAAGGACAACGTGATCGTCTTTGCCGATGCTCCTACCGCATCCACGAACAAGGGTGGGGTTGGGATCAGCGTCGTCACCACCCCGGCGAACTCGGATCAGGGCCAGTGGGAGAGTTTCACCAAGCACAACAAGATCGTGGCTGGGGGCTACCAGGCGAAGCGATTCGAGATCAGCGGTAACCGGGTAGAGGGCGGCTACTACGGCATCGGCTTCGAAGGCGTGACCGGCTCTCGGGTAATCGGCAACCGGCTGTCGTGGAACACCCGCAATATCTCTTTGCAGGCCGCCTCCAGCGACAACGTGGTCGCCGGCAATTACCTCAGCGAGGCGGTCTCCTCATCGGTCCATATTGCCTACCAGTCTCATCGCAACACCATCCGCGACAACACCGTCGTCACCCGGCGTGCCTGTGGTGAAGGATTGCTGCAGGCCTACACCGGCAGCGAACGCACTCAGTTCGTGCGCAACCAGGTACACGCCATCAAGCAAACCTGCCCGGTCTCGACTGGCGCTGCTGGGCAGCGGGAGCCGACGGGCCCAATGTGGGCTCTGCACGCCTCGACGGGGGCCAACGGCACCATCTTCGACGACAATCTGGTTTCCGCTCATGTGAGTCGAGCCTTCATGAACAGCGAGTCCATCTGGGATGGCAACTCGGTCATGTCAGGCAGGGGAACATCCACAAGCGAATACTCCTATATGACCGACATCAGGAAGCCTCTGCCGCACGGATCGGGAACCTCCGACTACCACGGAGGACGGGGGAACCTCACGGGGGTGGCTCACACCGGCAATATCTTCCACAATCCGGCCGATCGGCCCCTGCTCTACCTCGGCGCCGAGGTCACCGAACGCTACGGGAACGCCGTCGGCGACATCAGCGGCTTCAGGGTGAGCGGCAACGCGGTGCTCGGCCGGTCCGACCTGGTGTCCCACGAAGGCTATCTGGAGAAGGTGGGAAGAGCTCGAATAGACCGTTCGGCCATAGCGCTACCTGGGCCGGCGGCGGGGCCATTCGTGCGCTCCGGGGAGGTATATGCTGCGGCTGATTACACGCTCGCCGCGGATCAGACACAGCTATGGCTGCTGGGCACCGCGGCATCAGGTACCGGTAACGGCGGCGACAACCACATTCGAGGCAACCCAGCGGCCAATACCCTCATGGGGGAGGCTGGAAATGACACCCTCACCGGTGGACCCGGCCCAGACCGGCTCATCGGCGGGGCCGGGGCTGATCGCTATGTGCTCGAAACCGAGACGGCCGTCAGAGTCGACGTGGACCACGTTGCATTCGAGGCCGGCGACACGTTGGTGCTGCCACGCGTCCATTTCGGCATGCTGACCGGAGCGTGGTTCACTCCTAGCGGAGCCAAGCGCACCGCCGAGTCCCGCGTCCATCAAAGTGGCACTGGGATCTACTACGACGCCGACGGGCCCAGAACTCTGCTGTCACCAGTGCGGTTCGCCACCGTGCCCGAAGGAATCCGCCTCAACCAAGCGGATTTCGCCGTTGGTTGAGGCGGGCACCGTCTCACTGTTGTGGCCACTGCTCCCGCGGCATCGGTTCATAGCCGTGGAACTCGCGGGAGAAACTTCCCGTGCCTTGGGCGACACCGCGCAGGTCGATGGGGTACTTCACCAACTCGAGTTGCGGCACGAGAGCCTCGATGACGGCCAATCCCTCGCCGTCGAGGTCGCTGCCCAGTACCTGACCGCGCCGGCCTGCCAGATCCGTCAGAGTGGCACCGAGGAACGTGTCGGCCACCGTCACGGTCACCTTGTCCACGGGCTCCAGCAGACCCACCGCGTCATTGCCTGCGGCGTCCTTGAGGGCGAGCTGCCCGGCCACCTGGAAGGCCATGTCGGAGGAGTCCACCGAATGGGCCTTGCCGTCGAAGAGCGTCACCCGAACATCCACCATGGGCACGCCGAACCGCGTGCCTTGGGCGAGCTGTTGCTGGATGCCCTTCTCCACCGATCCGATGTAGGCACGCGGCACCGCCCCACCCACTACCTTGTCCACGAACTCGAAGCCCGCGCCGCGCTCCAGCGGCTCCACCTCGATGTCGCAGACGGCGTACTGGCCGTGGCCGCCCGACTGCTTGACGTTGCGTCCGTGCCCCTTCGAGGGACGCAGCAGGGTCTCGCGCAGGGCCACCCGCACTGGCTCCTCCGTGAACCCCACCTGGAACTGGTCTTTCAGCTTGCGTAGCAGAAGGTCCTTCTGGGCCTGGCCCATCACCCACAGCACCTGCTGCTCCGTCTCCGCGTTGCGTTCCAGCCGAACCGTCGGATCCTCAGCGGCCAGGCGATGCAGAGCGGCGGCGAGCTTGTCTTCGTCGCCGCGGGCGGCCGCCCGCACGGCGACGGGAAGCTGAGGCTCCGGAAGATCCCATGGCTGCACCAGTGCGGGACGCTCCGTCGACGACAACGTGTCGCCCGTCTCCGCATGGGCCAGTTTGGTGACCAGCACGATCTCGCCGGCGATGGCCTTGTCCTTGGGGGTGAGGTCCACGCCTGAGGGGGCGTTCATCGGACCCACCCGGTCTTCATCGTCGTGATCGGGCTGGTGCGCGTCCGAGACACTGCCAAATAGTGCGCGATGCCCGCACACGTGGATGACGTCGTCGGTGCGCAGGGTCCCGGAGAACACGCGCACCACGGAGGTTCGCCCGGAGTAGGAGTCGCTTGTGGTACGAATCACCTCGGCCACCAGCGGGGCGTCTGGGTCACACGATCCCTCCGGGAGGGTCGCCCCGTTGGGCGTGGTCAGCTTGGGGATGGGGCGAGTGTCGGGGGATGGGAATCCTCGCTCGATCCAGCGCAGCAACTCCTCGGTACCGGTATCGCTGGTGGTATGTGCCGGCATGAGCGGGAAGAACCGCGAGGAGAGCATGGCGCCACGAAGCCCATCGTGGACCTCTTCGACGGCGAGATCGTCGCCCTCGATATAGCGCTCGAGCAGTGCCTCGTCGCCCAGTTCGGTGATGATCGCCTCCACCAGGGGAGCGCGGTGCTCCTCAATGATGGCCAATTCCTCGTCCGTGGCGTCGCGGGAGGTGCGGTCCGCGCCGTCGTAGATGTGGGCGCGGCGATTCATCAGGGATAGGTTGCCGATGGTGCGGTTGCCGTCGCGGATCGGCAGCAAGGCCGGGACCACGCCGTCGCCGAATGCGGCCCGGCACGCCTCCACCATGGTGGGGAAATCGGAGCGTCCCTGGTCGAGTTTTGTGATCACCACGATGCGAGGCAAGGATTCCTGTTCGCACTCGGCCCAAAGCGCCATGGTGGCCGGGGAGATGTCCTCGCCCGCAGGCACGACGAACACCGCCGCATCGGCGGCGCGCAACCCGGCGCGCAACTCGCCCACGTATTCGGGATGTCCCGGCGCGTCGAGGAGGTTGATCTGCGCGTGCTGCGACGGAATGGAGGCCAAGGTGAGCGAGGCCGCTCGTTCGGGGGTCTCCTTCTCCCCGCGGTACCCGGCTACCCGGGCGCGCAGTAGATGTTCGAACAGTGTCGTCTTGCCCGAGCCGCTGGCGCCGACCAGGACGACGTTTCGTACGTCGCCGGGAGACGCGATGGCGATCTGGGTACTCGTCTTTGAGGCCATGCACCTAAGTTAGTGCTAGTAGCAAGGCATGTCACGGCCCCCCTGGATATTTGGCCCGGGTCGCGGATATCCCGACTGTCTCACGAGCCGATTGGCCTGCGGTGCGTGCCCGATTTTGACCGAACGGCCCGCGCGTCCTAAGGTAGGTAGCTGTTGCGCGCTGGGTGGCCTGTGCGTTCACGGATTGCCGCCTCCAGCGGCACCTCATGATGTTCATTTGAATGGAAGTTGGTCTGCGACCGTGTCTACGTACACTCCGAAGCCGGGTGAGATCACCCGCAACTGGCTCGTGATCGATGCCGAGGACGTCGTCCTTGGACGTCTGGCCGTGGCCGCTGCCACCCTGCTTCGCGGTAAGCACAAGGCCACCTTCGCCCCCCATGTCGACGGTGGAGACTTCGTCATCATCGTCAACGCATCCAAGATCGCCCTCACCGGAAACAAGCGCTCCGATTCGCTGCGCTACTCCCACTCCGGCCGCCCGGGTGGTCTCAAGTCCGTCTCGATCGGCGAACTGCTCGAGAAGGACCCCCGCAAGGCCGTCGAGCGCGCCGTGTGGGGCATGCTGCCCAAGAACAAGCTGAGCCGCCAACTGATCGGCAAGCTCAAGGTCTACGCCGGCCCTGAGCACCCGCACGCCGCGCAGCAGCCTCAGCCCTTCGAGATCACCCAGATCGCCCAGTGAGCGAGAACGAGAGCACCGTCATGACCCAGACCGCAACTGACGACATCGTCGAGGAGATCACGCCCTTCGTCGACGAGGAGAACCGCGAGATCGCGTACCGCTCCGACGCCAACCCGGCGGCCGCCGCCGGGGCGGAGGTGCGCCCCGCCGTCGTGGCCCCTGGGGCCGCGACCGGCCGGCGCAAGGAGG
>JBHAEB010000069.1:0-5146 GCA_041855345.1 Arachnia sp. | reverse complement strand
GAGCGTGACGGCCGAGGACACCGCTGACGGGTGCCCGGCTTGTGGGGTGGTCTCTGGCAGGGTTCATTCCTGGGTCCGGCAGCGGGTCAAAGACATCCCCCACGCGGGCCAGGTGGAGGTGGTGGTGATCAAGCCACGGCTGCTGTGTGTGGAGCCGGCGTGTCCGCGGCGCACGTTCACCCAGGTTACTGCCGAGTTACCGTTACGGGCCCGCTGCACGACCCGGCTGCGTGATGCGGCACTGACTGCGGTGATCGACCAGGGACAAAGCGTCGCGACGGTTGCCCGAACTCATCGGGTCGCGTGGTGGACCATCCAGGCCATGATCAATGCCGCAGTTGACACGCTGCCCAACGTCGATCAGCTGCGGGTTGAACAGCTGGGGATCGACGAGCACCGTTACCGCAGGGTGCGCTGGTACCGGGATCCCGACGGCGGTCTCTGGCGGCGGGTAGAGCCGTGGATGACCACGATCGTCAACACCCGCAGTGGCCAGGTCCTCGGCGTCGTTGACGGCCGCGACAGCGTCACTGTCACCGACTGGCTGAACGCCCGCAGCCAGACCTGGCGGGACCGGATCGAGACGGTGGCTATCGACCCATCGGCCGCGTTCCGCAAAGCCATCACGACCTGCCTGCCGAACGCAAAGATCGCGGTCGACCCGTTCCACCTGGTCCAGCTCGGTAACCAGTGCCTGACCCGGGTCCGGCAACGCCTCGCCCACCAACTACACCAACGCAGGGGCCGCAAGATCGACCCGGCCTGGGCACACCGAATGCTACTGCTCCGCGGCTACGACACCCTCTCGGCTCGTGGCCGGGCACGCCTCGACCACGTGCTCGCCGACGACCCGACCGGCGAACTGGGCGCCGCCTGGGGCCTCAAGGAAGGCCTACGGCTCATCCTGGCCAGCCACACCATCGATGAAGCCGGGACCGCGAAAACCCGCTTCGGTCACTGGGCCGCACTCGCTGACACCGACGAGACCGACCGGCTCGCTGCCACCATCACCGCCTGGTGGCCCGCCATCGAAACCACCATCGCCACCCGAGTCACCAACGCCCGCACCGAAGCCGCGAACACCATGATCAAACACATCAAACGCACCGCACGCGGCTACCGCAACAACCACCACTACCAGTCACGTATCCTGCTCCACAGCGCCCACCAAGCGCGGCAACACACCTTGACCAACCAAGGCACCACGGCCAACTGCGAATAGCCGCTATAGGCTCTACCTTCGGCGGATTCTCATCTCCATGGAATAGATGCAGAAAATCCACCGTCTCCCACATCTTGTCCCACCCCGAGCGTTCGTCCCGCTCCTGCTTCCACCTCCGCGCAGCAACAATTCGCTCCTGCTCAGCTTGAGCATCAGCCTCTAAATCCCGCACACCTTGCGCAACATCACGCAATCGCGACGCCAACACCCCCGCATCACGATTCGCCGTCTCAATGTTGTAAGCCCACAGATCAGCGTAATAACCCTGAAACTTCGTACCGTATGTGAGCTTGCGGCTATTCCGGGGCGCAACCTGACTCTCCACAGTCGACGCCGCCGCATCCAGTTGGGTCGCCAACCGAGAGCTCACATCAAAATCCCAGACCACATCATGGGCAGCATTAAGCTGATCGAGGCTCAAATCGCTCACGAGACCCTCCTTGAATGTCGAAGCACACCCACCCTAACCACACCCCGGGTCACCCAGCCGAGAACAGTTGAACCGGCACCCCAGAAGCCGAGACGGGGCGAGGAATCCTTAACCGGAGGAGGCCCGATCAAGGTAGACACTGACGAGGCAGGGTTCATCGTCGCACCCCAGCGATCGCCAGTAGGACCAGCTCTCGGGAAACCGGTCTCGGGTATTGAGCCAGGTCAATAGCAGCATTTCCTGTTCACCAGTCAGCGCTTGATCGGCCAACAGGTCCTCAACAGATTGAATCACGAGATCGGCGAGCAACTCGTGTTCATAGGGGTCGATGGCCTCGTGGTTGATCGCGAATTGAAGAAACTCTGTTACCCGGGCCGGATCGGATTGTTCGATCCCCCAGTCCTGATGCCTCGACGGTGCTCCTGGCATTCCCAGTGACTCCAGTCGCTCATGGGGGCGCATCGATACCTCCTGGGGGGTGAAGAACAACGACGGCGGGCCGAGGAGTTCCCCCGACCCGCCGTCGCATTGAAATCTATCAGGCAGCTTCCTCGGCGACCTTCTCTTCTACGACCTTGGCCTGTTTCTTCGGCAACATCCCCCAGCCGATCAGCCCAAACAGGACGCCGACGCCCATGACCAGAGCTGAAACCCCGAAGGCCAGCACGGAGGTAAACAGCGACGCACGCAGGAAAGCGGCTTCCTGGACGGTGTTGCGCAGCTCCTGCAACTGGGTCGCCGCCTCGGTGCCTTCGCCTGCCTCGCGGATCGCCTGCCCAAGTTCAGCGAAGGTCTGGCCCTGAGTCATAGCCTCGACATGCTGCTGAATGGTGGCGGCCTGGGCGAAGGCACTCAGCGGACCAGTCACCTGCTTGCCCGCGAAGGCCCCACCCATGAACTGAGAGTCTCCGGGGACGGTGATGTTCTCGGCTGATAGCTGGGAGCTGGTGACCCCCCAGGCGATGGCGCCAGAGACAAGCATGATGACACCAGCTATGGCGACGATGAGTGCAACGATCTTCTGTTTCATAACGTTTCCTTGTGGTGGTTGACAGCACGCGCAGTGCCGCCAGGGACGGCTTCGGGGGAAGGGCCGGGGCAACCCAACACTTCGTTAACTGTTCAATTACCCTACGCCTCGTGCGCTCAAATGCCAACCCCGTCTCATCTACGATCCTCCACCAACAACGCGACGACCGACCCAGCTAGGCGCAACCAGTCGCCGAGACCGGAAGCCAGGGCGACATCATCCCCAACCCGCATTTCCGCGATCCATCCGGCCGTCACCCCCCAAGAACGACCCCATGAGCCGAACACAAGCAGAGGTCCGCGACCACAACGATCGCGGACCCCGATGAGGCGACGGGGAAGTCAGCAACTCTTGGCTGCGAACTCCGCCAGCGGAATTTCCAGCATTTTCAGCGTTTCAACCCCAGCAGCTTTATCCTCAGGTGGTAGGTGCAGGTGCAATACACCATTTCGAATCTCGCCATCGAGCCAGTCGTCGAACAGCCGGAATTTGATACCACGCTGGACGTCCAGCAGATATGACACCGCGTCAAAGCCTTCGTACTCGATGAAGAAGAAATATCCCTCCCCTGCCCCGACGGTGTCATCCCAATAGCCATCTACCCGGGAGCGGAAGAATTCGTATGGCTCTGCTGCACCAGCCGGCCAAGCCACCGCGACCTGATCTTCATATTCTTGATTAGCTCCGGGGTCATAGACCAAAATCCAGTTCCATTCATCGACAGAATACGGCGACAGGCCACGGATATGGGGGGCGAATTCGGCAGGCTGTTGCCACGGCTGGCCCGTAGCAAGATTGACTCCCGCCATGTTGTAATCGTCACTCCCAGGTATATAGACCTTCCATACGGCGGTGTCTTGATCAGCGAAATCAGCCCAAGCGACCAGACCACGAGCTAGTTCCCGGGTTTCCCGAGATGCGAGGTCGTAGACCATGACCGCTGCCTCTTCTTCAGAGATAGTGGCATTCCACACCACCCGGTCTCCGTTGAGTTTTGGGAAAGGGAAATCTGCGGGTCCAAGCGCTGGGTCATGGGCCGCGAATTGCCAAACCCCGTCGTGGGGTTTCGTCCTATCCCAGGCATGGAGCTGCCATGGTTCCCCCACCCAAGGGGAATCAGTGGTCTCGAAAATCACCCATCGATCATTGACAGTCACTTGACCGACGTTGTATCCGTCGCCCCGTTCTTCTACCTCCTCCGCAGGGACTTCTGTTCCTTGATACAGCAGACCTGATTCGCCATTCATCTCCCACTGAAGATCAATACCCACCTGCCGTATCACTAAAGAATCGTCGCGATACTGCACTCCTTCGCCGAGGACGAAGTCCTCCAGCGATACCAGAGCATCCACCTCACACGCAGTTTTCAACTGCGCCGTCGGGGTGGATGATTCCACTGCAATAGCCGTCGGCTCCACGGGCTGAGAAGCAGTTGTCGGCGTCGATTCTGGAGTCGAGGCACAGCCCACTAACAGGCACATCGCGACGACGCCGACGCTCCACCGCACCCTCCTACAGCAACTACCAGACATGCCAACCCTTTTTCATCTTCAGTAGAAGTAGCCTCGACCGGCAATTAGAACCGCCAGTGTGTGTGGATATCGGGTAGTGAGGTGGAACATTCCAACCTTTGCTAACTGTTGCATGTCACGCTGACCCCTCTCCCTTGATGTGTCACGTGGCCTTACGTTAGCGCCTGCGCGGCGATCCGGAGTGAAATCAGCAAAACTCTGGCCATAAGAAATGGTCGACTGATGATAGGAGCGGTTAGGTAGTGCCACCATGGCTTGGTACAGCCATCCTCGTGACCGAGACCCTCAGTCACCTCAGCGCTCAGGGCGGTCCCAAGCGCGTTCTTCATGAGCTGGATCAACAGCCATCAGACCCAACCAGGTGTGATCCCCAACCTGCTTTTCTGCGACTCTTCCGCCCCAAAGCTCAGCAGATCCCCTGTAAGTCACACAACAGCAGGCACTCGCGACCATCACGATCCCATCCATTTAGTAGCCGATATCATCAGGGATGCCAACGGGCGAGTCCATAACATGCGGGGAGGATCGCTGGAACTGAGCCGTTCCTGACGTATTGAGCATCGTAAAAGTCTCTGCTGACAATTTGTCAGTGGCAGCCCATACCCTGAACTAAACCCAGTGTTGGAAGGAGGCGATCCATGACCGAGACCGCGGCACCATCGACGCTAACCAGCCTGCGCCCGGGTCAACGCCTCCGCGGCCTAGCCCCCGGGCAGGTCGTGACCCTGCTCGCCATCGATCGGCTCGACGACGACCTTGCCGAGATCGTCTACCGCGACGACTCCGGCGGCACCGGGGAAAGGACCATCACCAGCGCCGACGCCGCAGCCTTCGAGCTCGTCGGCGACGCCGACTCAGCGCCCGCCTTCGACGCCGACCCTGAGGAGTTCCGCCTCGCCGCGGAAGCCCTGCGGATCAAGTACGCGGCGCTG
>JBHAEB010000068.1:0-7116 GCA_041855345.1 Arachnia sp. | reverse complement strand
CTGGCCCGTTAGGGCCCCTCATCCGGCGGCGGTCGAGTGGTGTTCTGCCCAACGCCGGGATCCCGATCCTGGCCCATTCGACCCCCGTTTCCGGGCGATCTTCCCCTCGGTCGCCCGATGAAGCCAGCCCCCGGCGTCCCCGCAAGCGCCGGGGGCTTGGTCTTTGCTGGGGGCTCGTTAGGATGAGTCGCCAGACAACGACGGTTGCGGTGTGAGGAGTTCAAGTGAAGCGAGTCATCCACCTATCCAGTGTTCACGACGTCGGTGATACTCGCGTTACCTATAAGGAATGCGCTTCCCTGGCTGCTGAGGGCTACGACGTCGCCCTGATCAACACCCATCCCGGCGATACCACGGTCGCGGGGGTCAGAGTGATCGGTCTGGGGGCTCCCCGAAATCGGATCCACCGGATGCTGGTGAAAACCTGGCAGATCTTCGCCCGTGCCCTCAAGGAGAAGGCAGATCTCTATCACTTCCACGACCCGGAACTCATTGGCGTCGGTTTGGCCCTGCGATTATGCGGCAAGAAAGTGATCTACGACGTCCACGAGGATGTGCCGCTGCAGATCATGAACAAAACCTGGATCCCGAATTGGCTGAAACGGCCACTGTCCTGGGTGACGAAGGTATCCGAAGGACTTGCAGGTCGGCTCCTCAGCGGCGTCGTCGCAGCCACCCCCTCAATTGCCGAAAAATTCCCGGCCTCTCGGGTGATCGTGGTGCAGAATTTCCCCGAGATCGGATTGGCTGCCGAGCGCAATGAGCTGCCCTTCGACCAGCGACGACACCGGTTCATCTATGTCGGTGGGCTCTCCGAACAGCAGGGGCTATTCGAGATGCTCAATGCCTTCACCCGATTGGCTGGTGATGAGCGGGGATTGTTGGCCGGAAAGTTTAAACAGCTTGAGGCGCAAGCCAAGGCTCATCCCGGTTGGTCCCACGTCGACTATCCAGGACTCCTACCCCGCGAGGAGGTGGTGGCGGGCCTTCGCGACGCCCGAGTCGGAATCGTGCTGGATCACCCCATCAGCAACTATGTGGAGGGCTACTCCACGAAAATGTTTGAATATATGGCCTGCGGATTGCCCTTCATCGCCTCAGATTTCCAGCTGTGGCAAAACATCGTCGGCGAATTCGACTGCGGCATCACCGTCGACCCATTTAACACCGACGAGGTGGCTGCGGCATTGCGACGGCTCCTCGACGATCCCGCCGAGGCCGCGCGGATCGGCGAGAATGGGCGGCAAGCGATCCTCACCCGATACAACTGGGGAATCGAGTTGGCCAAGCTGATGTCCCTATATGAAAGGCTCACCTGATGAAACCTCCAGCCAGAATTTTGGTGTTGGCGCCCCATACCGATGATGCGGAACTCGGCGCTGGCGCCTCGATGGCCCGGTGGGTTGAGGAGGGCATTGAGGTCTTCGTCGCGGTCTTCTCCACCGCCGAGGATTCGCTGCCAGCGGGATCGGTGCCGTCCAGACTGGCCGAAGAATGCCATGAGTCGTTGGACGTGTTAGGGGTCCCGCATCACCGCCGATATATCTATGGCTATCCGGTGCGCAAGCTGGGATATCACCGCCAAGAAGTGTTGGAAAAGATGGTCCAGCTCGGTCGGGAACTCGATCCTGATTGGGTGTTGTTGCCTTCTGGCGCGGACCTCCACCAAGATCATGCGACGATCCACGATGAAGCGCTGCGGGCCTTCAAACATAAGACGGTGCTGGGCTATGAACTGCCCTGGAATCACATCACCTTCTCCGCCTCGGCCTTCGTGCGGGTCGAGCGTCGTCACCTGGACCGGAAATGGGAGGCGCTGCAACGCTACACCTCCCAATTGGAGCTGGGACGCGCCTATTTCACCCAAGAATTCCACGACTCCTTAGCCAGGGTTCGTGGGCTGCAAGTCAAAAGCGAATGGGCCGAGGCGTTTGAACTGATTAGGGTGGTGTTTTGACGGTGATCGTGACCATCCATCAGCCAAATTTTGCTCCCTGGACAGGATATTTCGACAAGATGGTCCGCAGCGACGTATTCGTGCTGCTGGACACCGTCCCGTTCACCAAGGGCGGCTTCCAGAACCGAGTCAAAATCAAAGGCGTCAATGCTGCGCAGTGGTTAACGGTCCCGGTACACACCAAAGGAAAGCTGGGGCAGCTCACCAATCAGGTTGAAACCAATGAGCTCAAAGATTGGAGATCCGATCACCTTAAAACCCTGCAAACCCTCTATGGCCGCTGCCCCGGATATCGCGACGCCGCTGAACTCCTCAGTTCGACCTATGCCAAGCGCAGCACCAATTTGGCGCAGCTGTGTACCGATCTGATCATCGGGATTCGTAACCACTACGGCATCACCACCACCTTGGTCAATGCCAGCGACCTGGCTGTCACCGGCTCTAGCAGCCAGTTGCTCGCGGACATCGTCGCTGAGCTGGGTGGCGACACCTATTTATCTGGCCCCTCGGGGCGCAATTATCTCGACGAATCAGTCTTCGCGGATCGCGGGATTGGCCTCAGCTACCACAGCTTCACCCCCTCGGCTTATCCGCAGGCCCATGGTGAATTCATCCCCGGATTGAGCATGCTCGACCACCTCGCCAACCAGGCCCCACCCTGGTGGTGATCCCATAAGCCGAAGTTGACCCCGTCGTGGTTGGATGGCCCTATGACAAAGCAGGTTGATTTCTGGTTTGACCCGACATGCCCTTATGCCTGGCTGACCTCCCGCTGGATCCTTGAGGTCGAGCAAGTCCGCGACATCGCGGTCACCTTCCATCCGATGAGTCTCTATGTGCTCAATGAGGGCCGTGAACTCAATCCGGGCTACCGCGCCCACATCGACCAGACCCGCATTGCCTCACGTACCGCAGCAGCTGTGGCTCAGCTCACCGATCAGGCGACGGTGCGTAAGTTCTACACCGCATTGGGCACCAGACTGCATCCACAAGCCCAGCCCATCTCTCCAGAGACCATCGGTGAGGCCCTTGAGGAATGCGCCTTGGAGGCCAGCATCATCGCTCAGGCAGAGACCGGCGCCTTCGATGAGCTATTGCGCGAGACCCAGCGTGAGGTATCTGGCCTAGTCGGCAGCGACGTCGGGACCCCGGTGATCCGGATCAACGGCACGGCGCTGTTTGGCCCAGTCATCACCCAGGCCCCGAAGGGTGAGGCCGCAGGTGAACTCTTCGACGGATTTGAGAAGGTGACAGCCTTCCCTCAGTTCTTCGAACTCAAGCGAACCCGCAATGTCGAACCCAACTTCAACTAAACATCCATCAAACCCTCATCGACTACGGTAAATGCTGTTTCGTGAAGGTTACTGCCGAGCGTCGGCGTCCTTCGAACCCTCAACACAGCGTTGAAGACCGAAGCCTCTGATGTTGACCGGTCGCCCTAACCACCGTAGATTCGAAGCAATCAGACGGGGGGGTCGTCTTCGGAATCCTCGTCGACGGCCTCCCACTACGACTGAAACAGGTTGCAAGGAGGCTACATGCGGGCGTCACGTTTGCTGGGTTCACTGGCGCTGATTCCCTTACTGGCTGCTGTCCCCGGACCGGTTTCGCCGTTAGCAACGGCCGACGAGGGCGCCCCTGTCGTCCTTCTCGTCCTTGACGTTTCCGGCTCCATGTCTGAGGCAGATCCTTCCGGGGTGACAAAAATGCAGGCCGCGCAAGCGGCACTGATCCAATCACTTGACTCGCTACCAGCTAATGCTCAGGTCGGGTTACGGGTCTACGGCGCTGGCAACGACGGTTTTGGCGCCTCAGGTGCCTGTGAGGACACCGAACTGGTGCATCCCGTCACTACCTTGGACAAACCGGGTCTCACCCAGGCGATCAATAGCTTCAGCCCCCGAGGTGACACACCCATTGCCTACTCCCTGACCCAGGCCATGGCTGATGTGGGTAGCAGCGGCAAGAGACACATCATCTTGGTTTCTGACGGGGAAGAAACCTGCGACCCAGACCCCTGTAGAACGGTTGGGGAGCTCACCGCCAATAACGATGTCCAAATCGACACTATCGGTTTCGGCGTCCAAGATCTTGCCCGAGAACAGCTGTCATGTATCGCTGAGGCCGGCGGCGGCACCTACTACGACGCGGCCGACGCCCAGGCCCTCGCTGCCAGCCTGGAGTCCTTGGGGGCGAGAACTGCCCGTCCCTTCACCATCTCGGGTACTCCGGTGCGTGGCGCTTCCGACACTGAATCTGCTCCCGTGATGACTGCGGGGCAGTACACCGATGTCTCTCAGCCGTCGGTGTCCGGCAAGGTCAAGACCTACTATCGCGTCGCCCGCCAGTGGCAGGATTCAACGCTGCGGGTCAATGTCGCGGCCCGGTTGCCGGTGACTGATATTTACCACTCAGTTAAACGTGCCCTCTGGGACTATCAGCTCACCACCGTCGATGGAACCCTATGCGACACCGCCACTGAGGACTCCTCCGATGTCGGCAAGCTGGGTGTGGTGGTGTCCCGCACCCTCATCTCAATGCCCGAAAATCCAAGATCCGGCCATGTCGACCCCACGGGTCGCAGCTGTGCTGAGTCGACGGAGTTCATCCTGTCCCTGGAACGTGGCGCCGGCTCCGGCAACGCCGAACCCATCGAGATCCGGGTCATTGAGGAAGCCCCGGCCACCAATGACAGCGAACTGCCTGCTGGAGTGGACACCCTCCCCGGCAGCGGCCTGACCACGTCGTCGCCAGCCTCGGGGACCCCGCAGCAGGTGATTGGGGGCGCCAGCTTCAACGACGCCCTGGAACTGAGCCCAGGGACCTATGCCACCGAACTGGTTCCCGGCGAGATGGTGCTATTCAAGACCCCCATCCAGTGGGGCCAATCCGCGACCTTCTCGCTCGATGGTGTTGACGTCAACGCCAGCACCCTGGCCCGTGCGACTGGGAATTCGACGGTGACGATCTCCAACGACGTCTACGCCCCCGACTTCTCCAAGATGAACTCGGAGGAAAGAAAACCCAACGCCGTATTCTCGGTTACCACCTCAGGGGTTGTTGCCCAAGACCCCACGATCAATGCAGTACCTGAGGTGCGCTACCGCAACCGTTGGGATTCCCCAGCCATGTACCTGCGGCAAAGCCACGGTTTCTCCATGGCCGGTTATTACTACTACGCCCTTGGGCTCGGCGCAGATGAGTTCCTGGCAGGGCAGCCAGCCACGGTACGTTTCTCCTTCGCCGTCACTGGGGAGCCAGCGGGTGCCCCAAGCGTCAGCGACCAGCCAGCCGCCGCCCCGGCGGTCAGTGCCACCCCGCAAAGCGGGCAGTCAGCCACCCCCGCGCAGGCTGGTCTGTCCTGGTGGCTCTATGTGCTCTCGACGGTCGGGGGAGCAGCCCTGCTGGCAGTCCTGATCTGGCTCGTACTACGGCTTCGCCGACCCCGGGAGGTGCAACCCCGCCGGGGCCTGTAGCTGGGTACCTGGGATTTGCCTGCTTTTGTGCGGTTCTTGAGGGATTTTGTGGGGTTTCGGCTGGATGAATCGCAGAAAAGCAGGTTGGGCGGGGTGGGGCCGCCGACCCCGGGAGGTGCAACCCCGCCGGGGCCTGTAGCTGGGTACCTGGGATTTGCCTGCTTTTGTGCGGTTCTTGAGGGATCTTGTGGCGTTTTGGCCGGATGAATCGCAGAAAAGCAGGTTGGGTGGGGCAGGGGGTGTTAGTCGCCCAGCCCGGTGCCGACGGCACGAGCCGTCTCGATCCACGGATGATCCGGCGGCACCAGCGACAGGTTGCCTGCTACCTCCTTCAGATCCACCGGCCTTGTGCCGTCGCCGTGGCTGCCGACCATGATCCCGGTGGCACCGTCGGCGATGAGTTGTGCGGCCGCGGTACCGATACGGGAACCCAGCAGCCGATCAGCAGCACACGGGGTGCCACCGCGCTGGACATAACCGAGGATCGTGACCCGGGTCTCCAAACCGGTGGCGGCCTCTAATTCGCGGGCCAATCGGAAGGTGTGCTCGCGGTGATCGTCTAGGACGCGGGCATGGTGGGCCTTCGCAGCAGCCTTCGCCTCCGGGGTATTCGCCATCTTCTTCAGCGACTCGGCAGCCGCGATGGCCTGCGAGGCCGCCACATCATTGGCCCCCTCCGCGACCGCGATCACGCTGAAGCTGGTCCCATGAGCCTGCCTGCGTTGAATGGTTTCGGCGATGGCCTCTACCGAATATGGGATCTCTGGGATGAGGATGACATCCGCTCCACCGGAGATCCCAGCACCCAAGGCCAGCCAACCGGCCTTATGTCCCATGATCTCGGCCAGGATGATTCGGTGATGGCTGTGCGCGGTGGAGTGCAGCCGGTCGATGGCGTCGGTGGCGATCTCCAAGGCCGTAGAGAATCCGAAGGTGTTGTCGGTGTGGGCGACGTCACGATCGATGGTCTTGGGTAGATGCACCACCGGGATGCCCGCCTGGGCTAGGCGGAGTGCATTCTTGGCGGTGCCGCCACCACCCAACATCACCAAACAGTCCAGCTTGTTGCGCTCAACCACCTCAGCGATCAGCGGGATCGCGTCGACCACCTCGCCGTTGATGGACATGCGGTGGACTTTGTCGCGGCTGGTGCCCAAGATGGTGCCGCCGACGGTCAAGATGCCCGATAGGGCTTGGGGGCCGAGCTGGAAATGTCGATCCTCGGCCAACCCCCGAACGCCGTCGCGGAATCCGATCAATTCCATGCCATGTGTGCCGATGGCCGCCTTCCCGAGGCCGCGGATCGCGGCATTGAGGCCAGGCGAGTCGCCGCCAGCTGTAAGAACTCCGATGCGTTGTGCCATTTCAACCTCCATTGGTCAGCAGTAGCCTATCGCGACGGGAGCTATTGGCTACCCCACGCAAATAACTGGGTGCTCGTGATGGGGCGTGGCCGGCCGGGCGCCGGTGATGGAATCTGGCTGGGTCGTCTGCCGTGGTGGGGTGTGGCCTGGTCGTCTGCCGTGGCGGGGTTAGTGGTTGTTTCCCTGGTTGGTTGGTTGTTGGTGGTGGGATGTGGCTGGGTTGTCTGCCGTGGTGGGGCTGTTGATTGTCTTGTGGGGCTGGCTGGTTGTTGGTGGTGGGGTGTGGCCTGGTCGTCTGCCGTGGCGGGGTTAGTGGTTG
>JBHAEB010000067.1:0-11239 GCA_041855345.1 Arachnia sp. | reverse complement strand
GCCGATCCAATACCTGAGTCATGATGGCACCAGGGTACTTGGCGCCCCAGGCAGGACTCGAACCTGCGCACGACAGATTAGAAGGCTGTTGCTCTATCCACTGAGCTACTGGGGCATGCTTGGCGTGATTCTACGCAGCCATCAGCCGTGCAGTCACCTTGGCTGCACCTTGGGGACTCGAGAACTCTGGGTCGACGGCATTGAGCAGGCACCGCCACCCGTGCAGTCACCGGATCAGCGCCCTGGTTCAGCAGGCCTGAATAGGTTGACACTGGCTGCTTGCAACGACGCCGGGTCAGCTTTCGAGGGGATCCCGCTACTGGCTCGTAGCAGCCGACTCGTCACCGAGGATCTCCCATCCCAACACCGCTATCGGGCACCCTCATGAGGTGACACGGCTACTCTGTTCCAGTGAGCGATGAACTGGTGTGGATTGACTGCGAGATGACCGGACTCGATTTGGGGAAAGACGCCCTGATCGAAGTTGCTGTCCTGGTCACCGATGCCGACCTGAATGTTTTGGGCGATGGTGTGGATGTGCTTATCAAACCCACCCAGGAACAGCTGGCTGGGATGAGCGATTTCGTGCGGGAGATGCACACCGCCTCGGGCTTGTTGGCTGACCTTGAGTCTGGAGTGACCATGGAAGAGGCTTTAGCCGAGGCGATGTCCTATATCCGCCAGTATGTTCCCGTCGCTAAGAAGGCGCCGCTCGCTGGCAATACCATCGGCACTGACCGGGCCTTTCTGGCGCGGGATATGCCAGAGCTGGAGGCATATGTGCATTACCGCAATGTCGATGTGTCCTCACTGAAGGAGCTGGCTCGTCGGTGGTACCCCCGAGTCATGTACCAGGCCCCTACTAAGCAGGGGAATCATCGTGCCTTGGCCGATATCCAAGAATCCATTGAGGAACTGCGCTACTATCGCGATGCGCTCTTTGTGCCAGCGCCTGGCCCTACGACGGCGCAGGCGAAGGTGATCGCCGCCCGGCATCGCGGCCAGGTGACTGGGATCAGCAGCTGCTGAAATCCGTAGCAGACCAACGGCAACAGGATGGTTGAATCGTAAAGGAATATTGGGGCGATGTCCTGCGTTTAACCTGGCGAACCCGCCACGAAGGAGGACATCATGGGTTACGAGCGCCTCATCACGGCACGGCGCCTCATCGCTGATCGGAAGTACCGCGAGGCCGTGGTTGAGCTGCAAGCCATTCTCAACGACAACGAGCGGCCAAGCCAGACCGAGGAGGCCAAGGAATTGTTGGCCTTGGCCTATTTCAAGGGGGCTTCCCTACCGTTGGCTGAGTCTGTGGCCCGTGAACTCGTCGCCGACAAGCCGACGAATACCTACGCCCATACGTTGCTAGTTCGCAGCTTGGAACGCCAGTCCAAGAAACAGGAGGCGGCCCAGGCCAGGAACTTGGCCCTCGCGCTGGGGGCTGAACTGTAGCTCTGTCCCAGGCCGGTCGCTGAAGGCGAGGCTCAGGAATCTCTCACATCGGCGAGAGTCTTGGTGCCGAAGTCGTCACGATCGATGAGGGTACAGATAGCGGCTGCCGCATCGGCGGGGGTGCTCAAACCCCCGCCGGTTTTGAGGTCACGGAAGTAATCGCGGCCGGGGAAATCCGACTCGCGGATCTCGCCTTGCATATCGGTGTCCACCACGCCAGGGGCAATGGCAGCGACACGCAGATTGGGCAGGTTCTCAGCAGCGAGGGCTTGAGCATGCATGTCGATGGCAGCCTTGGTGGCACAGTAGACCGCCCAGCCTGCGACTGGTCGTCGTCCAGCGCCGCTGGAGATATGCACGATCCGAGTGGGAACCTCAGCTGGGCGGGCTGCCAACACGGCCTCGGTGATCGCAATGGGTGCGAGGATGTTGAGCTGCACTGCGGCCTGGATCTCTGCGACGTCGAGGGTGCCGCTAGCCCCAACCGGGGCGACGGTTCCAGCATTGTTGATTGCCAGCACCTCGGTAGCGCCCTGCAGGTGTCGTGCAATGACGCCCCCAGCTAACCACTGGGTGACTGCCTGGGGCGAAGCCAGGTCCACCCGCTCCCCTGCCGATCGCGATATCTCCAGCACATCCCAGCCTTGGGAGTGCAGTTGCGTGGCGAGCGCAGCACCCAGGCCACGACTAGCTCCGGTGAGGATGGCCTTCTTGGTCATGGATTCTCCTTCAGTCACGAATAGGCAGGTGGGGCAATGGGATGGTGGATTCGGCTTGCGACCTCAAGGACAAGGGACTCAGCGCCCCAGGGGCCGATGATCTGGACCGCCAGCGGCAACCCTGTTGGGCTGAGCCCGACCGGGACACTTGCGGCGGGAAGACCCGCGAGATTCCAGTAGCTGGTGTAGGCGATAGCTCGCGAGGAGGCGAGATTGGCGCCCACAAAACCTTTGCGGTGGATAGCCCTGATGGGCTGCGGGAGTGTCGGGGTGACCGGGGTGAGCAGCACATCGATGTCGGTGAATACCTGCCGCATGGCGGCCTCGATACGGCTGATGCTCGCTTTGGACCATTCAAGGGCCCCTTGGGGCAGCCGTCGCGCATAGTAGGCGGCCTGTCGGGAGCGACGTTCAAGTCGCTCGGGATGATCCATCGTCATCACCTCGTCGTGTACGCCACGCAGGTATTGCACGACGAAGGTGGCTGGGGTTTCCGCCCACTTGATGGACCCATGGGAGACCTCACAGCCTTGCATGGCCAGCCGCTGGGCCGCATCAGCGACGGCCTGGCCGATCACGCGATCGGGTTTGATCCCAGGGACAGGTGACCCCAGCGTCCAGCCCACCCGCAATGGCTGTGGTGGCCTTCGCGCCGAAGGCTCTGACGTGATGAGGTCGATGACTAGCCTGACATCCGCGACCTCTCGGGCTAGTGGGCCATAGCTGCCAAGGTCGTGCCATAGATGAGGAAATGGCGTGGTATTGACCAAGCCTCGGCTGGGTTTGATGCCGACGATACCGGTCATCGCGGCAGGGATGCGGATCGAGCCGCCAGCGTCTCCGCCAATAGCCAGGGGCACCATCTTGGCCGCCACCGCGACCGCGGATCCTCCCGAGGAGCCACCAGGGCTGAGCCTGGGATCGTAGGGGTTTCGGGTGGCCCCCCATTCCCCCTCGGTGAAGGGGGTTTGCCCAAATTCGGGCATATTGGTTTTGCCGACGATGACCGCGCCTGCACGTCGCAGCCGGGCGACAACGTCTGAGTCCTGGGTGGCAGGGGTGCTGTTGGCTCGGCCACCGAAGGTGGTGACCATTCCTGCAACGTTGAGTTCCTCCTTGATGGCCACCGGCACTCCGAATAGCGGCAGTTCATCGCGTTGCGGGAATGGCAGCCAGTCCAGGGCTTGAGCCTGGGCCATGGCCTCGGGGTTAAAGGCTGAGAAGGCGTTGAGTTGGCCATCGCGTTGCCGGATTCTTTCCAGCACATCGGCTAGATGTTCCGCGACGAGCGTCTCTCCCGTCCTCAGGCGTCGCACCAGCTCCACAACACCCACATCCCGAAGATCCATGCCTCCATCTTGGCATGATCCGCCGGAGCAGCGCCCCTGGTGAACGGGCAGTCTGGTGGAGGTAGCACGGCGATTTTTGGGTAATGGCAGTGGTGCGCTATCGTTGGCCAGTCACTTCATGTGACACATGGTGGGTATAGCTCAGCTGGTAGAGCACCTGGTTGTGGTCCAGGATGTCGCGGGTTCAAGTCCCGTTACTCACCCCAAGGAGGAGGACCACCGAGTTTACTCGTGTGGTCCGACGACGCCGGGGTCGCAGACGTTTATCGTCGAATACCCCAAGGAGGAGGACCACCGAGTTTACTCGTGTGGTCCGACGACGCCGGGGTCGCAGGCGTGTAGCACCCAATCTGGGCCAAAGAATCGCCTTGCCCTCTCGCCGAACACCCAATCTGGGCCAGGGAAGCACCTGGCCCTCTTCTTTTGCCTGAATCACCTAGGTCAATGCTTCAGCTTGGGGGTGGCGCGGCGATCCGGTGCTCGATGATCTCGATGATTCGGCACTGTTCCATCTTTGGCAGCCAGCCCAGGCCGAACGATCGACGACGCTGGGAGCCCCGCGCTCATTGGCCCAGGTGGTCCGATAGAGAGATGGCTATTACGACCCGCCCACAGCCATCGGGATCTCGATCACGTCGCGCGCTGATCTCGAGGCATGGATCATTGGAGGAGCGTGGCCACTCAGGGCGGTGACCTCACCTCGCCCGAGATCCTGGCAGGGGCGTGGATCGGCAGATTCGAGGTGGACGTCGTCGAGGCGACCAGCTTCGGCTCGCCTCCGATCGAGATCGCCGACGAATCCACTAATCCCTCAGACAGTGTCAACGGGAACCGGCGTGCGGCGTTCGAGGCATTGCCCGGAGGGCTCCGCCGCGTCTGTGCAGCGGAAGGGCGTTGCGTCCTACTAAATTAAGTGCTTAAGTTAAGTCATGAATTTGGCCTACGAACTGCACGATCTGGTGCGCACGCTGGACCGGGCCGCCGAACGGCTGCTTCGCCCCGAAGGTCTCAGCTACAACCGGTATGTAGCTTTGATCATTTTGTCGGAGCACCCCGGCATAACGGGGCGCGATCTGGCTGGCGCCTTGGGAGTCACTGAGGCCGCTGGCAGCGGCATCGTCCGGAACCTTCTGAATACCGGGCTGGCAGAGAACCTGGCGGCCCCTGGCTCGGGCAATGTGCGGCGGTTGCAGATCACTGACCGAGGAACGGAGGTCCTGGAACGTTGCGCGGAGTTGCTGGAGGGGTCCTTGGACGAGAACGCACGTCGGATAGGGGTAGACCCCGATCAACTTGCCCAGGTCGTCCATGCCCTCCATATCGAGGTGCGTCGAGTAGAGAGCGCAGAGTAGTGAAAGCCAAGGGACAATCATGTTGAACACAGTGCTGGCCCTGACCGCCATGGCGATCGGTGTCACCCGCCTGGGCCTGTTCGTCGCGATTCATGTGGTCAACCGTGAATACAACATCATCGAGCACGCGGTGAGCGATTATGCGGTGGGCAGCACCAAGACTCTCAGCTCGATCACCACGTGGCTGACCGCCGCTCTCTGGCCCATTGTCGCCCTTCTGGCATGGCGGGCTTTCCCGACATGGCCAGGCCTAGGCGGTGTTCTCGTGTGCCTCACACTTCTCACGGGAATCTTCGTCGCCCTGCCGTTCCTGCCCGCCGACGTCGAGGGACAACCGGTGACAGTACGAGGGCGGTTGCACCTAGTGGCTGCCGTTGCATGGTTTGCGCTGGCCTACCGGTGCATGAGCCTGTTCGTGCCGCTTCTGACCTCAGTCGCCCCTGGTGCTCTGGCATGGACCGCGAATGCGCTGTTGAAGATCGCCACCGTGAGCCTGGCGACGCTCGTCGTCGCGCTGGTGGTGCGCCCCCTCCGCAGGTGGCTGTTCGGAATCAGCGAACGGGTTTTCCTGCTATCTGTGAGCCTGTTCTTCCTCCTTATACCTCTCCCCGTCCTCGCATCCTGAGATGGTGGGGCCCAACCCGCGATCCGCTGCGGCACGGCCGAGTTCTGGCTCAGCAGAGAGCCTATGTACCAGAATGCCGGGAGTGACGACGCAGCTGAATCCACAGGCGGGGAAGGCGCGTTTGATGATGTATGTGCCGATATGGGTCGTCCCAAACGGCCACAGCCATTCGCGGCTAGATCCGCCGGATCCGTTGTCAGCACGCAATAGCCATAGGCCGGGTCAAAGAACCCCACCGCGGCAACGGGCCCCACACCCAGCTCCAAGCCAACCGGGACGACGACGGCGCAGAAACTGAACACGGCGCGATAGACCTGCTTGGGAAGGCCCGGCCCCACCGCGCCGCCGAAGACACCAGCATCACCCGCAGTCAGCCGACCAATATCAGCTGCCGGGTTTGAAGCGGATTACTGATAGATATCCTGCTTACTCAGTGCTCGTTGACGCAGGGTTTTGAGTTTACTCTTGCTCTCGGCATACATGAGTTCGGCACCATCACCGATGGCTTCATAAACCGGCACTAAATCGGTGATACCTTCGTATCGCCATTGCACTATTTGACCGTCGGGATTCTCATAGGGCTCTTCATTCGCACAGCCAATGGCCTGCAGCTTATCGTAAGCATGATCCAGATTATCGGCGCGGATTAACACCGTGTTCTCCCAGACCAAGAACGACTGCTCTGGATCATCCAATCCGCTTTGCCCGCATTCAGTAAAACGGATTTGATAAGTGCCAATATACCAGCCGACGGGGGATTGATTACTCACGACGGCCACCTTTCCCAGTGATTGATAAATGCAGACTTCGTGGCATATATTCGGCCTGACATATTTAAGCATATCCACATGCGGATGCAGCGTAGCATCACAGTGGATGGAGATAGAATACCAAATCTGGCAAGTGAGTGGGTGGCACCAAAACGCATCGGCGTAAATCAGGTATCTAGGGTTTTGTTGCCGTCATCTAAATCCAACTACAACCGCGTGACTACATCAACTGCGGCAAATTTCCCGTTTGAATCTTCATGTCCACACAGGATCGCACCGGAGCTGGATACCGGCTCGTTGCGGCCCCGCGAGGAGCCCCTCTGTCAGCCAGAGCGGCAGGTTCCCCAATGATGGCCACCGCATCTTCCCCGCGAGGATCTCCCCTGCACTCCGAGTTGCGGTCAGTAGCCGACCCCAGCAGCCGAATCCTGACCAGCGGCGTGATCCTCAATCTGGAGATAAGCGACGTCATCAGGCCTGCGCCAGATCCCACACAGTGTCCGCATCAGGGAGGCTCCCCTCGCGGGGCCCCACTCGTTCGTCCGCTGCTCCGCGTTGTCGGATGCAGAGCAGCCGGATCTCTGTGCAGGTGCCCACTACGTCGTCCCATCACTGGACGATCGACCTCGGGAACTACACAGCGGGTCACCTGCGTCAGTCCTTCAGCACCGAGTCCGGAGCGGAAACGCCCCAGTCATTCATGGCCTCCAACACTGGACGCAGACGTTGCCCCAATGGTGTGAGTTCATAGACCACCCGCGGTGGGATCTCAGCGTAGGCCGTCCGGATGACGATGCCATGCATCTCGAAGCGACGCAGCCGACCAGTCAGCGTGTGAGCGCTGATGCCCGGCAACGCGTCGCGAAGCTCCCCAAACCGGCGCGGCCCATGGAGCAGTTCGCGCACGATGAGCGTGGCCCACGGCCCATCGAACAGGACGAGAAACCTGGCGACTCCACATTCAGGAAGACTGTCTTCGATCACGAATGTCACATTAACCCCAATGGTGCAGTTGACGTAACTAGTGCAACATATGCACTAATGGAGGCATGACATATCTCGTGCATGGCGCCACCGGCGCACAAGGATCCCCCGTTCTCTCCGCACTGCGCGCCAGGGGTGAGCACGCGGTCGCCGCGGCTCGCGAGGCGCATCACGCTTTAGGAGAATCGGTATCAGCCGACTTTGCGGATCCTGATTCCCTCGTTCGCGCATACCGAGCCGCCGACGGCGTGTTCATCCACCTGCCGATGGGGCCTACACACGTCGTTGGCGAGTATGCCGATACCATCGTCGCGGCCATCGAGCGTGCACGGCCGGCCCGAGTAGTGATCTCGACAAGCGGGCAGATCGTCGACGGAGAGTCGCCGCTGCGAGTAGCGCCCGGAAGCCCAGCCGCCCGGCTCATCCGGGGCGTCAAGGGCGCGGGGGTGTCCGCCGCCGTGATCGAGCCTCGCCTGTACTTGGAGAACCTGCTCCTGCCCGTGGTCGCCGGGCCAGCCAGGGACGAGGGAATCCTGCGCTATCCCCTACCGGAGTTCTTCCCCGTTTCGTGGTGCTCCCATGCCGACGTGGCCGATACCGCGGCCCACCTGCTGACCGACCCCGACATCACGGGGACGGTGAGCGTGGGGCACCTGCCCGGTTTGACGGGCCAGTCCCTGGCATCCGCCTTCGCCAACGCCCTCGGACGCCCAGTGCGGTACGAACCGCTGACCCCCAGCGACTTCGGCGAACTCATCACTCCGCTATTCGGCGCGAAGGCGGCGCCAGTAGTTGGCCTCTACGAGGCGCTCAACGCCCAGGATAGCTACACCATCGACGAGACGAACAGCGCACAACGCGTACTCGGCCTCACGCCGCTGCCCATCGAAGACTGGCTGGCGAGGTCCCTGTAGCCCGAGGGACGACCAAGGGACAGACGGCGCCGTTTGGCATTTACACGTTGGGCAGCCGTGGCGTCAACGCCTTTCGGGATGAGCCGTGTCGGACGGACCACCAGAGTTGGCGGCGAGCAGTTACGCAAGGCCCTGAGCGACGGGATATTGTAGTCCCGCTTCGCACGAACGCCCCCTAGTTCTGAACTCAGAGGTCGGCGAGTGCCCTCACCTGGGAACTCGTCGGGAGCTTGCGGGGATCCGATGTTGAGGGCGATCCTGCACCAGGTGGCTACGCTGTCCATGATGAAATCCAATTGGGCTCTGGTTGTTATCTAGGGTAAATACCCCGTACCTGATTAGGCCCCCAGGAAGGCGCAGGTGACTAGTATGAGTGCCCATGAAAGGTCGGGATGCGACGCTAGATATTGCCAAGGGCCTGGCCATCATCGCCATCGTGGCAGGCCATGTGCTACGCGGTATTGGTAATGCGGGGCTGCTGGATAAAGAGTCAGCGGTCTACCTCATTTCAGATCGGGCCATCTATTCGCTCCATCTTGCGGTCTTTGCGGTGGCTGCTGGTTTGGTGGTCAGCGGAGCCATTGAGCGTCGCGGCAGTGTTCAATATGCACGGCAGCGACTGGCGGATTTCGCCTGGCTGTATGTGGTGTGGTCGCTACTTCAAGGCAGTTTGCAGGTTCTCATGGCTTCCGCAGTTAATCACGGCCAGGACTGGGCCTCGGTGTTGAACTTGGCGGAGCCCAAGAATCACATGTGGTTCTTCCCATGGATCGCGGTGTGCTCGCTGGTCGTGGCTTGGGCTCGCCCGTGGACCTCCGCGCCTCGGGCGTGGCTCTGGGGGTTAAGTTCTGTAGCTTTGAGCGTTGGAGTGTGGGGGCTGTTTGGCCCCTACCTGTTCCTACAGGGCCACGGCCTAACCGCCCTATTCATGCTGGCGGCTATCTGGACGTTGCCGCGTTTCCAATCCTTCATGGCTCACCTTGGCACGGGCACCCGACTGGCTGTTGCGCTGGGTAGCGGTGCGGTCTGGGCTGCGTTGATGATGTGGACTCCAGCCGCTGGACCCACCTATTCGAAACTCGTGCGCACTCCCGTGAATGTGGCGTTGTCAGTGGTTGCCGTTGTATGCGGAATTGTCGCGGTTTTGCTGTTGTCTGCTTTATTGGCGCAACTGACCCGCGGTGTGGAGTGGTTAGCCGGTCTAGGCCGCAATTCATTGCAGATTTTCTTGGCCCATGTGCTGGCTTTGGCGGGCACTCGCATCGTATTGGTCAAGCTAGGGATTTCCTCGCCGCTGGTTCATCTGGCGGTCGGGACCCTCGCTGGAGTCGTCGGTTCCCTCCTGCTCTGGCAGTTCACCAAAACGTGGCTGCCATGGCTGTGGCGGGCGCCAACCTTCCTCAGCCGCGCTGGCCAGCCTAAGGGATAAGGTGCGCGCTCCATGGTGACATCCTCTACCGCTGTCAGAACGTGTTAAGAAGCCCGTCGCCGATGGTGTGGGTGAACCACATAGTGAGAGTTCGTTGAAGGTTGGGGTCCTGCACCATCATGGCTATGAGACTCGTCGTCGACGCCCTCGACCAAGCGATCTGGACCCCAGCGTGTCGCTATGACGTCGTTTCACTTGTAGGGCGAGGTATCACCGACGGCTTCCCCCGTCCCATCGGTGAGACCGATCGCCAGCTCGCAGACAAGGGCGATGCTGCAGTTGGAGTGTTGACAAACCGGTCCGATAGCCCAATTGTCGAGCAGGCGACGGATTGCTCACCCCAGGACCACAATCACGTGACTAGGCCCAGCTGACCGGGCTCAAATACCACCTCTAATCCGCTGAAGCGACGGACCTCCAAGATAATATCTCTTCACATTGTCACGGTTGCCGCAGTGGTTCTCCAGTTCGTTGGATACCCCAACATCTCCACACCTTCGACGTCAGTGACCCCCACTAACCCCATAGAAATCGCAGAGCTTCGTCATTGATAGCCTGACAATCGCCTCACCGTTTGAAAAGAGCCCATTGATGAGTGACCAACCCGTACCCTGGACCCCACCAGAACCCCCAACACCTGAAAAACTCCGCAACAAAGCACACACAATCCTGGCCAGGATCGACCGGGATCGCGAGATCGTCCGTTTGATCGGTGAGGGTTTAACCGATGAGGAAATCGCAAAACAAGTGGGTTGCCGTGAAGGACGCGCCAAGTCGATGCGTAACCACCTTGCCAACGGCGAAGAAGTCCGGCCGCTCGACCCCTACGAGTTGGGTCTTCGCCGCTGTGTAGGACAACTCAGCACCGAAGACATGATGAACCAACTACGCACCTGGCCATACACCTTCGGAGAACACCACTTCGACTTCTACGACGGCGGCACCTGGGACGACATCGGACGACTCAATATGTTCGGCTTCATGACGGATGAGGAGTACTCGGAACTGCGAGCCATCGCCGAGCAGCTTCCTGGCTGGAGACCCTAAGCCAATGACCCAACCAACTCGCGCTCTCCTTGAAGAGACCGCCATCCAGGTCAACGCCCACGTCAAACATCTAGCCCAAGAGCACTCGCTTCCAGAAAACCCAACAGAAGGTACTTTCTGGAAGAAGATGCAAGATGCCATAGGCCCTGCCTACCTCGCCCAAGCGGAGGCCCACGGCGCCCAAGAAGGTAAAGCGATCATCATGGCTGGCGCCCCCGGTGCCGGTAAAAGCCGCGCGATCACCACCGCACACCAAGCCCTAGGAACCGACCAAGCCCACCAGCTCGGACTCGATGAAGCCGGATTCATCACCATCGACGCCGATGACGTGAAACAACTCCTCCTCGGCAACCCCATCCCCCATCTGCCCATCGACTCAGACCTGCTCGATCAGACACGCCACCACTGGGACAACCTCATCCAAAACGAAGCCCCCAAACCCCTAGCCGACGGCATCCCCCTACTACGCGGAGAACTCGCCCTCCTCGTCCACCACCTCTCCAACACCGGCCCCGAACGATAAACCTGCTTTTACGCGGCTTATGAGGATTCTTCCGCGATTTCGCGCGGATGAATCGCGGAAAAGCAGGCGGAGCGG
>JBHAEB010000066.1:0-20134 GCA_041855345.1 Arachnia sp. | reverse complement strand
GAAGCCGGGTTCGGTGTGGTCCCACTCGGCCCAGGTTTTGATCGGGATGCTGGCTTTGAGGATCGACCCGGGGCGGGTGCGGTTCATGCCTTTGGAGGTGATCAGTCCGTTGCGGTAGGGCCGCAACCGCCGGTCGATGGTGGCTGGTGACATCCGCAACAAGGCCTCGACGGTCTGCTCGGTGGCATCAAGCCGGTCGTGGTCACGCATCGAGGTCACCAGCTGTGGGAGGGCTGGTTGGAGACGTTTACCGGTGGGGCCATCCAACAGGGCCCAGCACCGCACCAGCAGGTCGATCACCGCCTGGTCATAGGTCACCACTGGCTCACGGGCCTTGCGGGGACCGGGGGTCAAGCCCGCCACCCTTTGGCGGATCATCTTGCGGGCATGATCACGGTGCCAGCCGGTGACCTGGCAGATCGCGTCCAGGATCTCGCCCTTCTCCTGCTTGGTTGCCTTGGGCCACTTGTTCACCTGGGAGGCCAGGATCGCCTTACGTTGAGCCAACTCCAACTCCATCTGTTCACCCTGACCCACGCGGGCACTTTCAGATGAGTCAACGCGGATGGGGTAACCATCCGGGTGCAGCCGATAGACTGGCGATTCCGCCGTCTCAAGGAGTCTTGTGGGAGCCAGCCCAGATCTTGTCGTGTTCTCGTTGATGCAGCCGCTGCTGTTGGCGGTGGCTTGGGGTTTCGGTGAGCTGGTCCGAAGGATCGTGCGGAACCGGGCGCTGATCTCGGGGACGTTGATGGCCGTGGTGTCGCTATTTGGGATGAGCCTGGGCGGGTTCGTGGCCGGGTGGTTCCTGCCCAACCAGCAGCCCTGGTATCCCCAAACCGTCGCCGTGATGTGCCTGGTTGATGTCGGGGTGATCGTGCTGGTGTCCGCTGTGCTGGTGTCCCGCCGAGCATTCACCCCACCCCCCACGATTGCCGAGCAAATCGCTGCAGGGGAATCTGACACAGTGGAGTTCAAATCCACCGCTCGGGTGAATCTTCATACCGGTAAACGCGATGACAAGATGGAATTGATCATCGCAAAAACCTTGGCTGCTTTCCTCAACGCAGCCGGTGGGACACTCATCATCGGTGTTGATGATCAGGGCACTCCGCTGGGCTTGGAGGCCGATCTGGCCACGATGAAACAGGCGGATGCGGATCGCTTTGAATTGTGGCTGCGGGACCATTTGCAAGCCAAATTGGGAATGAATGGGGCGACGCTGCCTAAGGTCGAATTCGCCACCTTGGATGAGGATCATTTGGTGTGCCGGGTGACCTGCCCGCCATCACCAGAGGCCATTTATCTGCGACCTGCAAAGGGTGCGGCCCCGGAGTTGTGGCTTCGGGTGGGTAATTCGACCAGACTTCTCGATGTCGACGACGCGGTGCGCTACGTCCAACGTCGATTCCCGATGGGGGTTGGGTCCACCCTTCGGGATCGGATATTCCATCGCCGCCGCTCCTCACTTCAGCGATTGGCGAACGGCGCATAGGGATGCTGTGGGTCTTGGCTGCGACGGCCCTGCTGGCGCTACTGCTGACGGGTTGGCTGGTGGCACGTCGAATACCGCTGCCGCCCAGTACGAGTGAGGTGCCAGCTCAGCGCACCCCACCAGCAGGAATGGGGCCTGCTCTGGTTGGCCTGGTTGCGGATCGTCGGGTGCTGCCCCGCCACGTGTTGGCCATGATGTTGGACTTGGCGGATCGGGGATTCATTCGGATTGAGGCAGGTCGCCGCCGTTGGGGAGGCGTCGATTGGCAGATATATCGGCTCACTCAACGTGGAACCTTAGCCAGCTATGAGCGTCGTTTCCTCAGCGCAGCCTTCAACGGCGACCACACCTCGTGGCGTCGACTCCATCGCGGTCGACGTCGCGCCTTGATGGCTCTCACCGACGACCTTGAGCAGTTCGCGGTCCGGAAAGGATGGTTCGATTCACCACCTGCGCGACGCGGTCCAACCCTCAACGGCTGGTGGCTGCTCGGCGGCCTGGTCGCAGCGATTGCAGCTGCGGTACTGGTTCCGGGATGGGGGTTGATCCCGGCTGCTGCCTTCCTGTTGGCAGGTGCACTGGCAGGATTCCACCCCACCCCCGCCGCCTCATTAACGCCAGCAGGACATCGGGTACGTCACGAAATCCTCGGTCTGATGACCCAACTGAGCCAAAACCCAACGGACGAGGATCGCGCTGCCAACACATTATTCCCCTACGCGGTTGCCCTTGGGCTATCTGATCGCTGGCAGGCTGACTCCCCAACCAGAAACCTCACCATCACCGGGTTCGACTCGGCTGCGGGCAAGGTCATCGCAGACTCTGCTGCCGAAGCCGCCGTGGAGGTGGTGCTGCGCGGAATCATCGTCGCCGTGATAGCCGTGGCCACCCGGGTCTTCGACGGGCTGTAACCCCTACCTGATAAGGTCGACGATCCGCCGGGCAGCTACCAGCGCCTTGGAGCCGCCTTTGCGTTGCGCTAATGCCGTCACAGCCGGGAATTTCACTGGCGCATCTGCTGCTAACACATCTGGGATGAAGCCCGCGACGGCCGTGAGCACCGATCCCGTCGTTGCCGGAAGCCGATCCATCACAGCCAATTCCTCCGCGATTTCAACCAGCAGCGGCCACACCAGGGCCAACCCGCCTGCCTCTGCGATAAGAATCAGCACCGGTATCAGCTGAAGACCTGTCACCTTCAATAATTCCCGATGGGGACTCTGCCAGGCGATCAGCAGAGCCTCAGCGTCGAGTCGACGGGTGTCCCATGCATCCAGCAGTGCATCCGCAACTAGTTCCCGTTGCCGTGGCGTAGCATCTGCGGCTGCCACCAATGCAGTCAACGACAGCACCTGGTCAAACCGGTGCGCCATTGGTGCAATGGTCAAGAAATTGGAGCTCACTGATCCAGTAGCGGCATGGCGACGTGGTCCCAGTGCATAACCGGCCGGGCGAGAGATATGGGCTGGCAGTAGACCGAGGGTCGCTGGCGGTTCATCAGCCCACAGCACCCCAGCCTCCCGATAGGGCTGGATCCAGGCGCCCCCCAGCCCCAACTCTGCCGCCACGACGCAGACATCCCCGGTCACTGTGAAATGTGGTTGGAGTGATCCCGGTTGGCCGTGAGCTAGATGTTGGGTGATCGTTAACTGGCCGGGCTCAGCAACGCCTGCTCGCCATTGCGCTATGAGCTGCGGCAATCTGCTATCAGTGCCGACGACCTGCAGTTCAGGGATTGCGGCATCGTTGCTGTCCTCAATCCGGGCCAATGCGACGATCAGGTCGCAGGGTAGGACCGGCAGCTGTAGCTGCTGATACTGCTCTAGCCGCGCCATCAATACCTGCCAGTCAATGCGATTGCCCTCGTGGCTAGGGGTAGAGAGCAGACAAGGGACCTGGCCGAGGGCCTCAAGGGCTTCGACACAGCGTTGAACGGCGAACTGGGTCAGGGGCGAATGATGCTGGTCGGGCCGTTGTTCTCCGGTTTGTTCCCGATGGAGCCAGTGGCGCAGTTGCTGTTTCAACACGCTGGGCTCTGTTGTGTGCTGGAGCCTGCCATCGAGAGCTGACACCAGCGAGTCCTTGCCGTGTTGCCAGGCATAGGCCACAACAGCAGCCAACCCCGCCTCATGAAACCAGCTGCTGTGGTCGTTATCGGCATCGAGTCGCGAAACCATCGCGGCAAAATCGGGAGCATCGAGGGTCTGTGTCATGGTGACAGCCTGGACCTGCAATCCCGCTGGGGTGCGCCACAATCCTTCGGCCGTGGTATCGGCAGTGACAGGTTGATTCCAGGTCTGAGCTAAGGCTGAGGCGGTGGCTGCCAGTTTCGGGTCACGACCCTGGGTCAATGCGGCGACAGCTGCCTGTAACTCAGCTGATGGCGCCGAGACCATTGATAGGGCCTTCAAGATGGTTGACTTGACGCCCTGCTGTTTTCCGACAAGAACTGCAGCAGCCATGGCGTCGAGCAGTCCTGGCTCCAATTCTGGTCGCAGACATTGACCTACCGCGTATTTCACGACGCTCGGATCAGCCGTAGGCAACGCAGCTATCAGCTCCTTGCGGTATTTCCACACCTGCTCTTCCAATTCGAAGGTACGCAGCCACCGCAAGGCCACCTGCTGGGAGCGAGGCCGATCGCCCCGGCCAAAGACCGTGATGAGGGCCGCAGCCATGGCCTCGTCGTCGGTGGGTTCAACCGTCCGCAGCTGAGCAAGGCCAGCAGCCATCTCAGGGTCGGCTGTCCAGGCGGCACTGAGCGCATCGGGGGCTGAACAAGCAGCGATCGCGTGTTCCCACCACCGCCGACCAGGGACTGGTACGTGGTTCGCAGCCACCCAGCCAGACCAGAACCTTGGAGCGGTGGGCAATGGGAGATCATGGGCCACGATGAGGTCATCAAGCAGGGGCACGAGCTCGTCGGCGTCCCGTCGGGTCGCGGCACGTTGCACCATCTCCTTGGTCCACTCAGGGCCGTAGGCAGCGAGGGTGGTGGTGAGAAAGCGCCAAGGATGGGCAGCTTGTAGCTGAAACATCCCCAGCTCAGTCAGTTCGGAGGCGAACTGGGCAGGGGTTGGATTGCATACAGCGGTGATCAGGACGATGGGGAAGTCCGCCCCTTGCTGACGCCTTAGCAGGGGCAGCGCCTTGCCTAATACCTTGGCTGCCGCGGCGCGATCCTCCAAGCTGAGCTTGGCCAGTCTACTGATTAGCTTGTTGACCGAAATCCCTTCTGGGGCTAAGGACACGAGGTGCTCAGTAGTCCAAGACATTGCTGAAGTGTCTCATACCGTGGCGGCGAGTATCGGGTGTGGAACAGCCTCAGTTGCGCTTGAGTCGTGCCCGGTCCTTGGCGCCCAGGGTGACCTTTCGGATCCGCACCACCGCAGGGGTTACCTCAAGGCATTCGTCAGCGGCGCAGAATTCCAGCTGCTGTTCCATCGACATCGCCCGTGGGGGAATCAGTCGCTCCAGCTCTTCGCCCGTGGAGGAGCGGATATTAGTGAGTTTCTTCTCCTTTGACGGATTGACATCCATGTCCTCGGGGCGAGGATTCTCGCCAACCACCATGCCCTCGTAGACCTCGGCGCCAGGGCCGACGAATAGGGTGCCGCGATCTTGCAGGTTGAACAGGGCATAGCTGGTGACCACACCCATCCGGTCAGCGACGAGGGAACCGGTCGGTCGGGTGCGGAAATCACCGGCCCACGGCTCATAGCCCTCAGCGACGTGATGCATGATCCCAGTTCCCCGGGTCTCGGTCAGGAATTCGGTGCGGAACCCGATCAGGCCACGAGCAGGCACGATGAATTCCATTCGCACCCAGCCGGTGCCGTGGTTGACCATCTGCTCCATACGGCCACGACGCAGCCCCATCAACTGGGTCACCACACCGACATAGTCCTCGGGACAGTCCACGGTGAGGCGTTCGATAGGTTCGTGAACCTTGCCGTCGATAACCCTGGTCACGACCTGCGGTTTGCCAACCGTCAGTTCGAAACCTTCGCGTCGCATCATCTCCACCAGCACTGCTAGCTGCAATTCGCCACGGCCTTGCACCTCCCAGGTATCTGGCCGATCTGTGGGCTTCACCCGGATGGAGACATTACCGATCAGCTCTTGATCCAGCCGCGCCTTGACTAAGCGGGCGGTCAGGTTCTTGCCGGATTTTCCGGCCAGCGGTGAGGTATTGATACCGATCGTCATAGAGATCGATGGTTCGTCCACATGGATCAGCGGCAGCGGCTTGGGGTTCTCCGGATCCGAGAGGGTTTCACCGATCATGATCTCGGGGATGCCTGCGATGGCGACGATATCCCCAGGACCAGCGCTGTCGGCTGGGACCCGATCCAGTGCCTGGGTGATCAGCAGTTCGGATAGTTTCACAGTGACGACGCTGCCATCGGTCTTACACCAAGCCACCTGTTGGCCGCGTTTCAACTCGCCTGCGATGATGCGACACAACGCCAACCGACCCAGGTAGGGGGAAGCATCAAGGTTGGTGACATGGGCCTGCAGCGTCGCGCCCTCCTCATAGGAGGGGGCAGGTACATGCTCCATGATGGTCTCGAACAGCGGCTCAAGATTCGGCGAATCAGGCAATTCGCCGTCGTTTGGTTGGGTGAGTGACGCCCGACCAGCCTTGGCTGAGGCGTAGACGATGGGGAAGTCCAACACATCAGTGGCGTCGTCATCGATGAGGTCCATGAACAGGTCGTAGGTTTCCTCCACGACGGCGGAGATCCTCGCATCGGCACGATCCACCTTATTAACCACAACGATGAGCGGCAGTTTTTTTGCTAGGGCTTTGCGTAGCACGAACCGGGTCTGGGGCAGCGGCCCCTCAGAGGCATCCACCAACAACACCACCCCGTCGACCATCTCAAGGCCGCGTTCCACCTCACCACCGAAGTCGGCGTGACCGGGGGTATCGATGATGTTGACAGTGACCTCACGGCCGTCTGCAAGGTGATGCCGAACAGCGGTGTTCTTCGCCAGGATAGTGATGCCCTTTTCCCGCTCCAGATCCATCGAATCCATCACACGGGTGGTGACCTCGGAACCTTCGCGGAAGGCGCCCGACTGCCACAACATGGCATCCACCAGGGTGGTTTTGCCGTGGTCAACGTGGGCGACGATCGCGACATTGCGCAGATCAGTTCGGGTAGAGACGGGCATAGGGGACCTCAGGGTTCGACGGTGGGGGTGCGGACAAAGTGTACGCCCCACGACGCCCTTGGACTGTTCTGATGCCCAGCATGGCTAGCGACTACCCTTGTCAGGGTTCACCGAAAAGACTCGTAACGGAGGACCGATGGCTGCTAGATCGTCATGGCCTGCCCAACAGTTTCTCGCGCTAGGCAAGGATGCCGGGACGGTGTTGGAGCGCCTGGTGGAACTCCCCGCCGACGACCGCGCAGCCGCGATTGCCGGGTTCGACAAGGCGCTGCCTCGGCTACTCGACGAGATGCCACCCGCGGCGTTGATGGTGGTGGCAGCCGACCTTGGGGCAAGTCCCACCCAGGTCGAAAGAATCATTCAACAAGGACTGCTGGGATACCTCTTCGATAATCCCCAGTATCACCAGTTCGTTCTTGACAGATTCATTTCACTGGGGCCCGAGTGGGCTACCGCATTAGAACGTAAGTTGCCGCGTCGCGACGTTGACTGGTTCCACGCCTGGCTACTGGATGAGCTTGTCATTTCCCACGACTTGCCGTTGCCAACCCATGCAGGATTCTGGCGGGAATGGAATCTCGCTGATGTGCTCCCTAAGCCCGGTCGGCGCTGGCAGGATCATTTCATCGCCCTCTGCGCAGTACCGAATGGGCTTGGCTGGCCCCCCGCTGATGCTTCGGGGTTCCTGGCTCGGGTGCGTGAGAGTACAGCGCAGCTGCGGGCGGCAGAGAAGGTTGACGACGTAGCACTGCTGCGGGCGCTGATCGAGGTCATGGCACGAGGCGATGGACCGGGTCCGCAACGAATGGCGTTGTTGTGGGCTGAAGGGTTGGGGATCGACACGGTGTTGTGGGAACACCCTGAGCTCTGGCTTGCCGCACTGCCCAACGCGGATACCACCTTCATCAGCCAGGTGGTAGCGAAACTCCCGCAGCTCACACTGGATGATCAGCACCTGACTGCCATAGTCGCAGAAGTGCTGGCCCGCCCCCAGAAGGGGCCTAGACGCTCCATCCTGAAGGAGCTGTCTCGGGTGACTGCGCCCTCAGCGGAGCTACTTGAGGTGGTGGAGGCCGCCGCACATGACCTCGATGCCACCGTATCCTCCCGGGCCAACAAGCTGCTTCAGCGATGGGGCCACGACGAGACATCGCCACAGCTGTTAGGGCTGTGGCAGCTGCCATCGGGAGGGAACCCGTCGAGAAGGGTTGCTCCACTCAAGGAGCCGGAATTGTGGGCTGAGCTGAGCACGGCCCTAGCTGACTTCGACGAGGATGAGCCAGCACTGCACGAGCGGCTGCTGGCAGGACTCATCGAACTCGGTTGGACGCGGGGGTGCGAGTCAGTGCTGAGCCAATGTGAGGCCCTGCTCACTGAGGTCCAGGACGAAACTGACGCGATGGACGCAGGATGCCCTCCTGGCTGCGGGTGCCGAAGCATCCTGGCCGAACTCATCGAGAGGATATGCCACGAGGCCCGCACCGGCGAGAGCAACGTGTGGGCATCTCGAGCACCCCTCACCGAGTTCGTCAGCTGGCATGCCTACGAGGCGTTGAATGCGATTGGAAAGGTGCCCTGCCTGCTATCCACCCCAACCCATCACGGAAACCGCCTGTCATGGCAGGAGCTGCAAGAGCGGGTGCAGCGTTATATCGAGTGCGACCAACCGCTAATGACCGCCGACCTTCTTGTAGCTCTGGCCCGAGTCGACGGAAATGGCAACTGGGAGGGCATAGCCAACGCCGTGGTGGGGGAGACCAAACTTCGGTTACGTGACGTACTGGAAGTCTGGCAGCAGCCAGTAAGTGCGGCTGAACTGCGGCTCTGGGAGGCATCAGAGTCGGAAGGTCCCCAGATGCGGGGAGTCGAGGTGGTGGGTGAGTATCCTCAAGCGGCGGAGCTGATGAGGTGCGGGAGCGCTTGGAGTTGGAAGTACCGTCCAGGTCGGCTCAGTGAGCGCGCCGACGTGATGGGGTTTCTGCCTGCGCACCCCTCGCGCCCAGCTGCCGAGGTGCTGGCCCGAGTTTCTGAGGCTGGTGCCGCCACAAGCACAGCCCACCTGGAGTATCTGCTCGATTCGGCCATCCAGTGCGGTCCGGTGGTGGGGTTGGCGACGCTGGCTGTCGTCGACCAAGTGGGACCAGCCCAGCGTGAGCGGATAGCGGGTGCGATGTTCACCGCCTGGGATGAAGGCAGACTGTTGCCAACGGACCTGGCTGAACCCTGGCTGCAAGGGTGGTGTGATGAATTGAGGATCAGGTCCTATCAACGTCAACTGGCCCTGCTCATCGCGCTGGCGGAGGCCAACGCTTTGGTCTTGGCTTGGCCCTCTCTGGTGGGTTTGGCTGAGCTGCTTGCTGCCCAAGAGCGACTACCTAGCAGCACAGGTGCGGTCTTTGAGGCGGTGCTCCGGTTCCTGGCAGAGGTGCCGAAGGAGGTGCACGTCGAGCTGCCTCATGTCGTTGCCTTGGCTGGTCGGAAGGGCAGTTCGAAGGCGGTCAAGGTGGCGCGATTAATCGTCGCTGCCCTGAAGCAACGGGGCTGAGGGCTTCTCAAGTTCCTTCTTGGGATGTGCCTACACCCGTGGTCTCCTCGTCGTTGGGCTAGCGGCCCGGTATGTGCCTGTGTTTCGGGCCCGGATTGGGAGGTTGCGGGGCGGCGTGCCATAGAACAGTCCACCCGATCCCCAGCTCGGCAGCGCTCAACTCACAGGCGAAGTGACTGGGCTGCTCGCTGGCGGGCATCGTTGGGGTCTGCCGCAGCTATGGCTGCGGCTGCAGCGGCCTCACAATGGTTGAGGGTGAACCTGGCCAGCGATTGCCTGACGGGTTCCATCGCACGCGGGCTCATCGATAGCGAGGTGACCCCCAAACCCACCAGCACCGGAGCCAGCTCAGGATCGGCTGCGGCCTCACCGCAAACGCCCACCGGCTTTGCGTGTCGTCGTCCCGCTCTACCGACACACTCCACTAGCCGCAACACGGCCGGCTGCCACGGATCCTGGAACTGGCCCAACCTCGGTTCTTGCCGATCCGCAGCCATCGTGTATTGGGTCAGATCGTTGGTGCCGATGCTGAGGAAATCGACATGGCTCAGGATCTCATCGGCTTGCAGCGCAGCCGAGGGTGTCTCCACCATCACTCCGATCTTGCCCAGTCCCGCATCCCTAGCCAGCGACGCGAACTGCGCCGCCTCGCTGGGAGTTGCGATCATCGGGGCCATCACCCACACATCAGCGGAGCTGAGTTTCGCCGCCTGAGCGATAGCGGCTAGTTGCCGTCGCAACACATCCTCGGCGTAGGTGGTGGTGCGGTAGCCGCGGATCCCTAGCGCAGGATTGTCCTCAGCTGGGAGGGTGAGGAAGGGCATAGGTTTATCGCTGCCAGCATCGAGGCTGCGCACCACCACCCGTCGCCCAGCGAATGGCGCAAACACCTGGCTATACACCCTCACCTGTTCCTCAACGCTGGGTTCGGCCTCAGCTGCCAAGAAGCAGATCTCGGTGCGCAACAGCCCGATCCCCTCAGCCCTGGCCTCATGGGCGATTGTCGCGGTCTCGGCAGAGTCAACATTGGCCAGCAGTGCGATGTTGTGTCCATCTGCGGTGGCCCCAGCAGCGGCCAAAGGCAGCAGCGGCTCGGGGGCGCGTCGTGCCCCGGAACGTTCCACTTCATCCGGTTCGACGATGATCTGACCGCTACTGCCATCAACCAGAACCAATGCCCCCTCGGGGATCCGCATCGCGGCGGTCAACCCAGCCACAGCAGGAATACCCATGCTGCGAGCCAGGATGGAGGTGTGGGAGGTGGGGCCGCCAGCGACAGTCACCACAGCCAGGCACCGATCGGGATTCAGCGACGCCGCATCGGAGGGGGCCAGATCGTGGGCCACCAGCACGAAGGGCTCATCACTATCGGGGATCCCTGGCATGGGACGATCCGTGAGCTGGCAGATGACGCGGTCCCGAATATCGGCGATGTCAGTGGTTCGTTCGGCGAGCATCCCGCCAGCAGCGGCCATCCGATCCGTCACCATGGCTGCCGCCCGCCACATCGCCACTGCGGCGTCCACCCCGCAGGCATCGACCCGAGCCTGGGCTGCGCTCAGCAATTCTGGGTCCCGGGCCAGGGCTGCGGTGGCGTGGAAGATCTCGGTGGCCTGGCCAGCCATCTGCTCGGCTCGTCGTTGATAGTCAGCAGCCACCTGAGATAGAGCCGTCGCCAACCGGGCCCGTTCCTGGGCAACATCGGTGATCATGGTGGGGCTCGGCTCAGTGATGGGGGCCGCCATCAATCTGGCGACACCGACCACCCGTCCCGGTGAGACCCCCATCGCCCCTGCGATTCTCACTGGGGACGGATCAGCTGGCGGCTGGTCGAGTTCCCCGAAACCAGCCTCGATCAGCGCCACCCCCGCCGCGACCGCTTCTACCGCCTGAGGTCCCGTCGCCATCACCCACAGTTCATCACCTTGACGGGCATTGAGCGTGGCCAGACCAATCGCGGAGGTGGCGTTAGCGCTGTGGGTGCCGCAGGTCAGCCACACCTCAGCGTCGAACTTCGATAGCTCGGCAACCAGCATCGCGACGGGGCGAGCGTGTAAGCCTGCCGGATTGGGCAGGATCACGCTGCCTTCAGCATCGGCTGTCGGCGGGGCGTAATCCGGCTCCCCATAGCAGGGCAGGGCGACGGCAGGCTCATCCATCCCGAGAGCTGAGAGCTTCGGGGCGATGGCTGAGCAGGCCTGTTCGGCTACCTGGTCTAGGTCAGCACCACCCGCAGCGGCGACGACCGCAGTCAGCAGCCCCTCCACGAAGGGGGCAGGAATAACGCGAATATCGATGCCGTCGTCGGCCAGTAACTCGACTGCGAATTCGGTGCTCAACACCGCCGATCCCAGATCCATAAGAACTACTACCCCCGCCCCTTGGTCGGCGGCAGTGATGGCCTCAGCCACCGAGGTGGCGTCGGTACCGAGACCGCCCTCAGCGGTTCCTGCGGCGATGATGATCTCTGGTCGGGGGCCGTGAACCATTTGCAGGGCTAGTTCCACGGCGGCTTCAGCCAGCGCCACTGAATGGGATACCGCGACGATCCCGACCAGAGCCATTACTCAACCCTCCTGGGTGGCGGCCGCGAGGGCCTCAAAAAGCAGTGCGGTCGAGGTGGCGCCAGGATCCTGGTGCCCGACCGAACGCGGCCCCAGGTACGAAGCCCGCCCCTTCGTGGCCACCATGGGGGTGGTGGCATCGCGCCCGGTTTGGGCGGCGGCCGAAGCCGCTGCCGCAGCCGTGGCGGCGCCATCACCGGCAGCACCTTCAAAAGCCACCACCGCAGGGCTCAACGCATCAACCATGGTTTTTTCACCCAAACTGGCTTTTCCGCGGGTCATGACACCGTCGAGACCAGCCCGTAACGCGACGGCGAAGTCGCTGGCGGAAACCTCATTGGCGGCCCCCAACTCGGCGCCGATTTTCATGAACAAGGTGCTGTAGAGCGGACCAGAAGCCCCACCGACGCTACCCACCAACGCCATTCCAGTGGATTTGAATACCGCATTGAGGGCGGCGGAGTCATCCAATTTCGCGACCACCGCGGCCATGCCGCGTGCCATATTGATGCCATGGTCTGCGTCGCCAATAGCGGAATCTAGGTCAGTGAGCAGGGCCTTGTTGGTCTCGATGAGCTGCGCGAAGTGACGCAGCCAGGTGGTGCAGGTGTGGGTCGTAATCATCAGATCCCCCAGCGTAGCCCTGCTGTCTTGACTGGGGCATCCCACAGTTCCAGAAGCTCCGAATCGGCCTTGAGTAAGGTGACCGAGCAGCCAGCCATATCCAGGCTGGTGATGTAGTTCCCCACGAGGTTCCGTGCGACGGTGATCCCAGCTGCCTCAAGCAGGGCCTTGACCTGGCCGTACATGAGGTACAACTCAAGCATGGGGGTGGCGCCCATGCCGTTAACCATGACGATCACCTCGCTGCCGCCGTAGCCATAGTCAGCGAGGATCGGCTCAACCAGTTGCCGGGCAATGTCTTGGGCGTTGGTCAACGGTTCGCGGTGTCGTCCAGGTTCACCGTGAATACCGATACCGATCTCCATCTGGTCTTCGGGCAGATCGAAGGTGGGTTTCCCGGCGGCCGGGACAGTGCATGACGTCAGTGCCATCCCCATAGACCGACCCGACTGATTCACCTTGTCAGCGACAGCGATCACCCCATCAAGGTCACGTCCCTGTTCCGCGGCAGCACCGAGAATCTTTTCCATCAAGACGGTCAGCCCCACACCCCGCCGCCCGGCGGTGTACAGGGAATCTTGGACAGCAACGTCGTCGGCCACTACCACCGTCTCCACCCGAATCCCCAGATCAGCAGCCATTTCAGCGGCCATCTCGAAGTTCATCACATCGCCGGTGTAGTTCTTGACGATGTGCACCACACCCGCGCCAGCGTCGACCTGCTGAGTGGCGGTGAGCATCTGGTCAGGGGTAGGGGAGGTGAACACCTCGCCCGCGCAGGCAGCATCGAGCATGCCGAAGCCGACGAAACCGCCATGGAGAGGTTCATGGCCAGAGCCGCCGCCGGAAATCAGCGCGACCTTGCCCGCCCTGGTCGGTTCGGCTCGGAAGATGACGCGGGCCTGATGATCGACACGAATATCGTCGTGGGCGGCGGCCACCCCGATGAGGGCCTCGGCGATGACATCGTCGGGATTGTTGATCAGTTTCTTCATGACATTCCTGCCTCGTTGCATAGCTGGTGACATCGATAGTTGTGCTCATCACAGATGGGCTCAGCCATTGAGAATCAGCTTGCACCATCCCAGCTCCCGGCACCAGCGAATACCGACAAGTTGTTGCTGACCAAACGGCTGGTGATAGGAAGTGCCGGTTGCCAGTAGAATATGCCGGTAAGGCCCCCTCGCACGGGGCTTGCTTCGCGTTTTGGAGGATGTCATGCCTAGTGTTGTCGTAGTCGGCGCCCAATGGGGGGACGAAGGCAAGGGCAAGGCGACAGATCAGCTCGGCGATCGCGTCGATCTGTGTGTGCGCTATTCGGGGGGCAATAATGCCGGCCACACCCTGGTGGTGGGCGGCGAGAAGTTCGTCATGCACCTGCTGCCCTCAGGCATTCTCAACCCTGGCACCACGACGGTGATCGGCAACGGCGTCGTCGTAGACCTGGATGTGCTGGCCGAGGAATTGGGGATGCTGTCTAGTCGCGGCGTGGTCGTGCCGCATCCGTTGATCAGCGCCAATGCCCACATCATCACCGAATATCACAAGGTCATCGACCGGGTCACCGAGCGTTTCCTGGGCAAGCGCCGTATTGGAACCACCGGCCGCGGCGTCGGCCCCGCCTACTCCGACAAGGTCAACCGGATGGGCATCCGCATCCAGGACATCTTCGACGAGTCGATCCTGCGCCAGAAGGTGGAGGCGGCCCTTGACCAGAAGAACCAGCTGCTGGTCAAGGTCTACAACCGTCGCCCCATCGAGGCTGAGGAGATCGTGCAGTCGCTGCTAGGGCACGCCGAGGCGATCCGTCCGCATGTCATCGACAGTGGGCGTTTCGTCAACGACGCTCTGGATCGTGGTGAGGTGGTGCTGTTCGAGGGCGCTCAGGCCCATCACCTGGACGTCGACCACGGCACCTACCCCTATGTCACCTCCTCCAACCCGATTGCGGCTGGCGCCTGCACCGGCGCCGGCGTCGGCCCCACCCGTATCGATCGCTCCATCGGGATCGCGAAGGCATACACCACCCGCGTCGGCGAGGGTCCTTTCCCGACCGAGTTGTTCGACGCCGACGGTGACCGGCTGCGCGAAGAGGGTGGCGAGTTCGGCGCTACCACCGGACGTCCCCGTCGCTGCGGCTGGTTCGATGCTTTGGTGGTGGAGCAGGCCGCGAAGATCAATGGTTTTACCGATATTTTCCTCGCCAAGCTCGATATCCTCTCGGGCTGGGAGCAGATCCCGGTGTGTGTGGCCTACGACGTCGATGGTGTGCGCCACGACGTGATGCCGGTCACCCAGTCGGAATTCCACCACGCGAAACCGATCTACGAATATCTCCCAGGCTGGGTCGAGGATATTTCTGGCTGCCGCAGCTTCGATGAGTTGCCCGCAGCCTGTCAGGCCTATGTCCTGCGCCTGGAGGAGCTGATTGGGTGCCGCATCTCCGGCATCGGCGTCGGACCTGGCCGGGAGCAATCGATCATGATCAACGATCTGATCTAAGGTCTAGTTTGATCCACATGTTCCGGTAGGATCCCATGATGGCTCTAGAGTTTGACACCACCATCGTCCCCTCTGGTCCAGCGGGGGCCATTGAACTGACCGAAGAGCAGGCCGCCCAGCTTGGCACCGCCAAGCAGCCGCCGGTCACCTTGACCGTTGGCGACAAGACGGTGCGGGTGCGGGTCTCGCGGATGACCGGCGCGCCGTGTGTGTTTCTCAGCAAGGCCAATCGGAAAGCCCTCGGGGTGGAGATTGGCGACGCAGTGAAGGCTGTGGTGGCACTCGACACCGAGGAACGGGTGATCACCCCGCCCGCAGAGCTACAGCAACAGCTCGACGCCGACACCGAGCTTCGTGCCGCCTGGGAGAAGCTGTCGTACAGCCACCAACGCGAATGGGCCACGGCTATCGTCGACGCCAAACGCGACGAGACCAAGCAACGCAGGGTTGCACAGCTACGTTCCAAGCTGCTGGGCTGACCTATGCGAATCACCAAACTGCACCATGCTTGCGTAACTATCACTGACGGCGACAGCGTCGTGTTGGTCGATCCGGGAGAGTTCGCCCCAGTCTCGGTGGATGGGGTGGATGCTGTTCTCGTGACCCATCGTCATCCCGATCATCTCGATCCCAAGGTGATCGCTGGGGCGTTGGCCCAGGGGATTCCGGTGTGGCTGCCAGCCGATGCCGCCGAGGATTTTCTCCCCAACGAGGGCGTTCATGTTGCCGAACCGGGCGACGAGTTCACCGTCGGTCAGCTGCCGATCCGGGTCTGTGGAGATAGGCATGCCGAGCTGCACCCCGAGATCGCTGCCCCGCTGAATCGGGGATATATCGTCGGCGATGGGGTGCTGATCACCGGCGATGAGCACATTGACCCGCCGACCCCGGTGCGGGTACTGATCACCCCCATCAACGCCCCATGGCTTCGCTCGGTGGACCTGATCCGCTATGTCAGGAAGGTTCGGCCAGCCCTGGTGCTTGGCGTCCACGATGGCTTGTTGAATCGCACTGGCCGGGGTATCGCCGCGTCGATCACTGGTTGGTTGGAGCGAGAGGGAGCCCGGAAAGCCCGGTTACTCGACGACGGCGAGGTCCTCGACATCGGGTAGCCCACAGGCGGCTTGGTGCCTGCTTTTGTGCGGTTCATGGGGGTTTTCGGGGCGTTTAGGCCGGATGAATCGCAGAAAAGCAGGTGGGGGTCTGGGGTCAGTGACTTAGGGGCGCTGGCGGCGGATGTTATGTAATGACATAAGGTGATTCCGTGGCTGATGTGACCTTCTGGGCGTGGGTGCTGTTGGGTGTCGGCGCGCTGTTGGTCGGGGTGGCTAAGACCGCGCTGCCTGGGCTGGCGACCCTCGTCGTTGCGATGTTCGCGACGGTGCTACCGGCCCGGGAGTCGACAGCAGTGTTGCTGGTGTTGTTGTTAGTTGGCGATCTGGTGGCCATCTGGGCCTATCGCAAGAACGCCGATTTCCAGTCGCTACGACGGTTGGCGCCGCCGGTGGTTGCTGGATTATGTGTCGGCGCGGTGTTTCTGGCCTATGTCGATAACACCGTGATGCGACGCACCCTGGGTGTGATCTTGCTGGGATTGACCGCGTTGACCTTGTGGTCTCGTGCCCGTGACCTGGGGGCGCTGGCGGGGGAGGGGGCTGTGGCTCGCATCAGCTACGGCATGCTCGGGGGATTTACGACGATGGCAGCCAATGCTGGCGGTCCCGTGATGACCCTGTATTTCCTGGCAGCCCGATTCGACATGATGCGTTTCCTCGGCACCCAGGCCTGGTTCTTCTTTCTGGTGAATGTGACCAAACTGCCGTTCTCAATCGGGCTTGGGCTACTCGGTGTAGATGCGATCGGTCTCCTGCTGATCCTGGCTCCGATCACGCTGCTGGGCACCTGGCTGGGTCGCCTCACCATCAAACATCTAAATGAGCGCTGGTTTATGCGCATTATCTTGGGGCTGACCGTCGTCTCGGCCCTCTATTTGCTCCGGTGAACTGGTGAAATCGGTTGCCTGCATATCCCAGCCACGAGGGTGGGATATCGGTGGCACCCCGCCCTCAGCTGGCGAACCCATACGATGACGGCTACTTCGTCGCTGTTGAGTGATGTGGGAGCGGCGGGCAATCACGCCCGAGCCATACACGTCCAGTCGATGACGGCCACTGCGTCGTGGTATCCGATACCCATCCGATTATCGGGCAAGATCGTGACGCTGTGAATCTCTGTGGATACCTCAAGCTCGGCGACAGGCTGGGCTTGAGCATCGAGGATGTGGATGGTGTGGTCGGTCGCGGTAATGAGCCGTGTGTCTCCGGTTCGGTCGGTGCCGACGGCAAGGCCTTTCAGGAACCCTGGGAAGGCAGGGCTTCTGCCTAGGCAGGCGCCAGTGAGCGCATCCCAGACCGCGACCGTACGGTCCTCGCTGCCAGATGCGATCCGCGGTTGACCTTCGATGGTGAACCAGCGTAGGTATTCCACTGCCTCAGTGTGCCCCCACAGTTGTTCGTCAACCATCCCGAAATAGGTCCTCACCACAAGTTGTCCGGTGGTGGGGTCCCACAAGCAGATACGACGATCCCAGCCGCCGGTTACCACTAGCGTCTTGCCGTCATGGACCCCCGACGTTAGGGACAGCACACCCTCATCCTCATCGGGTGTGACTCGATGGGAGAGCAGTTGCCCGGTGGCAGGGTCAACGATATGGACCTCAGGATCCTCGTCGTCGCCCACCGCTAATCGAGGCTGATTGTCGATGGTGAACGCGATCAGTGCCTGGGCAAAACCATCTGGATTGGGTAGGGGTAGATCAGCTGCCGCGGGTTTCCCGTCGATTCCCCAAAACCTGAGACGCTGCTCAGTGACACCGGCGAAACACAATGAACCATCAACATTCCAATAAGGCGCCACCGCGCTACAGTCTGGTAGTCGAAGCATCACAATGTTGAGGTTGTAATCCCACAGCTGGGTTTGTTCACGGCCGACCAATAAGGCAAAGCTGGTTGTCGGGACGGGAATAATCGCCGTAACCGGATAACCCAGCGGCGTATATATATCCTCGGCACCCATCGTGACTCCCGCCAATAGGGGAATAGCGCGCGTCAACTGAGGCAGATGAATTCCTTCGACGCCGATCATGACGGATAGGGTATCGGCCATAGCCGGACTGTGTTGTCCTGACCAGCGGTTGCTATGAGGAGGCGTTGGTCAGGAAATTCGACACCCCGAACGTGGTTGACCGGACCATCGTGCCCAATCAACGGTGGCCCAAATGGTTCCCCAGTTTCTGGATCCCAGAGCCGTACGGTTCCATCAGCGCTAGCGGATGCCAGCCAGATTTGTCCCCAAGGGGCGGTGATCACAGCAATATCGGTGACCTTATCGGTGTGGCCGACGAAGGGGTCCTGGATAGGCTGGTCCGTATCTGCTTCCACCACGGCTAGGGTGTTGTCCTCGGTGGCCCGGGCCACCAGATCTAGCCCATCTAGTTGGAATGAGATCCCCCGCTCCGGGTCCTCCCGGGGGGTTTTAGGGCGTGACGTTGGCTGCTCGGACCAGCGGTTGCCTGCCGGGCCAAGCAGCCAATAATGCATGATGCCTTCGACTGTCGGGATCAGCAGCATCGGTACATTGAGATGAAAATCGGTGACGATAAGGTCTGTGGCCAACGCGCCGATATTGCGAGTCTCCACAGGTGTGATGGCCGTCATGGCCTGGTGAACAGACATATATCTACGGTAGTTGGCTTTGTGGGGCAACAACTACTACGTGATGTCGTCCACTTGGCGGAGTCAAGGTCTCAAGTGGCGATGGAAATCGAGGTTGCGCCCGGCGCAACTAACCGTAGCTGTCTAGCCGATGACCTCGATGACATTGCCTTCTTGGTCTTTGATCTTGGTCTGCTCCACGTGCCACCGCACCCCCTCTGGGGCGATGTAATCACCGGCGATCGGTTTGAGCGTGGCCACCACGGTCGCCAGATCAGTGGCTGTCAGCCAGAGGGTGGTGCTGCCGTCTTCCACTTGAGCCTTGGTTTCGGGGCCACTGTCGAGGATCAGCACATGATCTCGGCTGCTCAGCACGAAGCTCCGGTGGAATGGCAGTCGACCCAGCAGGCGTTCGCCTAGCGTCGCCACGATCTTGGCACCAATCGTGATAACAACCTCGTCACCGTTGCGCTCCACCCCCAAGACGTCGACGAACTGCCCACCCGTGGAAGAGCCGTCGCGAACCTTGCCCTCGTCGATCGTGGCCGCCAGCTCTGGGGTGCTGCGCAGTGAGGGACGGTGCATGTCGGTGATCCACAGCGGAGTGGCATCTGCCATCAGGTCCAGCAGCTTCTTAGTGTCCCAGGCCGCGCAGTCCTCTAAGTCATCTCCGGTCAGCCCGGTTGCCTGCACGAAGCGCACCCGTCCGCTCGGGGTATCGATCTGGCCAAGTTGCGGGTCCAGCACGAATCCCAGCCCGATTTGCGTGGTGTCGCTGCCCTGTTCGATGGGGCCATTGGTGTTGAAATAGTGTCCAGGGTGAATTGGATTTCCCGAGGAGAAGACATATTTCGCCAGGTTTTGTAGCAGGCTGATCGGCCACTGCGGGGGTTCCCCAGTTAAGGCCTCATCATCAGCGAGTCTGAAGGTCAACTCGAAACCGAAGCCGGAGTCCCCCTCTTCGTCGGGGCCGTCCTGGTCCCCGTAGAGGTCAGTGAGGCCGTAGCCCACGTAGTGCCAGTGCGGACGCGGTGTCGCAGCGCGGTAGACCGAGACCCCTTGCAGCGGTGGGCCGCCGAGGAAAGCGGGCAACGCAGAACCGAAGTGCAAGGGTGAGGGCTGATCGGGGTATACCTGATCGCAAGCCTGGCTGATCGCATCCCAACCAGGGGCTGAATCGTCCAACTCCTCCGATTCAGGTGTGGTGTTGCTAGTCATCTCGCTGAACGGGCCCATGGGCTGATTCTAGGTTGTGGCTCTGCGTCGCCACCCCAGCGTCGTAGCTACCGGATCATGCCCAGGACCCCCATGCGCCGCCCCGCCTGCCCCGCTCGGCTCCGCCCCGCCGCGCTGCCCCGCCCCGCCTGCGCCGCTCCGCCTGCTTTTCCGCGATTCATCCGCGCGAAATCGCGGAAGAATCCTCATAAGCCGCGTAAAAGCAGGTTTATCGTTCGGGGCCGGTGTTGGAGAGGTGGTGGACGAGGAGGGCGAGTTCTCCGCGTAGTAGGGG
>JBHAEB010000065.1:0-4303 GCA_041855345.1 Arachnia sp. | reverse complement strand
TCTTCCGATCTATCATCAGCTCGCAGCGTCGCCCCACGAACCCCCTTGCCGCCCCGTTTCTGAACACGATATTGGTCGGCGCGAGTGCGTTTGGCATAGCCGCCATGGGTGATAGTGACCACCACATCCTCGTCGGCGATGAAATCCTCCTCTGAGAAATCACCATCGGCAGCCACGATACGGGTGCGCCGCTCATCACCGTATTTATCGGTGATCTCCTGCAATTCCTGGCCGACGATGGCGCGCTGCCGCTCGTCGGAGGCCAGAATGTCCTTAAGATCGGCGATCAGTCGCTCAATCTCAGCGAGCCGATCAATGATCTTTTGGATCTCCATCGAGGCCAGTCGACGCAACTGCTGGTCCAGGATGAATCGGGCCTGCAACTCGTCGATATCGAGGAGCTGCTGCAACCCCTGCGAGGCCTCTTCGGCGGTACGGGAGGCGCGGATCAAGGCGATGACCTCGTCCAACATATTGAGGGCTTTGACCAGACCGCGATCCAAATGGGCGCGTTTTTCGGCGTCGTCAAGCTGGAACTTGGTACGGCGACGAATGACCTCGATTTGGTGTTTGATCCACAGCGAAATGAACTGGTCGAGCCGCAGAGTCTTAGGCACATCGTCGACCAGTGCCAACATATTGCAGCCGAAGGTGTCCTGCAGGGCGGTGTGCTTATACAGGTTGTTCATCACCACCCGCGGTTGGGCATCGCGCTTGAGCACGATCACCAGCCGCAACCCGGTACGGGCGGAGGTATCGTCGCGAATATCCGCGATCCCCGTCAGTTTCCCGGAATTGACCAATTCGGCGATCTTCACCGCTAAATTGTCGGGGTTGCACATATAGGGCAACTCGGTGATCACGATCAATTGACGACCTGAGGAATCCTCCTCCAGATCCATCACCGCACGCATCACTACAGAACCGCGACCCGTCCGGTAGGCATCCTCAATGCCCTGCCTACCGACGATTAATCCGCCGCCGGGAAAATCGGGGCCCTGGATGCGGGCCATCGCTGCCTCTAGCAGCTCCTCCTTGGTGGCTTCGGGATGGGTCAGCGCCCACTGCACTGCGTCATTGACCTCACGCAGGTTGTGGGTGGGGATATTGGTGGCCATGCCGACGGCGATACCAGTGGAGCCGTTGACCAGCAGGTTCGGGAACCGGGCAGGCAGCACCGTCGGCTCAGTTTCACGATTGTCATAGTTGGGCTTGAAATCGACGGTGTTTTGCTCGATTTCTCGCACCATCTCAGCAGCCAACGGCGCCAGCTTGCACTCGGTGTACCGCATGGCAGCTGCTTTGTCATTGCCTTGGCTACCGAAGTTGCCTTGACCAGAGACCAGCGGCAGTCGCATCGCCCAGGGCTGGGCCAGCCGCACCAGGGTGTCGTAGATCGCCGAGTCGCCGTGAGGGTGGTACAAACCCATGACCTCACCGACCACGCGAGAACATTTATTCCAGCCCCGGTCCGGGCGATAACCGCCATCCCACATCGCATAGAGCACGCGACGATGCACCGGCTTCAGACCATCCCGCACATCAGGCAGGGCACGTCCGACGATGACGCTCATGGCGTAATCGAGGTAGGACTTCTGGATCTCGACCTGAAGATCAACCGGCTGGGTCTGCCCTTCCATGGTCATAAGCCCTTGGGCCTCAGCTTCGAGTTGTTCGTCAACATTCTCGTCAGCCACAGCTGCTCCTTATATCTCTCGGGCTCGGATCAGATGTCCAGGAAGCGGACGTCGCGGGCATTGTGCTGGATGAAGCTGCGGCGCTGTTCGACGTCCTCACCCATGAGGATGGAGAACATCTGGTCGGCCATCGCGGCATCCTCCAAGGTGACCTGCAACAGGATCCGCTTCGCGGGATCCATCGTGGTCTCCCACAGGTCATCGGCATTCATCTCACCCAAACCTTTATAACGCTGGATCGGGTTGACTGAGGGCAGTTTCTTGCCCGCCGCCAGGCCAGCGTCGCGCATGGCGTCGCGTTCGGCGTCGGTGTAGGCCAATTCGTGGGGGGCGTTGGTCCAGCGCAACCTAAACAGCGGCGGCTGAGCCAGGTAGACGTGGCCCGCGTCGATCAGTGGCCGCATGAAGCGGAATAGCAGTGTCAGCAGCAGGGTGCGGATATGCGCGCCGTCGACGTCGGCGTCGGCCATCAGCACGATCTTGTGGTAGCGCAGTTTGTCCAGGTCGAATTCGTCCTGAATACCAGTGCCCAGCGCATTGATGATGGCCTCAACCTCTTTATTAGCCAGGATCTTGTCCAGCCTGGCCTTTTCGACGTTGAGGATCTTGCCGCGGATCGGCAGGATCGCTTGGGTTTTCGGGTCACGGCCACCTCGCGCAGAACCGCCAGCGGAGTCGCCCTCGACGATAAATACCTCGCATTCGGCGGGGTTACGGGACTGGCAGTCCACCAGCTTGCCGGGCAAACCACCGCCACCCAGCAGCCCCTTACGGTTACGGGCCAGGTCGCGGGCCTTGCGAGCCGCGATCCGGGCAGCCGCCGCGGCCTGCGATTTGCGGATGATGTCCTTACCCTCGTGGGGGTTGCGCTCGAACCAGTCGCCCAGCCGGTCGTTGACCACCTTCTGCACGAAGGACTTGGCCTCGGTGTTGCCCAGCTTCGTCTTGGTCTGACCCTCGAACTGCGGTTCTTGCAGTTTGATGGAGATGATGGCGGTCAGGCCCTCGCGGATATCGTCGCCAGAAACCCGGTCTTCCTTCTTCTTCACCAATCCCCAGGTCTCACCCCACCGGTTGACGGTGTTGGTCAGTGCCGCCCGGAAACCCTCCTCGTGGGAGCCACCTTCGTGGGTGTTGATGGTGTTGGCGAAGGTGTGTACCGAGTTGGCATAGGAGGAGTTCCACTGCATCGCGATCTCCAGGCTCATGCCCTGGGTCTCGTCGTGGCTCTCCACATCAATGACGCTGGGGTGGATCGGATCCTTGGATTGTGAGAGGTAACGCACATAGTCGATCAGACCGTTCTCGAAACGGAAGGAATCGAAGCGTTGTTCCTCCTCGGAGTCCTCGCCCTCACGATCCACCGTGCGCAGGTCAGTCAGCGTGATCCGCAACCCCTTGTTGAGGAAGGCCATCTCGCGGAATCGCGTGGCCAGGGTCTCATAGTTGAACTCGGTGGTCTCGAAGATATCGGGGCTGGGATAGAAGGTGATGGTGGTGCCGCGATCCTCGGTCTCCTCCAGCTGCCGCAGGTCGGCTTTGGGCACGCCCAGCTCGAAGGTTTGCGCGTAACGGTAACCATCGCGGGAAACCTCGACAGTGAACTCCCGGGACAAGGCGTTGACGACGGAGGACCCGACGCCGTGCAGACCACCGGAAACCTTGTAGCCACCGTCGCCGAACTTGCCGCCGGCATGGAGCACCGTCAGCACCAGGGTCACGGTGGGGATCTTTTCGATGGGGTGTTCCTTGACGGGAATGCCGCGACCGTTGTCAGCGACGCGTACCCCACCGTTATCGAGAAGGGCGACGTCGATCTGGTCGCAATGCCCGGCCAAGGCCTCGTCGACGGAGTTGTCGACGATCTCGTAGACCAGGTGATGCAGGCCGCGTTCACCCGTCGAGCCGATATACATGCCGGGGCGTTTGCGGACCGCCTCCAAGCCCTCCAGGACCGAGATTTGATCGGCATCATAGGCAGCATCGGTGTGGGTGCTGCCAGCTAGACCATTCTCATCGAGGGGTTCCGGTTCACTGACCTGGGGTTCGCTCACGCAAGGCTCCCGTTCCATGAAAGAGCCGTCGGTGAACCGACGGCATTGACATCGGGCCCCATCTTACCTGGAACGACGGGACATCACGACCCCACAACCCGCTCCAGGGCCTCAAAATCCGTCATTAGACGAACGGGCAGGGGTGGGGATGACGGGGTATCCACGCCCCGGGGCTTGAGAGGCCCGTACGACGTTCTCGCCGACCTGGATCCCGGCCCCCGCCAGCGCGGGGCTCGACCTCACCGATTCGATGGGTCTTCTAGTGGTCAGTCACCCTCCCAGAGGACGTATGAGTGAAAAATGACGCATCGGATGTAGGAAAATTCCTGCATCCGATGTAGGATTTTTCCTATGAATGGGGTAAATTACCGATTGCGGGCCATCGAACAGGCGTTTGCAACCCGAGCGGCCCACAAGGTCACGATCTTGGAGGGCCGCCGTGCGGTTGGTAAAACGAGCCTTGTTCGCCACCTAGTGGATGAAGGACTGTATGCCTCATATCAGAGCTTGGCTGATCCAGCTATGTTGGCTCGAGCATCCGCGGGCCCGGAT